>CANJEJ010000227.1 GCA_947473325.1 Alphaproteobacteria bacterium | reverse complement strand
GAGTTCCTCGGCGCGCTCGGCCTGCCGCGCGTCATCACGGTGGGCACCTCGCTCGGCGGCATCGTCACCATGCACATCGCCGGCCACAAGCCCGAGGCGCTGGCCGGTGCGGTGATGAACGATGTCGGCCCGGTCATCGGCGCGGCGGGGCGCCAGCGCCTGCATGACAACATGGGCATGCCGATGACCTTCGATTCGTTCGAGGACGCGGCGCAGGCCCTGAAGGACCGTGCGGAAAAGGGCTTCGACTTCACGCCGGCCGAATGGCTGTTGCGTGCCCGGCGCATCTATTTCCGCGACACGGACGGCAAGGTGAAGGCCAACATGGACCCGATGTATGGCCGCGTCTTCCGCGAGCGCAAGCGGCCGCCCGACTGGTGGCACTTCTACGACGGCATGCTGAAGATTCCCGTGCTCGCGGTGCGCGGGTCCGTCTCCGACATCCTCGATGCCGAAACGGTGGCGGAAATGCAGCGCCGCAAGCCCGACCTGAAGACCGCCGAGGTACCGGGCCGCGGCCATTGCCCGATGATGACCGAGCCCGCGGCCCGCAGCGCCATCGATCCCTTCCTGGCCTCCATCCCGTAATGGCCTTTGCGCATATTTCCGGCCTCGACCATGCGGTGATCATGGTGCGGGACCTGGGCGCTGCGGCCGATGCCTGGGTGCGGCTCGGATTCACGGTGTCGGCGCGGGGCGAGCACAGCGCCCATGTCGGCGCCGCCAACCACACCGTGGTGCTCGACGGCGACTATGTCGAGCTGCTTGCCGTGCTGCGCGAGACCGACAGCAACGTCATTCCGCGCGCCTTCCTCGCCGCGCGCGGCGACGGCATCGAGCGCCTTGCGCTCGGCACCGACGATGCCGGCCTCGCGGCGGTGGAACTGCGCGGCGCCGGGCAGGATGCGACCGGGCCATTTTCCTTCAGCCGGCCGGTGCCGCTCGACGACGGCAGCACGACCGAGGCGCGCTTCCGCATCGCGCGCTGGCCCGCCGACGTGACGCCCGCCGGGGTGCGCCTGTTCGCCTGCGAGCACCTGACGCCCGAGGCGGTGTGGATTGCCGAGCTGCAGGAACACGCCAATACCGCGACGCATATCCGCCGCATCGAGATCATCTCCACCGATCCCGCCGGCGATGCGGCGGCGATGGCAGCCGCCATCGGCAGCTTCACCGTGGCGGGCCTTGAAGGCGTGCATATCGTGGCGAGCGGCAAGAAGAAGGCCGCGCTCGTCTTCCTGCCGCGCGAGATCTTCGCCGCGCGCTATCCGGCGGTGCCGGCCGCGTCGATTCCGGACAAGGGCGCGATGTCGCTCGTCTTCGCCGTGCGCGACCGCATGGCCGCGCTCAAGGCGCTCGGCCCCGGCGCCGCCCAATATGCCAACGACCGCCTCTACGTGCTGCCGTCGCTGGCGAGCGGCGCGGTGCTGGTGTTCGAGCAGGGGGCGTAGCGGAAGACCTACAGATACGACCAAGGCCGGCGGGCCTTGTCCTTGGCCTGCCAGGCGCTGATCGCGTCCCAGCCCTGCATGGTGATGCCGATCGAATCGAGGCCCTTCAGCAGCGCGTCGCGCCGGGCGGGGTCGACCGTCAGCTTCGTCACCGTCCCGTCGGGCGCGGTGAGGGTTTGCGCATCGAGGTCGACCGTCATCTGGCGTTTGCCGGTGCCCTTCTCGATCTGCGCGGCCAGCGCCTCGATCTGGGCGAGCGGCAACGGCAGCGGCAGCAACCCGTTGTTGAAGCTGTTGTTGTAGAAGATCTCGCCGAAGCTCGGCGCGATGACGCAGCGGATGCCATAGCCCACCAGCGCCCACACCGCATGTTCGCGCGACGAGCCGCAGCCGAAATTGTCGGCGGCGAGCAGGATCTTCGCATCGCGGTAGGGCGGCGTGTTGAGGATGAAGTCGGGCTTGTCCTTGCCATCCGGGCCATACCGCCAGTCGGCGAAAAGATAGGGCCCGAAGCCGGTCTTGCCCGTCACCGTCGTGCGGGTGAGGTAGCGCGACGGCAGGATCGCGTCGGTGTCGATGTTGGCGCGCAACAGCGGCATCGCGGTGCCGGAGACTTTTGTGAACTTTTCCATGGCGGTCTCCCTACAGCACCTTGCGCACGTCGGTGATCGCGCCGGCGATGGCGGCGGCGGCGACCATTTCGGGGCTGGCGAGATGCGTGCGCACACCGGGGCCCTGGCGGTTCTCGAAGTTGCGGTTGGTCGACGAGATGGCGCGCGAGCCGGGCGGGAACTTGTCGCCGCCCAGCGCCACGCACATCGAGCAGCCGGGCTCACGCCACTCGAAGCCGGCGTCCTTGAAGATCCGGTCGAGGCCCTCGGCCTCGGCGTCGCGCTTGACAAGGCCCGATCCCGGCACCACCCAGGCCGTGACATGGGCAGCCTTCTTCTTGCCCTTCAGGATCGCGGCGGCGCGGCGCAGGTCGGACAGCCGGGCGTTGGTGCAGGAGCCGATGAAGGCGACGTCGATCTTGTTGCCCGCGATCGGCTTGCCGCCCTCGAGGCCTGAATATTTCAGCGCGCGCTCGATATAGGCCCTGCGGTCGGCGCTCTCGGCCTTGGCCGGGTCGGGCACGAGGCCATCAACCGCGACCACGTCCTGCGGGCTGGTGCCCCAGGTGATGCTCGGCGTGATGGCGGAACAGTCGATCTGCACCTCGCGGTCCCACTTCGCGCCATCATCCGAACCCAATGTGCGCCAATAGGCGAGGGCCTGGTCCCACAGCGCGCCCTTGGGCGCGAAGGGGCGGCCCTTCAGGTATTCGGCGGTTACCTCGTCGCCCTGGATGATGCCGAAGCGCACCGCCATCTCGATCGCCATGTTGCAGATGGTGAGGCGCCCTTCGACCGGCATGGAACGGATCGCCGGCCCGGCATATTCCACGGCATAGCCGTTGCCCGCCTTGGCGCCGATCTTGCCGATGACATGCAGGATCATGTCCTTCGGCGTGACGCCGGGATTGACCTTGCCGTCGAACCAGATGCGCATGTGCTTCGGCTTCTCGACCGTGACGGTCTGTGTCGCCAGCACATGCTCGATTTCCGTCAGGCCAAGGCCCCAGGCCAGCGCGCCCATGCCGCCAATGGTGGTGGTGTGCGAATCGCCGCAGACGAGAGTCTGGCCCGGCAGGACGAAGCCCTGCTCCGGCGCCACGACATGGACGATGCCCTGGCGCACGTCGCCAATGTCGTAATTCTCGATGCCATATTCCTTGCCCTTGCGGCGCAGGCCCTGCACGCCTTCCTTGCCGCCGGGAATCTTGGTCTCGTCGCCGCGGCCCGGGTCGGTGTCGACGCCATGGTCCATCGAGATGAGGTGCTGGTTGGGGAAGGGCAGCTTGCGGCCCATGCGGTCGAGCGGTTCGAACACCAGCGCGCCGAGCAGGTCATGCATGACGTTGCGGTCAACATGGAGCAGCGAATAGCCGTTGCCGAAATCGCGGATCTCGTGGTCCGCCCAGATTTTCTCGACAAGGGTGCGGGGTGCGGTCATGGGTCATCCGGTCCAGGGTTGAAGAGACAAACCTAGCATTGGGATGCGGGCGTGCAAGGGGGGGCGAACTTCTCCCTCCCCCCAAGGGGCAGGGGACGATGTTGCTCCGCCTCGCCCTGATCCGGCACCAGACGTAGGATGGTGCGGCTTCAACAGAATGAGATAGGCATGGGCGATCTGGTTCTCTCCACCTTCGACTGGGTTCCCGAAAGCCCGCGCGGCTATGTGCGCGACCTGCGCATCCGCTGGGCGCTGGAAGAGGCGGGTTTGCCCTACCGCGTCGCCAGCGTGCCGTTTCGCGGGCGGGGTGCCGACCATTTCGCGCACCAACCTTTCGGCCAGGTACCCTGGCTGACCGATGGCGACCTGTCGATCTTCGAGAGCGGGGCGATACTGCTACACCTCGGTGAACGCAGCACAGCACTGCTGCCGGCCGACCCGCGCGCCCGCAGCGATGCGAAGGAATGGATCTTCGCCGCGCTCAACTCGGTCGAGATGGCGAGCCTGCCCTGGTCGCTCTTCCATTTCTCTGGCGACACCAGCAGCGCGCGCTGGAAGCTTTTCGACGATTTCCTGAAAGTCCACAGGCTGAGAAATCTGGAGCCGGTTCTGGCAAAAGGCGGTTGGCTGGCCGGCAGCTTCTCGGTCGCCGACATTCTCATGGTGGACGTGCTGCGCCTGGTCGATCGCTTCGGCGGGCTCGCGGATTTCCCCGCGGCCCGCGCCGATATCGCCCGCGCCACGGCGCGGCCGGCGTTCCAGAAGGCCCACGCCGACCAGATGGCGCATTTCGCCAAGGCCGATCCGCCTCCTCAGTAGGGCACGCCCTTTTCCCGCTGCGCCTTCAGCGCGGCCATGTGCCACTCGAATTCGTCGAGGAACTTCCTGCTGCGCCGCGCCCAGGCCTCGGGGTCCGCGGGCTTGCCCTGTTCATCGAAGGCCTTCTGCACCTGCGGCACCGGCAGGGTGGATGAGATGGCGGGTGTGCCGAGTTCCGCGAGCGTGATGCGCAGCAGGATGGCGGCGCGCACGCCGGCGAAGGACCCTTGCGAATAGCTGACGATGGCCGAGGGGCGCCAGAACCATTCCTCGAGGAAATGGTCGAGCATGTTCTTCAGACCGGGCGGGATGCCCTGGTTGTATTCGCCGGTCACGACGACGAAGCCGTCGGCGGCGCGGATGGTCTCGGCCATCTTCTCCAGCACCGGCGGCGCGCTGCTCTTCGGGTGCTCCTTGTACATGCGGTCGAGCAGCGGCAGGTCCAGCGCCATGGCGTCGAGCAGCGTCGGTGTGTGGCCGCGGGCGCGCAGTTGTTCTTCAATGAAGCGGACGGCGCGGATGCCCTGGCGGTCGCGGCGGTAGGAGCCGTAGAGGACGGTGACGGCGAAGGACATGCGAACCCCCGGAAAGACTGGAGGCCGCAGTCTAGCTGTAGCGGTTGCCTTCGTCTCGCCGGTAGCCCCACAGCGCGAGGCCGGCGAAGAGCAGGGCATAGGCGGCGAGCAGTCCCCAGTGCTCCATCTGCAGCGGGCGGCCCGCCACGGCGGCCCAGGCGAGTTCGACGATGCGCCGCGTCGGCAGCCAAGTCGAGAATGCGTCGAGCCAGGCGGGCAGCGCGCGCGGCGGCACGAAGATGCCGCCGCCGAAGGACAGCGCGAGGTAGAGCACGTTGGCGACCGCGAGCGCGGCGCGCGCCGACACCCAGTAGCCGATGGCGATGCCGAGCAGCGCCATCGGGATCGCGCCGCCGACCAGCGCCAGCGCGAGGCGCGCGGCGTTCCACCAGCTGATGGTCAGCGGCAGGGTGAAGCTCGCCACGATGGCGAGCAGGCCGACCGAAATGGCGGCGAAGGTCAGCGCCACCAGCACGTTGGCGGCGAAGGGCATGAGCGCCGAGGCGGGCAGAACGCGGCGATAGCGTTCCCACGGCGTGTCGCGGTCCTGGGCGATGCCGACGCCGAACTGGAAGAAGGCGACCGACAGCGCCGCGAAGACGGTGAAGGACGCGAAGATCGCATTGTTGTCGCCGCGCGCCGTGCCCGAGACGAAGAGGAAGATCAGCGAGGGCAGCGCCACCACGGCAGCGACGAAGGCCGGCGAGCGCAGGAGGCCGGTGAACTGGGTGCGGTAGTAAATGGGGAGCAGGTTCATGACGCGGCTCCCGGCCT
>CANJEJ010000226.1 GCA_947473325.1 Alphaproteobacteria bacterium | reverse complement strand
GTTTGGTGGAGGGGGTTGGATTCGAACCAACGTAGGCGTAGCCAACGGATTTACAGTCCGTCCCCTTTAGCCACTCGGGCACCCCTCCAGAACCAGCGAAACAGCTCCTCGATCGAAGGGCCCGCACTATGGTGTTGAACCGACTAAAGTCAATAAACAAAAGAACAAAACAGCCTGAGGTCACTCACCGAAAAAAACGACGGTGACCGGCAGGCTGACCCATTCTTTTGTCGTGGCGGCGCAATATAATGACCCCCATGACCCGACGCAAGCACTCCCGACCACCCGCGCCGCGCGATGCTGCAATGCAGCAGAACGCCCCCGAAAACCGCCGTTCCACCGAAGCAGGAGGAGGTGAGCACTGGCTATACGGGCTGCATGTGGTCACGGCCGCCCTGCGCAACCGCGAGCGCAAGATCACCCGCCTGCTCACAACCGAAGGCTGCATGGAGCAGAACGGGGCGCAACTGGAAGCCCTGCTCGATGCGCGGATCGAGTTTGCCCCGCCCCTGCAGCCGGAACGCGCCGGGCGCGACTCCATAGACAATGTCGTGCCGAAGGGCGCCGTCCACCAGGGCATCGCCGCCCGCGTCCGTCCCCTCACCCCCCAGACCGTGGACGACATCCCCGCCGCCGCCCCCGGCGAGCGCCGCATCGTGCTGGCGCTCGACCGCGTGACCGATCCGCACAATGTGGGCGCCATCCTGCGCTCGGCGGCTGTGTTCGGCGCCGATGCCGTTCTCGCCACCGACCGACATTCGCCGCCCGAAACCGGGGTGCTGGCCAAATCGGCCTCCGGCGCCCTCGACGCCGTTCCGCTGGTGCGCGTGGGCAACCTGTCCCGCGCGCTCGCCGACCTCAAGGACAAGGGCTACTGGGTGGTCGGTCTCGACGGTGAGGCCAAGGACCTGCTGGGCGACATCAAGCTGCCCGACGCCGCCGTGCTGGTGCTGGGCGCCGAAGGCGATGGCGCCCGCCGCCTGACGTTGGAAGGCTGCGACCTGCTGGTCCGGCTGCCGGTGGCGGCGGCTGCGGCCGAAGCGGGCATCGACAGCCTGAATGTCTCCAACGCCGCCGCCATCGCCCTTTACGAATTCGCTCGGCACAGGAAGGACTGAGGCCGTGTCGGCGCGGGTCGTTCATCACGCGGCGCTCCTACGGGGCGCCCTTTACCTTGTCAGGCGCTATGGACCCTGGCTGACGGCGCTGATGATCACGGGCGTGGTCTGGCTGATCACAAACGTCACCGTCGAAATCCTCTACGCCACACGCAATATCGACCTGGCACAACGTCCCTTCGGCGGTGCTCTTCCCTGGCTCTTTCCGCTGTTCATCACCATCCCGTTTGCCCTTGTGCTGCTGAAGGGCTTGCAGCAACTCGGCCAGGCCGAGGACGAGCTTGCCCGCCGCGACACACAGTTTCGTACGCTGGTGAACGGTTCGCTGCAGGGCGTCTGCATCCACCGCAACCTGCATCCGATTTTCGCCAACCCGGCCTTTGCCCGCACCTTCGGCTTCGAATCGCCCGACGAGGTTCTGGCGCTCGATTCCCTGCTCGTGCTGTTCGCGCCGGAGGAACGGGTTGTGATCGAGCAGAATGTCGCGCGCCGCATGCGCAACGAGATTGCCGACACCCAGTTCGAGCGGCGCGCGCTGCGCCGCGACGGCACCTCGTTCTGGGTCGAGACACTGGCGACACGCGTCAACTGGGAAGGGCGCGCCGCGGTGCAGCTGACCGTGGTCGACATTTCCGAGCGCAAGTCGATCGAGGACATGAAGAACGACTTCATCTCCACGGTCAGCCATGAGCTGCGCACACCGTTGACGTCGATCTCAGGCTCGCTCGGCCTGATCAACGCAGGCATGGCGGGGCGTATTCCGCCGGAAGCCGCCAATCTGATCCAGATCGCCGCCAACAACAGCGACCGGCTGGTGCGGTTGATCAACGACATCCTCGACATCGAGAAGATCGAGTCGGGCAAGATGGAGATCGAGTTCTTCCCCATCCAGTCCTGGCAGCTTGTCGAAATGGCGGTGGAGGCGAACCGCGGCTTCGCCGAACGCTTCGGCATCAGCATGGAAATCGTCGAGAGCGAGCTCGACGCCCGCGTGCTGGGCGGCATCGACCAGCTGATGCAGGTCTTCGCCAACCTGATGTCGAACGCAATCAAGTTCTCGCCGCTGCGCGGCCGTATCGAGATTGCGGCGCGGCGCCTGGCCGACGGCTGGGTGCGCTTCTCCGTGCGCGACTTCGGCCAGGGCATTCCGGACGAGTTCCGCAGCCAGATCTTCGAGAAGTTCACCCAGGGACCGAACGGCGACCGCCCGCGCCAGGGCGGCACGGGCCTTGGCCTTGCCATCTGCAAGGTCCTGGTGGAAAAACACCAGGGCCGCATCGGCTTCGAATCCGAAGCCGGCCGGGGCACCACCTTCTGGTTCGATCTCGGCGAATACCGGCCGGAAGATGCGAGCACGCCGACGCGGGCGCCGAGCGAGCGCGGCTTCGGTACGGCCGCCTAAAGTGGTAAGACGACGCGCGCGAAATCGCCTATGGTGCGCGCGCGAAACGGGGCCGCGTTAGCTCAGTTGGTAGAGCACCTGATTTGTAATCAGGGGGTCGGGGGTTCGAGTCCCTCACGCGGCACCAGCCTTATCAAGGGCTTAGCCGCTAGTAGGGCAATACCTGAGACCTTTTTGGTCTCCGACTGGTCTCCAAGATGGCGATCTGGCTGCGAGACTGATCGCTGGCAGTAGCCCGCCGCGCGACCAGTACCACATGGCTTCTCTGCGGGTGCCGACACCGCTCCCCTGCCAATAGGGCCATATGTCAAATGCGCCAAATTGTGAAATCGCCTCCAATCGTGACCCCATCAAAAAATCGGAATAACTCCTTGATTACGCCTCAAAATATGCCGACTGGCTGGGGTCACGTTTCGCGCGAAAGATGACCCCTCTCATTTTGCCTATTTCCAAATAAGATCAATGGGTTGCGAGACTTCAGAGGTGGGGTCATTGTTGGGCGCGATTTTCCACTTAAGCGTTCAGCGCCGTTCCGCGTCAACGCACCGGATTCACCTCGCGGTGAATCACGGTGCCGTAGGGCTTGGCCCAGGATACGAGGTTGGTGCGGGCGCCGAGCACTTCGGCGTCCCGCAGCCAGGCGAGTTCGGGGGCGTGGAACTTTGCGCTCGCCCGGCCTGACCACATGCCGTCTTGCCGCACTTCCTGCATCCGGGTGCGCACGATGCGCCGTTCGGTTTCCGCGCGCTCGGGGCTCGGCAGGACCGTCATGGTGTAGAAGTCGAGGAACGGCGGCAGGTCGAGCGCAAGATCGCCATCGCGCTCCACGGTGGCGAGGGTCTCGAGGATAGTGCGCCCGGCGCGGCTCACCAGCGAGGCGATTTCGTCGCCCGGCTGCCAGGTGCGCCCGTACGGCGGCCGTGTCAGCCACATTTTACCCAGCATCTGCGGCCAGCCGTACATCTCCCGGCCGACCGAAATCTCCGCATCGCCATCGCACCAGATGAAAGCGCAGTAGTTGCCGAGCAACCCGCCGTGTTCGACGAAGAGCGACACGCCGGTCTCGCAGAAATGGGCCAGCTCGGGCCGGCGCACGGCGAAATCGGCGCCCAGCCCGTAGTCGCAGACCATCTCGTAGGTGCTGACGCGAACGTAGGGCTTGGTGTAGGGCGCAAGCGGCGCCGGGACATGGGCTGCGATCGCCTGCGGATCGGCCCGCAGGAACAGCGTCAGCATGCGGCCGCGGAAGTGCCAGGGCGGCGGCCCGTAGAGAGAGGCATCGCCTCCTGGATTCAGGGGCGCCGCGTAGCCGCGCAGGATTTCGGATGCGTTCATTGAAGTCTCCCGAGGAAATAATGCACTACCAGATTAACACCCGCCCGTCCCTGTGAGGATGAGAACCCTCAAAGCGGTGATTGCGCCACCACAAACAAGCACCCAGCCCGGGCACCATGCGATACCGGCCGCGTTTGCTCGGACAGACCCTCCACCGCGGCGGAACCCCGATGACCCCACCCCTCTATGGACGCATGAGCGGCGAGGATTTCATCCGCCATTTCGAAGGTCCGGCCGGTCGTGCCCATCCGCTGGCCGAATGGGAGATGTATCTGGGCGCGCGCAAGATCCTGACCCGCGGTAGCCCAACTCCCACCAGCGGCGACCCCGAGATTGCCAAGGTGCGTGCCCGCAGGGACGAGGTGCTCGGGAAGGGCGCCCCGGGGAATATCGACATTCTGGGCCGCTGGCGCGTCGTGGCACCCTTCATCGACACGGACGGCGTCTAGCGCAATATTCTTCGGACGGCAGTACCGCAAGGGCGTCGTCATACCTATCTATTGACCGGCGTCCCTCCTGCGGACGGCAAGAGGGAAGAGCCATGACCGCAGCACTCCTGACCGCACCCGTTTCCGCGCGCCAGACCTTGTTCCGCCGCAGCCTTCGCCTGGCCCTGGTGTCCGGCTTCGCCGCGCTGCTCAGCGCCTGCGGCGTCAACGACGTGCCGCGGCTCGACGAAGCGGCCAATGCCGCCTGGGCCGAGGTGCAGAACCAGTACCAGCGCCGCGCCGACCTGATTCCCAACCTGGTGGAAACGGTGCGCGGTTATGCCAGGCAGGAGCAGGAAACGCTCACCCGCGTGATCGAGGCGCGCGCCAAGGCGACGCAGATGCAGCTGCCCGCCAACATCACCAAGAATCCGGAAGCCTTCCGCCAGTTCCAGGAGAACCAGGCGCAGCTGTCGAGCGCACTCGCCCGCCTGCTCGTGGTGTCCGAGGCCTATCCCGACCTGAAGTCGAACCAGAATTTCCTGTCCCTGCAGTCGCAGCTGGAGGGCACCGAGAACCGCATCACCGTGGCGCGGCGCGACTACATCCTGGCGGTGCAGGCCTACAACACCAACCTGCGCACCTTCCCCGGCAGCATCATCGCCAAGATCATCTACCCTGACGCACAGGTGAAGCAGACCTTCGCCACTTCGGAGCCAAACCAGAACGCGCCGCGGGTCCAGTTCTGATGCGCACCATGCCCCGGCGGGCGCAGGCCTTCGTGCTGGCGCTCGCCGCCGGCCTGGTCCTTTCCATCGCTGCCCATGCCGCCGAGTTGAAATTTCCCGCGCTGACGGGCCGCGTTGTGGATCAGGAGAACCTGCTGTCCGAAGCTACTGAAACACGGCTGACGCAGTGGTTGGCGGGACTCGAGGCCGCGAAACGCACCCAGGTCGTAGTCGTCACCCTGCCTTCGCTGCAGGACACGAACATTGAGGACTACGGCTATCAGTTGGGTCGTCACTGGAGCATCGGCGAGGCAGGCAAGAACACCGGCGTCCTGCTGATCGTGGCGCCAAACCAGCGCGCGGTACGCATCGAGGTCGGCTATGGCCTGGAAGGCACGCTGACTGATGCGCTGAGCCACGTGATCATCGAGCGGGACCTGCTGCCCGCCTTCCGGTCCGGCAATTTCGAGCAGGGTATCGTCTCCGGCACAGCAAGCCTCCTGCGCACGCTCGGCTACACGCCACAGGACGCACCCGCGCCGCGGCCGTCGTCGACCGCGTCGAGCGAGGGTAGCCCCTATGGGCTGATCGTGCCGGTGGTCGCCATCCTCATCTTCTTCTTTCTTCGGCGCCGTGGGGGCGGTCTCGGTGGCGTCGGCTCCGGACCGATCGTG
>CANJEJ010000225.1 GCA_947473325.1 Alphaproteobacteria bacterium | reverse complement strand
TCCGGGCGCCCGACGGGTATGACTGGACCTTTGTCGAAGCCGGTTGAGACGTGCTGAAAAAGTAAGGGCGCGGCAACCGGGTTGCCGCGCCCTCGCCTTCGTATCCTGAAGACCGCTTTACTTGCGCGCACCGAAGAGCTGTGCGCCAGTGATGCGGCTCGTCTCGCCGGCCGGTACGAAGTCCGGGCGTCCATCGGCCCGGCGCCTGGTCCACACCGAGCGCACCGTCGCCGGATCGAAACCGGCAGCCGACAGCCATTCGGCCGGCGAGCGGTCATGCAGCGTGCCCCAGAAGGGCTCGTTGTTGTAGTGCGTGTCCCAGTCATGCATGAAGGAGTCATGCGCGGTCAGGCCCTGCGAGAACTGTGGGTCCGAATGCATGGTGACGCCGCCCATGCGCAGCAGGCGATGCGCCTCGCGAAAAATGTTGCGCGACGCCTTGAACGACGTCTCGTGGAACAGGCCGTGCGAGACGACGAGATCGAAATACCCATCGGGAAAGGTCGTGCCTTCCGCATTCTGCTGCGAGAAATGAATCGGCAGGCCGAGCGCCTCTGCACGGGCATGGCCATAACGCAGCTGCGGGGCCGCGAGATCGATGGCATGGATCTCGGCGTCCGGAAATGCCTGCACATAGGCCGTCGTCGCGCCGCCCACCGTGCAACCCATGTCGAGGATGCGCTTCGGCTTCAGGTCGGGGAATTCCTGCCGTATGAAGGCGATCACATTCGTCCCGGCTCGGCTGATCGGCGAATCCGCCCAGGTCCCCTCCGAAACTAGATGCGCCTGCGCGCCCATCAGCGGCAGGGCGTAGAAATAGCCACCACGGTCATAGAGCGCGCCGGCATAGACATCGCCCTCGCACAGCTCGGTGTGGTAGCCGCCCGGCATGCAGTGAATGTCGATGTCGGCGTTGTAGCCCGGGATATCGAGACCCGGATCCAGCGTCAGGCTTCCATGCTTGCCGGGACCGACCTTGGCCCGCGCCATAAGCTCCGGCAGCTGGCGCTCGATACACTGACCAACATTGTCCCAGAGCTGTTCCTGCAGGTTGCGAGCGATCGCCGACCACATCTGGTAGTACGGCTCGCTGCTCATCGCCTTGCGGACTTCATGGCGGCTCTTCGGCTCGCGCCCGTTCTTGCGGGCGAAGGCCGGCTTGACCTTCTGGTCATACACGGCGCCGTTCGCCGGATAGAAATTGTCTTCCATGTGGATCTTGAAGCTCGCAACGATCTGCTCGCGCGCGCGCTCGTCATGGTCGGCCACCGGCATCATCGCGTGGCGGAAAGGTTCCTTCATGGTGCTCGCTCCAGCGGCGTGAAATTCAGCTTCGTCTCTTGCCAGGCGAAGCTACGCGCGTGCCGGAATCATGTAAAGCGAGCACAGGACAAGAGGATCAAGCGCGATGACCTAGAAGCGCTAGCGCATGGAAAGTCAGACAAATCGCGAAGAAATTCGCCCTAGCCCTGTGACCAAGATCAGCTTGGCCTAATCATTCTTTGCGCGCCCCGACGACGGGCGTAAGTTTTGCCAGGGCAATCACGTAGAACAGAGCGCGACAACCGCGCGGGAGGAATGCATGGCACATCGCCGAACAGGTCTGATGCGAGGCTATCAATCATTCGCGCTGGGCTGCGCGCTCGCCGCGGGTGGCCTTGCGCTGGCGCAGCCGTCATTTGCGCAGGAGAAGGTTCTGCGCGTCGGCGTGGGCGAGCTGTCCAAGGCTAAGGGCAACCCTTATGTCGGCAGCGGCTTCCCGCATATCTACGTCTGGGCTGCGCTGTATGACGCGCTCGTCGATGTCGACACGACCGGCACGCCGACACCACTGCTCGCCGAATCCTGGCGCAATATCAATCCGACCACCTGGCGCATCACACTGAAACCGAATGTGCAGTTCCATAATGGCAAGCCGCTGACCTCGCGCGCCATTGTCGACATGTTTGCCTATCTCGCAACGGAAGACGGCCGCAAGACCGTACGCGGTGCCGCTGCCAACGCGGCCGGCATCGACAAGGTCAATGTCATCGACGACCGCACCTTCGAGATCACGACCAAGGCGGGCAACGCCATTTTGCCCACGCTGCTGTCCAACTTCGACATTCCCGAGCCGCAGCATTTCGCCGAGATCGGCGCCGATGGCGTGCGTGAGAAGCCGGTCGGCACCGGTCCCTTCGCGCTGGGTGCCTGGTCGAGCAACAATGCCCGGCTGGTCCAGTTCCCGAGCTACTTCGGCGGCAAGCCTAAGGTCGACGTCGTCATCATCGAAGAACTGCCCGAGGCGGCGGCGCGGCGCGACGCGCTGATCAGCAACCAGATCCATATCGACGTGGCGCCGTCGCTCGACGATGCGAAGGTGCTGCGCAATGCCGGCGCCAAGCTCGACGTGTCACCGGCATCGAACGTCACCGGCATCACACCGATCTCGTCCGGGCAGACGGACGGCAAGGGCAAGACCACGCCCTTTGCGGACAAACGCGTCCGCGCCGCCTTCAACCTGAGCATCGACCGCGACGGCATCATCCGCGACCTGACAGAAGGCCTGGCCGCGCATGGCAATCAGGCGGCCACGACCGGCACCTTCGGCTACAACCCGAATGTTCCGAAATACCGTCACGATCCGGCGGAGGCAAAGAAGCTAATGGTCGAAGCCGGCTATCCCAACGGCTTCAAGATGAAGGTGCCAATCCTGACGCAGGACCCGCTTGCCCGCCTGATCTATGAGCGCAGCATCGACGGCTTCCGCCAGGCCGGCGTCGACAGCGAAGTGGTCGGCGTCAACCTGGCCGAATGGCTGAAGCACTTCATCACTGGCACGTTCATCGACAACGGCTTCATCGCCTTCGGCGGCGGCCATGCCCTGAACCCGGAAATGGATGCCTCGGCCGCGCTCGGCAAGTACTCGTCGTGCAAGAAGCGGCCGGAAGCTGCTATCCATTATTGCGACGAGGCCGAAGCCAAGCTGCTGGACCTTGCCGCCAACGAGTTCGATTCGGACAAGCGCAAGGCGATCCTGCAGACCCTGATGCAGCTCAACCACGACAACAATGCGCTCGCGCTCGCGGTTTCGATGCCGCGCCTGATGGCGCATTCGTCGCGGGTGACGGGCTTCAAGCAGGCCTTCACGAAGATCTACTACGCCGGTATCGGCCTGAACTAGCCGATGGGCCTTGGGGGTGGCCGCAAGGCCGCCCCTTCCTTTCTCCACATTCGAAGACTAGACGACGCCGGCGGCAGCCGCGTGCTTGCGCGTCAGCGCATCGTGCCGCTCATAGCTGTGCGCCATGGCGCCGATGAAGCCGTCGCGTTGCACATTGCGCGCATAGGCGCTGAAGATGAACAGATCGCGCGCGACAATGAGGAGAGGCAGCTGTTCCCTCTCCTGCGCCGTGAGCGGCCTGCGGCTGTCATAGCCGGCGATGAAGGCCGCATTGATCGCCTCGGGGTGGCCTAGGTAGCGATTGCGCCAGGCGAAGTTGACGAGTTCCTTCACCAGGATGTCCTCGCCGCAATTGTCGAAGTCGAGCAACACCACCGTGCCATCCGCTTCGATCATCGCGTTGTCTATATGGACGTCGCCATGAAGGTCACCGCGTGGTAGCGGCATGCCGTCGACTACTGCCATGGCGGCCATGACGCTGGCCACGAGCCTCTGGTAGAAGGCGACATCGCCGCCGTTGTTGCGCACCATCTGGAGCAGGAAAGGCAACCGGTCACGCACGCCCGTCATGTTCCAGCCGGGATGGGGCTGCGCCGGGCGGAAGGATCGCAATGCGGCATGCGCGTCACCAACGACAAGGCCACAGCGATAAGCGGCATCTTCGGTCAACACGGCGGAAAGGAGCTTGCCCGACACCCAGCGTTGCAGGCTGATCGTACGGGAGCCTTCCGGTGCCTCGACGGCAAAGTAAAGCGCCCCGTTCCGGTCGGGCACCGGCCCTGCCACCGGGATGCCGGCGCGCTCCAGAAACGTCACCAGGTCGAATTCATAAACCCGTGCAGCCGGCGTGCGTGAGTTGGCGCCCGCGACACGCAGCGCGTAGCGACTCGTTTCGGTCTGGATGGCGTAGATATCGTTGATGCCCCGGCTGACCAGGGCGCAGGCGACATCACCCCGCAGCCCATAGCGCCGCCTTACCTCTTCGGCGAGCGCCACGGGATGAAGCAGGGAATGCGCCACCGGAAACAGGCGCTTCTCCCCTTGCACGGAAGGCGAAGTCACGCGCCGGGCCCCTGCATGAAGGCGAGCAGGCTGCGCGAAAATCCTTTCGGTGCCATGACGCTGAGTGGTTCGCGCGACTCTGGCACGATCTCGAACGTGCTGCCGGGCACGCGCAGCGAAGCCGCCTTGTTGGACGCGGCGACCTTGGTGTCCGACGACAGGAACAGGGCTGGGCAGGACAGTTGGTCATGCAGGCGTTCCGTCTCACCCGAAGAGACAAACTCTTCCACCGCGAGCAAGCCCCAATGATAACGCTCGTACACGTTGGCCACGTCAGCGGTCAGCCTGTTGAGCAGCGCCGGATCGAGATCGGCGCCCCAATGAATCTGCCGTTCGGCCCACGCCTTCATGAGATGGCTGCCATCGGTGCTGAGCTGCGGTGCACCGACCAGCGCGGACTTCTCGCGCAACTGCTCCGGGTTATAGAGCGGGGTGCCGCACAGGAAGATATGGCTGACGCTGCCCTTGGCCCGCCGTTCGATGTCCAGCGCGATGGCAGCGCCGGTGCCAAAGCCACCAATGGCGAACTTTCCCGGCGTCACCTGGCGGATCGCTTCCAGCAACCGTTCGGCATAGCCACCAATCGACAGCGGCCCCGCTGGCGGATCGGAATTGCCGTAGCCCGGATTGTCGAAGGCATAGGCGCGGGTGGCCTTGCCGAGATATGGCAGGCATGGCTCGCACTGCCGCGACGACAGCGGCGTCATGTGGACGAGGAAAAGGAACGGTCCGGAGTCGCCGTCAGGCCGATAATGGAGCTGGCCGAATTTGGTGTCGACGTAACCTTTCTTCACAATCGCCTCCGCCAGCAAGGTTCAGACAGTCCTGTCACAGCAACTTCGCCGCCTTGACGTGGCGCCGGACCGACTGTGCGAACCAGTCAAACAGTTCGGGCTGGAATGTCCCATAGCCGACCCGGTTCACGATGTCGGAGATGATGCACATGTAGCTGAATTCCTTCGAGGCCGTGAACAACGGCAGGCAGCCGCGTTCAAAGGCATCGAGGGGCCGAACCTCTTCATAGCCCGCCAGGAAGGCAACGCCCAGATCGGGCGTCAGCCCGGCATTGGCCGGGTTCAGCGACAGATAGTCATTGGCCCAGATGAAGCTCATCGCATCATGCATGAGATGCGCCTCGCCGCAGGTGTCGAAGTCCAGCAAGGCGAAATTGCCGTCATCGGTGACAAAGATATTCTTGGCATGGACATCGCCATGGATCGGTCCACAGGCCACGCCCTGGGCATAGACGTCCTTCAGTCCGGCCGCGATTGCCTCGCTTGCCTCGCGATAGAAGGCACGGTCCTCAGGCCGTTCGTCGAGCCGCCGGTCCAGCATGGGAAACTTGCTGCGAATCTGCACATCGGCGAAGTCGAGCGGGCGGGCGCTGCGTGGCCTGAAGCCGCGGCCGGCAATGTGCAGCTGCGCCACGGTTGCGCCGATGCGGCGTGCCAGCGCTGTGGTCGGATTGGCCGAATATTGCCGTCCTGCCGCCCACTCGAAC
>CANJEJ010000224.1 GCA_947473325.1 Alphaproteobacteria bacterium | reverse complement strand
TCTGGTCGCCGCCATCGGCGTTCATCACATAGATCTGCTGCGTGCCGCTGCGGTCGGAGTTGAAGGTGACACGGGTGCCGTCGGGCGAGAAGGACGGCGAGGTGTCGATCGCCGGGTTGTTGGTCAGGCGCTGCACGCGGCGGGTGCGGATATCCATCGCATAGACATCCGAGTTGCCGTCATCGGCGAGACTCATGATCACCTGGTTGCCGTCGGGCGAGAAGCGCGGGGAAAAGGTCATGCCGGGGAAATCGCCGAGCACTTCCTGCTGTCCGGTGTCGATGTTGTAGAGGTACACGCGCGGCCGCCGGTTCACATAGGCGAGGTAGGTGATCTCCTGCCGGCTCGGCGAGAAGCGCGGCGTCAGCACGAGATCGTTGCCGTTGGTGAGGAAGCGATGCTCCTGGCCGTCCTGGTCCATCAGCGCAAGACGCTTGATGCGCTTGTCGGCGGGACCGGTTTCCGAAATGTAGACAATGCGGGTGTCGAAATAGCCGTCTTCGCCGGTCAGGCGCTTGTAGATCGCATCGGAAATCTTGTGCGCGATGCGGCGCCACGCGGTCGGCGCGGCGACCAGCGACACGCCTTCGATCTGCGCTTCGCCGTAGACATCCCACAGGCGGAATTCGGCGCGCACGCGGCCGTCGGGCTCCTCGACGACGCGGCCCGTCACCAGCGCCTGCGCGTTGATCAAGCGCCAGTCGCCAAAGCGCGGGCGGCCGGTGATACCCTTCGGGTCTTCGATGAAGGAGCGTTCCGCCAGCGGCTGGAACAGCCCGGACCGTTCGAGGTTCTTCGAGATCACGTCGGCGATGTCGCCGCCCACCTGGGTGCCGCGCGCGCTTTCCCCGTTGAACTTGGTGATCGCGATCGGCATCGGCTTCACGTTGCCGCGCGTGATGTCGATTTCGAGCGCGGCTTGCGCCGGCGCCGCCATGACGGCCGCGACAGTCAGAACTGCCAGCGCCGCGAAAACATGTACCAACGCGAACGCCGAGCGCCGCACGGAATGTCGTTCTGCCATTGCCATCATCAGCCGAGCATGTCCCTGGGGTTGAAGGTCAGTTCTATTTCACGCCACCGGTCATACTTGTCCGGTGGCAGGAATTTCAGAGGAGAGGATAAACGCACCGCCCGGACAGCGCTCTCCGCCATCACCCGGTAGGCTTCGTCGCCCATGCGCGAACGATCGACGATTTCCGGCACGCCGCGCAGCGAACCATCCTGGTTCAAGGAGAACTTGATGCGCACAACCATATCGCGCGCATCACGCGCACCGGCCGGGATGCTCCAGTTGTCCTGAATCTGTTTCCGGACCGCATCCAACTCACTCATCGTCAACGGCCCGACTGTGGTCAGGTTCGACTGGTTGGTCGGCGCCGCCGGTACGGCCGGCGCCGGGCGCGCCGCCGGATCGGGCGGCCGCTGGTCGGCGGGCTCGGGCCGGCGCGTCTTGTCGAGCAGCGCGGCGATGCGCGTCGGGTCGAATTCGCTCTTCTTCGGCTCCACCTTCGGCGCTTCCACCGTCTTCGGCGGCTCGGGCTTGGGCGGCTGCGGCGGTGCCGGCTTCACCGCCGGGCGCGCGATCGGCTTCGGCGGCTCGGGCTTCGGCGGTTCCGGCTTCACCTCGGCCGGTTTCGGCGGATCAGGCTTCTTTTCCACCTTGATCGGCTCGGGCACCGGTTCCGGCTTTGGCGGCTCGGGCTTCGGCATCGGCGTCGGTTCGGGCAGTGCCGCAACCTGGGCCGGTGGCGGCGGCGCCTCGGCCTTCGGCGGCTCGGGCGGCGGCGGGGGTGGTGGCGGCGGCGGTGGCGGTGGTGGGGGGGGAGGAGTCGGGGGTGGGGGCGGTGGTGGCGGTGCCTCGGGCTTGGCTTCCGCGACCTTGGGCGGTTGCGGCCGGCCGGTCGTCACATCGGCCACGGTCACGAGTTCGACGATGATCGGCGACTCCTCGATCTCCTTCTTCTCGAACAGCTGCGGCATGCCGACCCAGGCCGCGGCGATCACGACGAGGTGAAGAGCTGCCGATGCTGTGACGGAGCCGCGCATGCCTTCGTCCTAGCGCCGCGGTGCCGGCGGACGGGTGGGCGCGGCGGCTGTTCCCGGCTGCTGCGTCACCAGCGCCACGCGCGAGAAGCCGGCCTGGTTGAGCGTGCCCATCACCTCCATCACCCGGCCATAGGCAATGGCCTGGTCACCGCGCACGAAAACGCGCGTGTCCGGCTTGTTCTGGGTAATGGCGCGCAGGCGCGGCGCCAGCTCTTCGATCGTCACGCGCGTGTCCTGCAAATAGATTTCACCGTCGGCGCGAACCGAGACGGCCAATGGCTCGTCCTGGCCCTGCAGCGACGGTGCCTGCGCTTGCGGCAGGTCGACGTTGACGCCAACCGTGAGCAGCGGGGCCGTGACCATGAACACGATCAGCAGCACCAGCATCACGTCGACGAAGGGGGTGACGTTGATCTCCGCCATCCGGCGGTAGGACCGCTTGCCGCCTTCGCCTTCCGTACGCTGGTTGAGAAATGCGGCCATTTAATGACCCCGCTCGTCGAGCTGGCGGGACAGGATGGCGGTGAACTCGCTCGAGAAGCCCTCGAGCCGGTTGCCGAAGCGGCCAAGGTCGGTCGAGAACTTGTTGTAGGCGACGACTGCGGGAATGGCGGCGACGAGGCCGAGCGCGGTGGCGAACAGCGCCTCGGCGATGCCGGGGGCGACGACGGCGAGGCTCGTGTTCTTGCTCGCCGCGATGGCCTGGAAGCTGTTCATGATGCCCCACACCGTGCCGAGCAGGCCGATGAAGGGCGCGGTGGAGCCCACCGTGGCGAGCACGCCGAGATAGCGTTCAAGCCCGTCCATCTCGCGGCTGATGTTGAGGCGCATGACCTGGCCGACCCGGTCGCGCACGCTGGCCGACAGGCCGGCGCGCGTCAGGCCCTTGGCGTCGGAGCGCCGCCATTCGCGCATGGCCGAGGCGAACAGCACCGCCATGGGATGGTCGGCCTTGGCGCCGATGCGGTCGTAGAGATCGTCGAGCGAGCCACCGGACCAGAAGGTTTCCTCGAACTGCGTCGCCTGGCGGGCGACGGCGCGCAGCCGGCGGGACTTGTCGATGATGATCGCCCAGCACCAGATCGACGAGGCGACCAGGATGAGCATGACGATCTTGACGATGATGTCGGCGCGCAAGATCAGGGCGATGATCGACAGGTGATCCGCCGACACCGACCCGGCTAGCTGCGCCGCGTTGACTGTTTGATCCATCTACGGAAACGTCCTCTTGTTAGGCGCCGGACGGCGTGACGCACGCCGCAAGTGCCGTCCGAATGGGCGGTGGCAGGCGGCGTGGCCGCCCGTCCCGTCCGATACAGGCGATGGCGAGCGAACTGTCGACCAGCCGTTCGTCGTCGCGGAAAATGCTTTGCGCCGCCTCGATGCTGGCGCCGCCGACATGGGTGAGTCGCGACCGCACCTCGAGTTCGTCATCGAGGCGCGCCGGGGCCCGGTAGTCGATTTCGCACCGGCGCACGGCGAAAATAAGGCCGTCGTCTTCGGCGAGGCGCGACTGGGTGATGCCGATCAGCCGCAGCATGTCGGTTCGGGCCCGTTCGGTGTAGCGCAGGTAGTTGGCATAGAAGACGATCCCGCCAGCGTCCGTATCTTCGTAATAAACGCGGATCGGCAGGCGGTGGATGCCGCCATCCAGCCGCCCGGACGAGACCGTCAGACGCGCCGGGTCACGCATCGTCGGACTCCGGCTCGTCTGGAAACGACAATTGCGCCGGGATCGTTCCCGGCACGTCGAGGCCGAGGTGCTGGTACGCCCCGCGCGCCAGCATGCGGCCGCGCGGCGTACGCTGCAGCAGCCCCTCCTGGATCAGGAACGGCTCGACGATCTCTTCCAGCGCATCGCGCGGTTCGGACAGCGCCGCCGCCAGCGTCTCGACGCCGACCGGTCCGCCGCCATAGTTGTCGGCGATGCAGCGCAGGTAACGCCGGTCCATCGCATCGAGGCCACGGCGGTCGACATCGAGCCGCTCCAGCGCCGCGTTGGCGGCAGCGGCATCAATGGTCGTTGCCCCCGCCACGGCGGCGAAGTCGCGCACGCGGCGCAGGAGGCGCCCGGCGATGCGCGGCGTGCCACGCGAGCGGCGGGCCACTTCGGCCGCGCCATCGGGCGTCATGGATATCTTCAGGATGCGCGCCCCTCGGCGCACGATCTCTTCCAGCTCCTTCGCGGTGTAGAAATTGAGGCGGAGCGGAATGCCGAAACGTTCGCGCAAGGGTGTGGTCAGGAGCCCTGAGCGCGTGGTGGCGCCGACCAGCGTGAAGCGCGGCAGGTCGATCCGGACGGAGCGCGCCGCCGGGCCTTCGCCGATGATGAGGTCGAGGTGAAAATCCTCCATCGCCGGATAGAGGATTTCCTCCACCGCCGGGCTCAGGCGATGGATTTCATCAATGAAGAGGACGTCACCCTGCTGCAGGTTGGTAAGCAGCGCGGCGAGGTCGCCGGCGCGCGCAATGACGGGGCCGGCGGTGGCGCGGAAGTTGGCGCCCAGTTCGCGCGCCACGATCTGCGCCAGTGTCGTCTTGCCAAGGCCCGGCGGCCCCACCAGCAGAACGTGATCGAGCGCTTCGCCGCGTGATTTCGCCGCTTCGACGAAGACGCGCAGGTTCTGGCGCACCTGCTGCTGGCCGATAAATTCATCGAGCGCGAGCGGCCGGATCGAGCTTTCGCCGAGATCGGCATCGGCGAGGTCCGCCGTGACGAGGCGCGGCTCGGCTGCCATCAGGACGCTTCCTTGATCTGCGCGAGTTCACGCAGCGCGCCGCGGATGAGGTCCTGCACGCCCTGCCCGGCCTTCGCCTTGTTGACGGCGGCAACCGCCGAAAAGGCTTCGACGCGCGGATAG
The DNA here is from genome assembly GCA_947473325.1 of Alphaproteobacteria bacterium. Classification (GTDB taxonomy): domain Bacteria; phylum Pseudomonadota; class Alphaproteobacteria; order SHVP01; family SHVP01; genus CANJEJ01. Next base: position 847 of record CANJEJ010000224.1, on the reverse strand, counting down.
CCGAGGTTGACCAGCGCGGAGACGGCATCGGACGCGGCGCCCGACATCAGGCCCGCGGCGGTGCGTGTCGGCGCATCACCGGCTTGCGCACCGGAGCTGACAATATCGAGCAGCGCCGGCACCTTGTCCTTGAGTTCGAGCACGACACGCTGGGCAAGCTTCGGCCCGACACCGCTCGCGCGCGTCACCGGCCCCTTGTCCTGCGCCGCGACCGCCTCGGCGAGCGCCCCTGGCGTCAGCACCGACAGGATGGCAAGCGCCACCTTGGCGCCGACGCCCTGCACCGTTAGGAGCAGGCGGAACCATTCGCGCTCCAGCGAATCGGAGAAGCCGTAGAGATGGATGTGGTCTTCGCGCACATGCGTGTCGATCAGCAACGTCACCGGCGCGCCCACCGGCGGCAGCTCGCGCAGCGTGCGGGCACCGCAGAAGACGAGATAGCCGACGCCGTTCACGTCGACCACGACATGCGCCTCGCCGATGGCGTCGACCGTGCCGCGCAGCTTGGCGATCATCGCATCGCCCCTGCGGTGACGCGGGCGCCGGCCCAGGCGCGGCTGACCTGCGAGGCATGGCCGTGGCAGATGGCGACGGCGAGCGCATCGGCGGCATCTTCGCTGTCCACGGCGCAGCCCGGCAGCAGATGCGCCACCATCAGCTTCACTTGCGCCTTGTCCGCCGCGCCGGATCCGACCAGCGACTTCTTCACGTCCTTCGCCGCGTATTCCGCCACCGGCACGCCGCGCAGCGCCGGCACCAGCATGACGACGCCGCGCGCATGGCCCAGTTTCAGGCTGCTGCCCGCATTCTTGTTGAGGAAGGTTTCTTCCACCGCCGCTTCGTCGGG
>CANJEJ010000223.1 GCA_947473325.1 Alphaproteobacteria bacterium | reverse complement strand
CGTGATGAAGATGATCTCGAATGTGTCGAGGAAGAAGAAGAGCAGGAACATCACGAGCATGACGACGAACAGCGCGCCCCATTGACCGCCGGGCATTCCGGTCAACGCCCGTTCCACCAGGTGCTCGCCACCGAAGCCCCGGAACACAAGCGAGAAGACCGAGGCACCGAGCAGGATGACGAACACCATCGATGAGATCATCGTCGTGCCGCGTGCGGCGCCGGTCATCGTGCCGGAAAACTCCTTGCGCATGGCGGAGACAGACAGGATCCAGACCAGGCCAGCGACATTGCCGATGACGAGCGCGGTGAGCAGCCCGACAGCACCCCATCCGATTCCCAGTGCCACCAGGAAGGCAATGAAACCGAGCCAGAACCAGAAGAGCCGCCGTTCCAGCTCGGCTTCGCCGAGCTGGCGGCCCAGGCGTTCGCCCGCGATCTTGACCATGGTCAGAAGAATCGCACCGAGAGAGCCGACACAGGCGGACTCCGTCGGCGTGGCCACGCCGGCGATGATCGACCCCAGCACCGCGAAGATCAGCAGTAGGGGTGGCACCAGAGCCGTGATCGTGCGGCGGAACAACCCTGCCTTTTCCGCCGGAGTCATGCGAAGCGGCGGGCAGGATTTCGGGTCGAAAACCGCCTTGTAGACGATCCAGAGGATGTAGAGGCCGACGAGAACGAGGCCCGGGATCATGCCACCGGCGAATAGATCGCCGACGGAAACGGTGGTGGGGGCGAAATTGCCGCGGGCGGCCTGGGCCGCGGTGTTGGCGCCCTGCAGGATGTCGGCAAGAAAGATGAGCACGACGGAAGGTGGAATGATCTGCCCGAGCGTGCCCGCCGACGCGATGGCGCCGGTGGCGAGCTTCGGGTCATAGCCCGCCCGCAGCATGGCGGGCAGGCTGAGCAGGCCCATGGTCACGACCGTGGCGCCGACCACGCCGGTCGATGCCGCCAGCAAGGCGCCCACGATGATGACAGAAATGGCCAGGCCGCCGCGCAGGTCGCCGAACAGTTGACCCATCGTCGTCAGCAGGCGTTCCGCAATGCCGGATTTCTCCAGCACCATGCCCATGAAGACAAAGAGCGGCACAGCGACCAGCACCTCGTTGGTCATCGTGCCGAAGAAGCGGGACGGCAGGCCGCGCAGCAGGGCGTCGTCGAAGACGCCCATTTCGTGCCCGGCGAAGCCGAAGATGATGCCAACACCGCCAAGGGTGAAGGCGACGGGGAACCCCAGCATGAGGCAGACGACGACGCCCAGAAAAAGGGCAACCGACATCAGCTCGCCAAGAACCACAGGATCCATGGATTTTCCTTCCTGCGACTAGTGGCTGGTCGCTGCTGGCGCGAACTCGGTTCGGCCGGACAGGATCAGGATGCTGCGAGCGATGGTGGCAAGGCCCTGCAGCGAAACCAGCACGCAGAAGACTTGAAGGGTCGATTTGAGGATGTACTGAGCCGGCATGCCGCCGGGCTGGATCGAGGTTTCGTTGTTGCGCCAGGAAAGTTCGACGAAGGGAATCGCCTCGATGTAGAGGAGCAGCATGAAGGGCAGCAGGAAGATCACGGTGCCGAGCAGGTCGACCCGAGCCTGATTGCGCGTCGACATAGTGCCGTAGAAGAGGTCGACGCGCACATGCCCACCATGGAGCAGCGTGAAACCCGCGCCGAGCAGGAACACGAAGGCGTGCTGCCAGACATACAGTTCCTGTAGCCAGGGAACGCCGGTACCCAGTGCGTAGCGCAGGTAGACGGCGATGAAGCAAACCAGGACGATGCCCAGCGACAGCCACATGACCACGCGCCCGACCCATTCGTTGATGGCTTCGGCAACGCGCAGGAAACCCACCAGAAAATTCACGGCGACATCCTTTCAGGGCATCCGCCTGCGCTGTGTCGTCGCAGAAATCCTGTCGACGGGCCCGGCACAGACGGCGGCACTTCCTCTTTACTCAAGAATCCGCTTCCACAATTCTGTGGCAGCGGGCTGCAGCGCGATGAAAGAAGGCGGTTGCGCACGGATCGGCGATCAGGCTGAGCCCGACGGAACAATCGCACCCATCAGGCGCGATCGGCACCGAATCCGTGTGCGGAATGCCGTTGCATTGCATCCATCACCCCCCGCAGTCTTCGACTGCGTTGACGGCTTGCCTCATGCCGTCTTGTTGGGCGGACGATGGCAGGTCCATCGCCAGCCAGCAACATGGAGCGTCGGGCGGGGCGCGTTTTTGCTGCGGTGCACCCAGTTCGGGTTCAGGCGGGTCGCAAGTCGCCTTGGTCAAAGATCAGGCCGGCGGCATCGAAGCCGCCATCGACGTTGAGGATATGTCCCGTCGTGTTGCTGGCCTCGTCGGAGGCCAGGAAGGCGACGGCGGCGGCGACTGCCTCGGCGTGCCCGAAGCGGCGCAGCGGTATGCGGTCGAGATAGGCCTGCGTCGCGGCTGCCGAATTGTCGGTCAGCGCAGTCTGGACCGGGCCGGGCGCCACCGCGTTGACGAAGATGTTGAGCGGCGCGAACTCCACCGCCATGAGCCGGGTGAGCTGGATCAGCCCCGCCTTCGACACGCCATAGGCGCTCCGGCCGGTCGATCCGCGCTGGCCCGAGATCGAGGCAATGTTGACGATGCGCCCGCCGCCTTGATGCTCCATCGCCGGCAGCACCGCCTTGCTGCACAGGAAGGCCCCGGTCAGGTTCACCCGCAGCACGCGGTCCCATTCCTCCAGCGTCTGGTCGCGCAGCAGCCGGTTGGGCGCGATGCCGGCGTTGTTCACAAGAATGTCGATGCGGCCAAGGGCGTCGCGGGTCTCGTGGGCAAAGCGCGCGGCATCGCTTTCGTTGCCCACGTCACCCGCCAGGGCTATGGCGCGGGCGCCGTCGGTTTCCAACGCCAAGGCGGCCTCGCGGGCAAGGGCAAGATCGATATCGGCCACGGCCACCGCGGCTCCTTCGACGGCGAAGCGCGTGGCGATGGCGCGGCCCAGCCCGCGGCCGGCGCCGGTGATGAGGGCCACCCGACCCGCAAAGCGGCCCATCGCGCTCATCCGGCGTGGGAGCGGAGCTGGGTGGCTTGCGACAGTTTCCGCGCCATCCATGTCCCGCTGCACAAGAGGGAGGTGCCGCTCACAGTGATGCCGCCCTTGCCGCTGTCCCCCAGGAGCCTGCCGGTCAGGCGCAAGATCGCATAGCCGCCCATGACCATCTCGAAGTTGCCCGTCTCCTGCACCACGGCGGAATAGGTCCAGCCGCCATAGTTTGGCTCGGAATAGAGGCCATCCGCGTGCCCGTCACGCATCATCGTGACAAGGGGCAACCCTTCAAAGTTGCACATCGCGTCGCCCGTGAAGCTCATGTCGAATTCCCATTTGCCATCGAAACCGCCGAGTTTCGTATGTTCGGCGCGGGCGTCGCAGGCGGCAAGAGCCATGATGGGAAACAGCACGACGAACAGGATGTGGCGAAGGGCACGCATGGGAATCTCCTTGCTGATGCCCTACGAACGCCCCGGATACCGCAGGGTTTGCCCCTCCCGGCAGGCGATCCGCGACCGATCGAAGAGCCCGGCGCTGTTTGAAGCGCCGGAGCAGAAGCACGCCCGCCACCAGCAGCACGATGCCGGCGCCCCGCCCCCTGGGACCTTCGCAAGCTGGTTGACGTCAAACCTCAACAAAAAGGTCACACGGCGCCGGTAGGGTCCGCGCAACCCGATACCCCCGGAGCCCTGCCATGCGCGCTGTTTCCTCGCTTCCTGTCCTGGCCTTGTTCGCCTTGCTGTCCGCTCCTGCGCTTGCGGCGGGGGACCAGATCACCATCGGCCTGCAGCAGGAGCCGACGACGCTGGATCCGACCGCTGATGCGACGGCCTCGATCGATACTTTGATGACCGTCAATGTGTTCGAGCCGCTGGTGGTGATTGACGACGCCGGGCTGGCGCAACCGCTGCTGGCCAGGTCCTGGACCGTGTCGTCCGACAACAAGACGTACACCTTCAAGCTGGTCGAAGATGCGAAGTTCAGCGACGGCAAGGCGCTGACCGCGGCCACGGTCAAATACAGCTTCGATCGCGCGATGGCGCCCGACAGCGTCAATCCGACCAAGATCCTGTTCGCTCCGATCGCCACGGTAGAGACACCGGACGCGTCCACCATCGTCGTCCAGCTGAAGAAGCCGGACAATTTCCTCCTGTTTGGCCTGGGGCAGGGCGATGCCGCTATCGTTCACCCCGACACGGCGACGAACAACAAGACGCAGCCGGTCGGCAGTGGCCCCTACAAGCTGAAGAGCTGGACCAAGGGCGACCGCCTGGTCCTGGAGCTGCGCGCTGATCCGCGTGGGGCGAAACCCGCCATTCGCGAAGCAACCTTCCGCTTCGTCGCCGATCCGGCCGCCGCCGTGGCCGCCCTGCTGTCTGGCGACATTGAAGCCTTCCCCAACGTGCCGGCGCCTGAAAGCGTGCAGCAGTTCGAAAAGGACCGCCGATTCAAGGTCGTGTCCGGGTCGACCGAGGGCGAAGTGATCATGACCATGAACAATGCCCGCAAGCCGTTCGACGACGTCCGCGTGCGCCGGGCTATCAGCCATCTGATCGACCGCAAGTCGATCATCGACGGCGCGATGTACGGCTATGCAACACCGATCGGCAGCCACTTTCCGCCGCATCATCCGGCCTATGCCGATCAGACGGCGCGCTACCCGCTCGATCCGGCCAGGGCCAAGGCCCTGCTGGCTGAGGCCGGCTATCCGAACGGCATCGAAACGACGTTGCGCCTGCCACCCTTTCCTTATGCCCGGCGCTCGGGTGAAATTCTGCAGAGCCAGCTCGCGGCCGGTGGCGTGAAGGCGAAGATCGAGAATGTCGAATGGGGCTTCTGGATTGGCAATGTTTTCAAGGGCGACTATGACCTGACGATCATCGCCCATGTCGCGCCCAACGACCTCGGCAACTATGCCCGCGACAAGACCTACTACAATGGCTACGACAACAAGGCCTTCCAGGATCTTTACGCGCGCCTGACAGAAACGCCCGACCGGGCCGAGATGACCGATCTGATGAAGAAGGCGCAGGCGATGATCGCGGAAGATGCGGTGAACGGCTTCCTGTTCCAGATGCCGCAGCTGGGCGTCTACAAGACGGGTCTCACCGGCTATCGCGCCAACTCCTCGGTGCCCTATGCGCCGCTCGCCAATCTCAAGTGGCAGTGAGGGCTGCGCGATGAAGTTTGTGGCGGTCTCCGACCTGCATATCGTGCCCAAGGGCAAGGCCTCGCGCGGCATCGACACGGCGGCGCGCCTGCGCAAGGGCCTCGCTGAACTTGTCGCCAACCATGGCGATGCGGCCTTCTGCGTCATGGCCGGCGACCTCTGCGATCATGGCGAGATCGGTGCCTATGAGTATCTGCAGGAGATGATCGCCGACCTGCCGATGCCAGTGCATCTCATGATCGGCAACCATGACGACCGGGTGAACTTCAAGACCGTCTTCACCGAGCGGACGGTGGACGGCGACGGATTCGTTCAGTCGTGGACAGATCTGCCCGACGGCCGCTTCATCTTCATGGACACTTATGAGAAGGGCCGCTCGGACGGGCGGCTGTGCGAGCGGCGCCTTGCCTGGCTCGATGGCGCATTGGCAGGCGCGGCGGATGGCGCCTTTGTTTTCCTGCACCACCCGCCGTTCCGCCTCGGCACCTTCATCGATGCCCTGCGGCTGGTCGAGCATCGCGCACTGGCCGAAGTCATGTTGAAGCATGGCAATGTCCGCCATATCTTCGCCGGTCACACCCACCGGCCGTGTTCCGGCGCCTGGCATGGCATTCCCTGCGCCACCTTCGGCGCGACGACCTATAACGGCG
>CANJEJ010000222.1 GCA_947473325.1 Alphaproteobacteria bacterium | reverse complement strand
GATATGGACGCCATTGCGTTCGCCGAACAGGAACGGACCCATCTTGGGGTTCCAGCGACGGGTCTGATGGCCGAAATGGACGCCAGCTTCCAGAAGCTGACGCATGGTGAACGTCGGAAGTGCCATGGTGGCGTGTTCTCCGGTTATGCCGCCGCGGGGGAAGAGCCAGGAATATCCAGACACCGGATGGCCCCGAGCCCTATTGCGACTCGGCGCCGCCCCCGCGTGAGGGGTTTGCGAATGGCGGGCTAAATAGCCCTCAAAGCCCGGAAAAGCAAGGGGCTCGGCCCCTTTTTGGGGGAAATCTGGCGGATTCGCTCAGATTTCCCGCACCTGCGCTATGCCGGCGAGGGTCTCAACCTCGGCCCGGAAGTCCGGCGTGATCGTGTAGACGCCGGGGAGGTTGATTTCGACCTCGCGGCCGTCGGCTTCGATCGGCACCTGCAGGCTGACCCGCCCCTTCCCGCCCTTGGCCGAAACCAGCAGCGCGCGGAGCGATGCCATGGCCGAGGGTTCGCTGCGCGGACTCAGGCGGATTTCCAGCCCGGCGCCGGTTGCCGCAGCGGCCTCGTCAAGCAACTGGATCGACTGCGCGGTCAGGCGCGGGGCCCCGCCCTCGTCCGCCCGCACGTCGACACCGATCAGAAGCTTCTGGCCGGTCTCTAGGATTTCGCGGTGCAGCGCCAGGTGCTCGGCGAAGACGGTGAATTCGAAATTGCCGCTGGTGTCCGACATCTTCACGAAGGCGAAGCGGTTGCCGCGCGCCGAGGTGCGCTCCTGCCGCGACTCGACGATGCCGGCGAGCTTCACGCGCAGCGTCTCCGCTGTTGCCCGCCGCGCCACGTCGCTGAATCGTTGCACGCCAATGCGTTTCAAGGCCGTCTCATAGACGTCGAGCGGATGGGCGGTCAGGTGGAAGCCGAGCGCCGAGAATTCCTCGGTGAGCAGATCCATCGGCTTCCACGGGGGCGAGGCCGGCAGTTGCAGGTCAGCCTTGGGCGCCAGCGCCGCACCGAACAGGCTCGACTGGTTGCTCGTGCGCTCGTTCGCCGCCGCCGAGGCGTGGCGCAGCATCGTCTCGACGCCACCGAATAGGTGGGCGCGGTTCTTGTTCAGGCTGTCGAAGGCACCGGCGCGCACCAGGTTTTCGATCTGGCGCTTGTTGACGGCGGTGGGATCAAGGCGCTGGGCGAAGTCGTAGAGGGTCTTGAAGCGGCCATTGGCATCGCGCTCGGCCACCAGCCCTTCCATTGCCTGCTTGCCGACATTGCGGATCGCGGCGAGCGCATAGCGGATGGCGCCAACGCCGTTCTCGGTCGGCTCCACCGTGAAGGTCGCGGCCGAGCGGTTGATATCGGGTGGAAGAATGGCGACGCCCATGCGCTTCGCTTCCTGGCGGAAGACGTTGAGCTTGTCGGTGTTGGCGAGATCGAAGTCCATCGAGGCAGCGAGGAACTCGACGGGATAGTTCGCCTTCAGCCAGGCAGTCTGGTACGCGACCAGTGCGTAGCCGGCCGAATGGGCCTTGTTGAATCCATAGCCGGCGAACTTGTCGACAAGGTCGAAGACGTAGTTGCCGCGCTCTTCCGGCACGCCGCGGTCCATCGCGCCCTTGACGAAATTGGCGCGCTGCGCCTCCATCTCCGCCTTGATCTTCTTGCCCATGGCGCGGCGCAGGATGTCGGCCTGGCCGAGAGAATAGCCGGCGAAGCGCTGGGCGATCTGCAGCACCTGCTCCTGGTAGATGATGACGCCATAGGTGTCCGCCACCACCGGCTCGATCGACTCGTGCAGGAATTCGCGCTCTTCCTTGCCGTGCTTGCAGGCGATGTATTTCGGGATGTTCTCCATCGGGCCAGGGCGATAGAGCGCCACTAGCGCGATCAGGTCTTCGATATTGGTCGGCTTGGCCTCGCGCAGCAGGTCGCGCATGCCGCTCGATTCAAACTGGAACACCCCGATCGCCTCGGCGCGCTGCAGCATCTCGTAGGTTCGCTCGTCGTCGAGCGGGATGGTCAGGATGTCGAACTTGACGCCGCGCTGCTCGATCAGCTTCAGCGCCCGTTGGATAACCGACAAAGTCTTGAGGCCGAGGAAGTCGAACTTCACCAGCCCGGCCATCTCGACATACTTCATGGAGAACTGCGTCACCGGCATGTCGGAGCGCGGATCGCGATAAAGCGGCACCAGTTCGTCGAGCGGCCGGTCGCCGATCACCACGCCGGCGGCGTGGGTGGAAGCGTGGCGGTAGAGACCTTCGAGCTTGAGGGCGATGTCAACCAGACGGTCGACCCCCTCCTCCTCCCGTCGCATGTGCTGGAAACGCGGCTCGCCCTCGATCGCTTTCTCGAGCTTCACCGGATTGGCCGGGTTGTTCGGCACCATCTTGCAAAGCTTGTCGACCAGGCCATAGGGCAGCTGCAGCACGCGGCCGACATCACGCAGTGCGGCCCGCGCCTGCAGCGTTCCGAATGTGATGATCTGGGCGACGCGGTCGCGGCCATAGCGCTCCTGCACATAGCGGATCACCTCGTCGCGGCGCTCCTGGCAGAAGTCGATGTCGAAGTCCGGCATCGAGATGCGATCCGGGTTGAGGAAGCGCTCGAAGATGAGGCCGAAGCGAAGCGGATCCAGGTCGGTGATGGTGAGCGACCAGGCGACCAGCGAACCGGCGCCCGAGCCGCGGCCTGGTCCGACGGGAATGTCCTGTTCCTTGGCCCAGCGGATGAAGTCGGCAACGATCAGGAAGTAGCCGGCGAAGCCCATCGTGATGATGACGTTGAGCTCGAAGTCGAGCTGCTTGCGATAGGGCGCGGCGATCTCGGCGCGCTTCGCCTGGTCCATCTCGGGCGTGAAGACGTGCACGGCTAGACGCTGTTCGAGGCCGGCGAGCGACTGCTCGCGGATCTCCTCCTCTTCCGTCCGGCTGGTGGGGAAGCGCGGCAGGATGGGCTTGCGCAGCGGCGCCATCACGGCGCAGCGCCGCGCGATCACCAGCGTGTTGCGGACAGCCTCCGGCAGGTCGCGGAACAGCACTTCCATTTCCTGCGGCGACTTGAAGCGGTGCTCCGGCGTCAGGCGTCGGCGGTTCTCCTCGCCCAGGAAGGCGCCATCGGCAATGCAAAGCAGCGCGTCATGCGCGTCATAGACTGCGGCATCGGTGAAGAAGGCTTCGTTGGTGGCGACCAGCGGCAGGTTGTGCTTGTGCGCGAGTGGCAGCACCAGCGTCTCGACACGCTTCTCCATTGGCAGGCCATGGCGCTGCAATTCGATATAGAAGCGGCCGGGGAAGATTTCGGCGAGGCGGAGCAGCAGCGCTTCGGCGGCATCCGCCTGCCCGTCCTGCAGCAGCCGGCCCACTGGTCCGAGCGGGCCGCCGCTCAGCACGATCAGGCCTTCGCCATGCTTGACGAGGTCTTCGAGGCCTACTTGTGGCGGCTCGCCCGGCGGCGATTCCATATAGGAGAGGCTCGCCAGCTTGATGAGATTGTCGTAGCCCTTCTGTGTCTGGGCGAGGAAGACCATGCGGTCGGGCAGCCGGCGGCGGCTGCTTTCGCCCTTCACCGGTTCCGCCACACGCACCGCGATGGCGCTGCCGATGATCGGCTGGATGCCCGCGTCCGAGCAGTAGGTCGAGAATTCGATGGCGCCGAACAGGTTGTCGGTGTCGGTCAGGGCAACGGCGGGCATGCCGAAGCGCTTGCACAGGCTGACGATGTCCTTGATGCGCAGCGCGCCTTCGGACAGCGAATAGGCGCTATGGACCCGCAGGTGGACGAAACTGGCGTGGGGCATGAACTACCATCCCATAGCGGACCCGACGCGTCAGCGGGAACGGAAAAAGAACAAACGCAACCAGTTGGGGTCAGCGCTGGACGAGAACCCCATCCTGTAGTTCGACGATGCGGTCCATGCGCCGGGCCAGCTCTTCGTTGTGGGTGGCGATCAGGGCGCCCAGTCGACGACCGCCGCGCACCAGCGCCAGCAGTTCCTCGAAGACGCGGTCGGCGGTGCGCTGGTCGAGGTTGCCGGTGGGTTCGTCCGCGAGCAGCACCAGCGGTTCGTTGGCGAGGGCGCGGGCAATCGCCGTGCGTTGTTGTTCGCCGCCGGACAGGCGGGCCGGGCGGTGGTCGAGCCGGTGGCCGAGGCCCATCGATTCGAGCAGCGCGGCAGAGCGGGTCTTCGCCTCGCTGCGCGACCGCTTCGCCACCATCTGCGGCAGCATCACGTTTTCCAGCGCCGAGAATTCCGGCAGCAGGTGATGGAACTGGTAGACGAAGCCGAGACCCTTGCGGCGGATCTGCGTGCGGCCCTGGTCGCCGAGCCCGCGCGTCGACGTGCCGCCGACGATCACATCACCCTCGTCCGGTGGTTCCAACAGGCCTGCGATCTGCAGCAATGTGGACTTGCCCGAACCCGAGGGGCCGAGCAGGGCGACGATCTCGCCCGACTTCAGGTCGAGATTGACGCCGCGCAGGATCTCGAGCTTGGCGCCCGCCTGCTTGAAGGTGCGCCGCACATTGGTGAGCGCAAGAACGGTTTCGCGGGCGGCCATGGCCTACTCGTACCGCAGCGCTTCGACGGGATCGAGCCGGGCGGCGCGCCAGGACGGATAGATCGTCGCGAGGAAGGAGAGGCCAAGGCCCATCGCCGTCACCATGATGACCTCGCGCGGATCGACCTTGGCCGGCAGCTGCGACAGGAAGTAGATCTCGGCGGCGAAGAGTTCGGTGCCGGTCAGCGACTGGATGAACTGGCGAATGCTTTCGATGTTGTCGGCGAAGAGCACGCCGAGAAGGAAGCCGGTGAAGGTGCCGACAATGCCGACGCTGGCGCCGGCGATCAGGAAGACGCGCAGGATCATGCCGCGCGTGGCACCCATGGTGCGCAGGATGGCAATGTCCCTTCCCTTTTCCTTCACCAGCATGATCATGCTGGAGATGATGTTGAAGGCGGCGACCAGGATGATCAGCGTCAGGATCAGGAACATGACGTTCCGTTCCACCTGCAGCGCGGTGAAATATTGCGAGTTTACCTGCTGCCAGTCGGTCAGCCGCACGTTGGGGCCGGCGGCGTCGGCAATGGGCGCGCGGAAGCGGCCGATCTGGTCCGGGTCGGCGATCTTCACTTCGAGCGCGCCGACGCCTTCGCCCATCCGAAAATAAAGCTGGGCGGCTTCGAGCGGCATGAAGACAAAGTTCGAATCATACTCGAACATGCCAATGTTGAAGCTCGCCGCCACGCGATAGGTGCGTGAACGCGGCACCGTGCCGAAAGCGGTAGCCGATCCCTGTGGTGAGATCAGCGTGACCCCGTCACCCACTCGCACGTTGAGCCGTTGCAGCAGGCGATAGCCGACGATGATGTCGTTCTTCGGGTCAATGTTGTCGAGCGAGCCGAGGACGAGGCCCTTGCGGATGCTTTCCTGTGCCTGCAGGTCGGACACGCGCATGCCGCGCACCAGCGCGCCGCTCGCGCCCTGGTCGCTTGTGGCCATCACCTGGCCGTCGACAATGGGTACCACGCCCGTCACCCCCGGTACGCGGCGGACCGCGTCGGCGATCGAGTCAAAGCCGGTCAGCGGTGCGCCCTGCGCCTGGATCATCACATGACCGTTGAGGCCGAGGATGCGGCCGAGCAGTTCGGCGCGGAAGCCGTTCATGACCGACAGCACGACGATCAGCGTGCCGACGCCGAGCGCGATGCCGAGCAGCGAGAAGCCGGCGATGACGGAGATGAAACCTTCCGAGCGGCGTGCCCGCAGATAGCGCAGCGCCACCATCCATTCGACGGCAGAAAACATCAGGCGGCCTTTCGGCGGATGGCGGCGGCGAAACTCATGCGGTCAGGAAGGCCATGGCGCCTTCCGGCGACAGTTCGAAACGCT
>CANJEJ010000221.1 GCA_947473325.1 Alphaproteobacteria bacterium | reverse complement strand
CGTGGTCGATGCGCATTTCCGGCTCGGTGTAGCTGTCGGGCTCCCGCCCCACCAGCACCAGCACGGGCGAGCGCGCCTCGAAGGCCGAGAGGATGCCGGTCACCGCGTTGGCCATGCCGTGGTCGACATTGATGAAGGCGACGCCGATCTTGCCGGTGACGCGGGCATAGCCGTCGGCCGCGCCGACAGTCGCGCTTTCATGGCGCGAGGAAATGATGCGCACACCGTCCTTGTCGAGTTCGTCGAGCAGGGCCGATTGCGAGGCGCCGGCCAGCGCGAAGACCGTGCCGACGTTGTAGCGGCGCAGCACGCGGCGGACATGGGCGGCGACGGAATTGGCGGGACGGGGCGGCATGCAGGGCTTTCGCGGGTGTTTCGGTGCGAAAAACTAGCACCATGGTCGCACCGCGAATCGAAAAACCCGTGCGGTACGAGCCACACGGGTTCTTCTTTGGGACCGAACAGCGTCCTGCAAGTAAGACGCAACTTCCCTATAGCCACGCCACGTATTGTTCGCAAGTTAAAATCATTCGCAATCGATAAATCTAGAGCAGCCGGGGGCCGGACCGGGGCCGGCGCCCGTTTCCCGGCCTTTTCGGCCCGCCGGGCCGGACAGGCCGGGGAGGGCCTGCTATAGACACCGCCACCCCCTGGTTTCCGCATGATCCCTGAATTCTCCGGCCGGTTGTCATGACCGGCCCCGCCGCCGTCCCTGAATCCGAGCCCGCCGTCCCGGCGCCGTCGCTGCTGCAGCGGGGCGACATCCGGGCGCTGCTGTTCGGCCTGTTTGTTGCCGGGGCGGGGCAGACCTTTTCCTTCGCCGTGCTGCCGGCGCTTGGCCGCCGCCTTGGCCTGTCGTCCTTCGACACCTCGCTCATCATCACCATGGCGGCGATCGTCTTCATGTTCGGCGGGCCGGTGTGGGGGCGCATCAGTGACACGTTCGGCCGCCGCCGCGTCATCCTGTTCGGCGGCGCCTGCTATGGCCTGACCACCGCGCTCTTCGCCGTCTTTTCCATCGCCGGGCTCGAGGGCTGGCTCGATGCCGGCACCACGCTCGTCTTCCTCATCATCGGGCGCATGCTCTATGCGCTGCTGTCGGGCGGCATGTTCCCGGCCTCCTTCGCCTATATCGCCGACAACACCTCGCGCGAAGCGCGCGGCCGCGGCATGGCGCTGGGCAGCGCGGCCTTCGGGCTGGGCGCCGTGATCGGCCCGGCGCTGGCCGCGGCCATCGCGCCGCTGGGCCTGGTCGCGCCCTTCTTCCTGTTTGCCGCACTCGCCGCCATCGCCACCACGGTGAACTGGATGTGGGTTAAGGCGCCGGAGCGCGACGCGCGCGGCGCGCTGCCGAGCTTCCGGTTCAGCCGCCGCTTCCTGCCGCTGATGCTGTGCGGCGTGCTGCTGTTCAGTACGCAGGGCAGCCTGCAGCAGGCGACCGGCTTCTACATCCAGGACCTGCTCCGCGTGCTGCCCGACGATTCGGTGAAGCTGACGGGCTTCATCATCACCGCGGCCTCCGCCGCCGCGGTGATGATGCAGATCGTCATCGTGCAGCGCCTGCAATGGCCGCCGAAGCGCCTGATCGCCACCGGCGCCTTCATCACCGCCAGCGGCGCCGCGCTGTTCGTGGTGGCCGACGCCTACTGGGTGATGCTGGTGGCGGGCGCCCTCATGGGCGCGGGCTTCGGCCTTGGCGATCCGGGTTTCACCGCCGGCATGTCGCTGCTCGTCGGTCCCGGCCGCCAGGGCGTGATCGCGGGGCTGGGCGGCATGACGCGCGGCATGGCCTTCATGGTCGGCCCGCTGGTCGCCGGCCTCACCTTTGAAGCCCTGGGCCCGCGCGCGCCCTATATCTTCAGCACGGCGAGCCTGGTGGCCGCGCTGGCGCTGGTGCTGCTCATCCGCGTGCCGCGCCCCGAAGACCAGGTCACCTGAAAGCCCGCGCGCCATGCCCGACAGCCTGCCCATGCTCGACCTCATCCCGCTCGACCCCGTCCTGTGCATGGCAATTGCCGCCGACCCCGTGCGCGCGCTCTTGCCCCAGGCCGACAACGCCGAGGAAGTGGAGCCCTGGACCAGCCGCGTCGCCAGCATGACGCGCGACCTGCAGAAGTGGAGCGGCGCGGTGAAGCCGTGGATCGGCTATCTCGCCATCCGCGAGAACGACCGTGCCTGCGTGGGCACCTGCGCCTTCAAGGGCCCGCCGCGCAACGGCGTGGTGGAGATCGCCTATTTCACCTTCCCGCCCTATGAGAGCCAGGGCGTGGCGAGCGCGATGGCCGCCGAACTGGTGGCGCGCGCGCTGAGCGAGCCCGGCATCACCGCCGTGATCGCCCACACGATGGCGGAAGAGAACCCCGCCACCCGCATCCTGCACCGCCTCGGCTTCATCCCCGTCGCCACGATCAACGACCCCGACGACGGCGTGATCCGCCGCTGGGCCCGCGGCCGGTAGGCGCGGCGAAATCCGCCGAAGCAAAGCCGAGGACAGGGCCGGAATCAAAGGGTTGGCGTTTTTCGCCGGTTGGAAACCGTCTCCTTTCCGCACTGCCGTATCGATCATGGTTGGCCTGGCGTACCGTGAGGCTTGTGCGTTGTGAGCCTCGCCGTGAGCCTGACGAAGGGCGAGCGGGTAGCGCCCGACCTCTACAAATGGAACGGCGTAGGCAGCGATCAACCGTCCGCGCCGATCACCTTTTCTGCCTCAGCGCGCGCCTGCGCTAAGATCGGAACAACAGCAACGCCGACTGGCGAGGAACTTGATGCCAACCGCCCGCGACCCCTTCGACAAAGCCCCGCTCGTCTCCGTCAAATGGCTGGCGGAGCGCATCGGCGATCCGCATCTGCGCATCGTCGATGGCTCGTGGGATTTCACGCGGGATGTGAAGGCCGAGTATCTCGCCCAGCACATTCCCGGCGCGGTGCAGCTCGACATTCGCGACGTGCGCGACCATGACCATCCGGTGCAGCTGATGCTGCCGGCGGCGGCGCAGTTCGCCGAAGCGGTCGGCGCGCTGGGCATCGCCAGCCGCCACCGCGTCATCGTCTATGATTCGGGCGGCATGCTGAACGCCGGCCGGGTGTGGTGGATGTTCCGCACCTTCGGCCATCGCGACGTCGCGGTGCTGGATGGCGGCTTGCCGGCCTGGCTCGCGGCAGGCGGCGCGGTGGAGGCGGGCGCGGTGGACGTGACGCCCGAGGTGTTCAAGGCGCATTTCGATCTGAAGCAGCTGCGCACGCTCGACCAGATGAAGGCGATCGTCGAGGCGGGCGGCGAGCAGGTGGTGGACGTGCGCAGCGCCGAGCGCTTCCGCGGCGACACGCCGGAGGCGCGGCCGGGCGTGCGCGCCGGCCATATGCCGGGCAGCCGCAACCTGCCGTATTCCCTGCTCACCGGGCCGGACCACCGGCTGAAGTCGCCGGCCGAGCTGATGAAGCTGCTGGCCGCGGCCAAGGTCGACCTCGCGCATCCGGTCGTCACCAGCTGTGGCGGCGGCGTGGCGGCCGGCATCCTGTCCCTGGCGCTGGAGCGCATGGGCAAACACGACTGGGCGCTTTACGACGGCTCGTGGTCGGAATGGGCCACGCAAGCCGACACACCGGTCGCTGCCGGCCCGGCGGAGTAAAGACGGGGCGTGAACGGCCTGTCCGCGGCGCGTGCAGCGGCATCGCGCCGCGCGGCGCGGCCTGCCGGCGCGCGTAGATTGGCACCATGACCGCCCCCGCCGACCCATCGCCGCCGCCCCAGCGACGCCCGCGCAAGATCCTCGACGCGAGCTTCTGGCTCTTCACCGGGCTCGCCGTCGCGGGTGGCGTTGCCGTGTGGATCCTGCGTGGTCCCGAGCGCTTCTACGAGATTGCGGGCGACGACCTGCGCCTCATCCTGCGGCAGATGCCGCTCATCGTCGCCGGCATGCTGATGGGCGGCTTCGCCCAGGCGCTGGTGCCGCGCGACCTGGTGGCGCGCTGGCTCGGGCGCGAAAGCGGCTGGAAGGGCCTGCTCATCGCCACCGCCACCGGGGCGATGACGCCGGGCGGGCCCATCGTTTCCTTTCCTGTCGTCGCCGCGCTCGCCACGGCGGGTGCCGACATGGGCGCGCTGGTCGCCTATCTCACCGCCTGGTCGGCGCTCGCCTTCAACCGGGTGCTGATCTGGGAGCTGCCCTTCATGGGGCCGGAATTCGCCGCCATCCGCGTGCTCTCGGCGCTGCCGCTGCCCTTCATCGCCGGACTGATCGCCCGCGCGCTGGTCGAACGCTATGGCACCGGGCTGGGCAGCGCGGCGCCGCCCGCGCCGAAGGACACGGCGCCGTCACGGCACGAGGATGGGGGCGGCGCATGATCGGCACGCTCGTCGTCATGTGGGGGCTTGCCGCCGCCACCGCCTTCCTGGCCTGGCGCCGGCCGGGCCGCTTCGCCGTTGGCCTTGGCTATGCGAAGGAGCAATTGCTCATCATCCTGCCGCGCCTGCCGATCTCGTTCTTTGCCGCCGGATTCATCGCCGAGCTGCTGCCCAAGGACCAGATCGGGCCGCTGATCGGCGACGGCTCCGGCTTCACCGGCATTGTCATCGCGGCGCTGTTCGGCGCGCTCATCCCGTCGGGCCCCATCGTTTCCTTTCCCATCGCCATCGCGCTCGCCAAGCTCGGCGCCGGCACGCCGCAGCTTGTCGCCTTCATCGCCGCGTGGTCCTGCTACATGATCCAGCGCCTGCTGATGTGGGAGATTCCACTGATGGGCTGGGGCTTCGCCTGGCGCCGCATGGTGGCCTCGATCCCGCTGCCCTTCATTTGCGGGCTGCTGGCGGCGGGGCTGGTCTGGCTGCTCGGCGACGTGCCTGGGCATCATTGATGCAGGGTCCCCTGCATCATCAACCAACGCGCAGCCGATGATCGTCGTCGATTCAGGGTTGGGCGGGCTGGCTGTGGCGCGGGCGTTGCGCGCGACCGGCACGCCCTGCGCCTATCTCGCCGACACGGCGGGCTTTCCCTATGGCCACCGCGACCCGGCCGACATCAATGCCCGCGCCGCGCGCCTGATCGCGGCGATCAGCGCCGAACTGGCGCCGCAAACCTTCGTGCTTGCCTGCAACACGCTGTCGACCTTGTGCCTAGCCGCCTTGCGCGCGCAGTTTTCGCAGCGCTTCGTCGGCACGGTGCCGGCGGTAAAGGTGGCGGCGGCGCAATCGCAGAGCCGCCGCTTCACCCTGCTCGCCACGCCCAACACGGTGGACAGCGCCTATTCGCAGAAGTTGATCGCCGAATTCGCCGCCGACTGCGTGGTGGACCGTGTCGGTGCGCCCCTACTAGCCCGCCTTGCCGAACGGCACCTGCTGGGTGGTGCGGTAAGCGACGACGAATGGCGGGCCGAGATCGCGCCGGCCTTTCGCGACGATGCCCGCGGCTGCTCGGACGCGGTGGTGCTGGGTTGCACCCATTACCCGCTGGTGCTGGCGCAACTGGAGCGTGTGGCGCCCTGGCCCCTTCGCTGGATCGATTCCGCGGCCGCCATCGCGCGCCAGGCGCTGGCGGTGGGCGGGGGGCAGGGCCCCGCCATTGCCTATGTTACCGCGCCGGCCGATGTCGAGCGCTATGCGGCGCTGTTCGCGCGCGAGGGATTCGGCGAAACGCGGGCTCTGGCCATTTGATCCAGACGTGCTAGCGTTTGCGGGCAGGGGAGAAGTGCATGGGTATCTACACCGAACGGGTCTTCCGCACGCGCGACGGGCTCAATCTCTATTTCCGCGACTATGAAGGGCCGGGCGGGCGGACGCCGGTGCTGTGCCTGTCGGGCACGGGCGGCAACTCCACCGTCTATGACGATGTCGCGCCGCATATCGCGAAGACGCGCCGGGTGCTGACGATGGACTGGCGCGGCCATGGCCG
>CANJEJ010000220.1 GCA_947473325.1 Alphaproteobacteria bacterium | reverse complement strand
AGGGTCCTGGAAATCGCCACCAACTTCAAATCGACACCACGTAAAAACGCCTGAAAGCCACTTCTTTTCAGATGCCTACCGAGGGTTCGTTCGCCGTCAACCGGACAGTAGTGATTTGGGGTATCTGCTCATCTCCCCCAGCTTGACGGCTGATATGTTATCGGGTCGATAGACAGTTGACGTGACCACGGCGCCCACGATTCAAGCTTCGGGTGACCGATCTTCCCAACCTCAGCTACCTGTCGCACGACGAGAAGAACGCACTGATCCGAGCGCTCTGGGCGCAGGTTCAGGCGCTCACGGCGCAGGTCCAGACATTGACGACGCGGGTGGCGGAACTGGAGGCCAGGCTCGGTGGGCCGCCGAAGACGCCGGACAACTCCTCCGTGCCACCCTCGCAGGGCAAGAAGGCCAACCGCGCGGACAAGCCCAAGCGTGAAGGTCCGCGCAAGGGCAGCCTGGGGCGCAAAGGCGGCGGGCGAGCGCTGGTGGCAAACCCCGACGAGACCGTGATCGCGCGTCCGATTTGCTGCGCACACTGCCAGGCCGCGCTGCACGAGGACGACCACACGTTGGCGGCCCGCTACGACAAGATCGACCTGCCGAAGGTCAAGCCGGTGGTCACACGGGCGGAACGCTACGCCGGGCATTGCCAAGGCTGTGGCAGCACCACGCTGGCACCGCTGCCGCAGGGGCTGGAGCCGGGCACCCCGTTCAGCCTCAACATCGTGGCACTGGCGATCTATCTGCGCTTCACCCACGCGATCAGCTATCGCCGCCTCAGTCGCCTGATGGCGGAGTTGTTCGAACTTGCCATCAGCGAAGGCGCGCTCGACGCCGCATTTCGCCGCGCCATGCCATGCTTCGATGCCGAAGTCGGCGCGATCCTGGCACGGTTGCGGCGCGCCCGGGTGGTGTGCTCGGACGAGACGTCCGTGCGCGTTGCTGGGAAAACCTGCTGGGACTGGGTATTGCAGAACGGCGAGGTGGTGATCCACGTCATCCGCAACAGTCGTGGAGCGGGCGTCGTCGGCGAGGTGATGGATGGCCACCGTCCGGCGATCTGGGTGTCCGATCTCTACAGCGCCCAGCAGGGCCACGCCGCCGACTGGCAGATTTGCCTGGCGCATCAGTTGCGCGACTGCCAGTTCGCCATCGAGGCGGGCGATGCGATCTTCGCGCCGCGCATGAAGGCACTGCTGCTGCGCGCGTTCGTGCTGGCTCGGCGGCGGCACCATCTGGCTGAAAGCACCCGCCGCTAATATCGTCAGCGGATGGAGTGCCAACTCGATGCGGTGATGGCGCTGGCACCCACGCAACGGGACGGCCGACGATTACGTAAGCGATACGGCAAACTGCGCGGCCATCTGTTCACCTTCCTCGATCACCCCGAGGTTGCACCGGACAACAACAGCAGCGAACGCGAACTGCGTCCCACGGCCACCTACCGCAAGGTCACTGGTGGCTTCCGCTCCGACTGGGGCAAAGACCTGTTCGCTGGCTTCCGCTCCATCGTCGGCACCGCAGCACGGCGCGGGATCGACGCTTATCATGCTGTCCGCATGACACTGTCAGGCCAATCCGTCCTCGCTCCGGGTTGAGCAGATACCATTTGGGCATGCCCGCTCTGGTAGAGCCTAATTTGGATCGCTGCCACGTCCCGATATCCGGGAATGAGTTTCGATGCGCGCCCCCGCAAAAGCGGCGACAGTCGACGTAGGATGTTGCGCTGAATTCAGCGCGTTTCGTTTCACGCACCTATGGAGGGCGACGAGAAGGCGAAGGGGCGCCGCACAGGGTCCGGTGTTTCGATCCACGCCGCGCTGAAGGCTAATCAGGTCAGCCTGCATGATGTGCGGCGGTTCCTGGATGACCTAGCCAGCGGCGTCATCCACGCCCTTCCTGTAGCCGGTGGCAATCACGGCCGTATCGAGACCCGCACGGCCACGGTCTCGACCAACATCGCCTGGCTGCAGGCGCGGCATCACTGCCGGGCCTTGCTGCCATCGGCAAGATGCGCCGCGTGCGCGAGACAGCCGGCAAAGACGACCGAGGACACGACGTATTATCTGCTGAGCGCGGCGATGACGCCGGAGCGCTTTGGCGAGGTGACGCGCTCCCATTGGGGGATCGAAAACTAGCTGCATTGGCGGCTGGACGTCAGCATAAACGAGGATCACGCACGCAACAGGCTCGGCCACGGACCAGAGAACCTGGTCGTGCTGCGGCACATGGCCCTGAACCTGCTCCGCGACGAACGTTCAAATAGTTCATTGCCCAAAAGCTCCGCCGGGCCTGGCTCAGCGAGCCTTCTTGCTCAAGGTCTTGGGGCAATTCTTAAACGCGATTGCCCTGCAGTTGATGCGCGGGCGGCGTCTGAACGGGACCGCCTGTCGGTCGAAGAATGGCAGCCGCCACGGCGTCTCGCGCTCAATTCATCAGAGTGAGCGCCTGACGGCACAGGGTTAGCCAATCAGCGCTGACGGTCGTGCGCGGAACGCAGCCGCCATGCGCGAATTTTGGAATCGAGCCCCTGATGATCCGCTCTCCGGCCCATTCCAACTGGACCGGCGCACCGTCGTTCACGAACATCACAGTGGGTCGGCCGAACAGGTCCATCGCGGCAAGGATGCGCGCCATCAGCGCTTCGTCGAACGGGTGCGCGTTCTTCAACACGAAGAGCCGCTGGCCCTCCGCGATGTCGTCTATCAGCTTGCGCGCTAGGAACGGCAGACGCCTGCGCTCCCGGTTCAGCAATTCATCGACCGAGACCTTCGCCGGATTCGTGAAGGCGTGCCATTTAAGCCGGTACTCGGCATGCCGGATCCGGTAGTCATGCGGCAGGGTGTCGACCTCGATGTCTCCGATTCCGTCGAATTTTTTTTTCAGCATCATGGCAAGAAGCCCGACGGGTGTGTTGGCCCATCGAAACAGATCGAGCGGCTCGGCGCCACATGCACGCTGGGCGAAGCCGATCTCGCAATTGTTACCCAGCGAGCAGACACGCATCATAACATCTCTATCGGATATCGCCTCTGCCTCGTGACATGAGGCCGAGGCGTGGTTAGTAGCGGACGTCGTGTCCGATAAAAATATTGCCATGGTCTCGTCAAAGCGCTCCTGTTCCAGAGTGGCTCCGGCCAACCGCGTTCACATCGGGCACCTTGCGTCAGCCCTTCGCCGCGATCACCCGCGCCAGGTCGCCGACGCTCTGCAAGCTGTCCAGCTCCCTCGCGCTGAACTTGATGTTCCACTTCTCCTCGGCCGCCAGGACGATCTCGATCTGCTTGAACGAGTCCCACCCCTCCACCTCGCGCGAGGTCAAATCCGCGGTGACGACCATGTCGTCTCGCATGAACACGTCGTGGAAAATCTCCGTCAGCCCGCGGTAGATCTCGGACTCATTCGCCATCGGCTCAACCCTCGGTGACATGGATGAATGTATCGGCAGATGTGAATGACGCCAGATCCAGGATCGATCGGTTCCCACCATTCTCGTCGACCTGCATAACGGTGAAGCCCAGCTTCGCGTAGTGGTCCTTCACCATCCCGTTCTTCTTCGTTGGGATGTATTCGCCCACCAGCCGCCGAGCGCGAAGCTTGCGCGCTTCCTGCGCGATCAGGTTCAGCGTCGTTGGCTCTACCTGCCGGCCCAGCACGCGGCAGCTCATGAGCCAAGTGTCGATCAGCAGGTCGCAATCCGGCTGCAGACGGCCGATGACGATCGCAATGACGCCGTTGTCGCCGAAACGGTCGAGCAGCCGGAGCTGTAAACCGAGCGCCTCGGGGTCGTTCATTACCGCCAGCACGCTTTCCTCGGTGTAGCGACGCGTCGTTAGGTTGAACTGGTTCGACTTGTTGATTAGCTGCACGATGCGCTGCAGGCCGATGCGGTCGAAGCGCTTCCACACCAGCTGCATCTCCAGCCCACGCAGATAGGACGGCAGGTCGGTGGCCGACGCCTTCTGCGCCTCGCGGGCCTTGTTGCCCTGGTATTGGCTGGTGCGCTCCCGATCCTCTTCGGTGACCGAAAGGCCTTCGAAATACCCGGCATCCGCAACGATCCGCGCGTAGTGTGTAGGGTCGTCGCCGACCTCGGGCACCGCGACCATCGGCAGCTCCTGCCGCACCAGGTCGCGCTCCATCGGGTTATCGTCCACGAACACCAGCGAATCCAGCCCTATGTTCAGCTCCGCGGCGATGGTTCGGATGTTCGCCGCCTTGTCCGTCCAGTTAGCTACGAAACTGGCGATGTCGTGGCGGCGCAGCACCATGTCCGGGTGCCTGTCGAACGGCTCCAGCGCGTTTGCCTCGTCGTTCTTCGAGCACACCGCCAGGATGACGCCGCGGCGCGACAACTCTCGCGCATGGTCCTGGAAGGCGACGAAGGCCTCGCCCATCGGGCTGCCCTGGCCGAGCACGATTCCCTCTAGTCCGTCATCGCCGATCACGCCGCCCCAAAGTGTGTTGTCGAGATCGAGCACCAGGCACTTGAAGGACCGGCCCTGCCGCGCGGCGAGCCAGCGACCGACTAGGTCGCCGTACATCGGCGCCGCGTTCGGCAGAATTTCCTGCTTCGAGCGGTGCCACAGGCCGGCGTCGTGCCACTTGGCCAGCCCATCGCGCGCCGCCCGCTCATCGACGTCGAGCAGGTCGACGCCGTCTTCCTCCGCCGCTTCGCGCAGCACGGCGTTCAGCCGGGAGGCGAAATGGGCGCGGGAGCCCGGCAGACGATGCTCATTGCTGCCCAGAAGCGGATGGTGCACCGGCAGGACGGTCTGCTGCAGGATCGGGCAATGGAACCGCTCCTTGGCCAGCCGCCATGCATCGCGCACGCGTGCGGTGGCATCGTCGAGCGCGGCATCGGCGTCCCGAGCGCTCATGCCGGCGGTGACGCCAGCCGTCAGGTGATGGGCATCCAGCGACAGCAGAATCGCGGTGGGCTGGAAGGCCGCTAGGCCGGAGTCGGGCTCCGATAGATCCTGCTGATACTGCCCAAACTCGCCGAGATGAGTGTCGACCCAGATTCCGCGGCGCAGCCCGGCGACCCGAATCGCCGGCATCAGATGGGCGAGCGTGGCAGACCCGAGCAATGCGAGCCGCACCGGCTTCGTCGGCAGGTTGCCTGGCGCTTGCGGCAGCACCCGTCGCACCGCCTCGTCCAGCGCATTGGTCAGGACGAAATTCACCCGTGCATTGGCCAGGGCGACGGCCTCGGCCCAGGCCCCATCGGCGTGGTTCGGCAAGGACCGCAGCCGCTGGCGCCAGTCGCGAATTTCGGGAAGCCAAAGAAGGTCGGTCAAGATTGTGTCGTCCAATGCCTTGGGTGACGCCGAATTGGCGGCCGCAATCGCCAAATTGCGATCCGCTGATACCATGATGTGATTTGCCAACTCAAGCGAAACCAACTCGCCGGATAAGTCGTTCGCCGACCCAGGCGCATCAGGGGCTGGTTCCGTAGTAAGGTCCATGCGGAGACCGAGTTGAGGCCATCCATGGCTCAAACTGCTGCGGTGCGGCAATCCTTCGCGTCGGTACCCCTTTTCGACAGCGCACCGGAACACGATCCCCCAACCAACGCCAATGAGCCCGCAACCCGGGACGCACATGCAGCGCCCGCTTCATGTTGCCCGGCGCCCCACGCTGATCCGCATCCGTTTCCCGCTAAAAACTGCGCGCTCCGTGCATTCGGGGCCTCCATCTAGCCCATCTTATTCAGTGCGCCCCGACGGCGCGGATCACCAGTGGAGGAAGGATCCACCCAGGGAGTTATCGTTTGACCCACTCCTGAATTCCGCGCCTAAAGAAGCTTAATTCCCCGTTTACCTTGCAGAATCAGAGAGATATTCTGCATTCGTAAATCCGAAACCATCACCAACGGGGTGCGCGATGCTGGCGCAAGGTCTTCTCGGTT
>CANJEJ010000219.1 GCA_947473325.1 Alphaproteobacteria bacterium | reverse complement strand
GTGGCCATGACCGGCCTGCGCACCGACGCGCTGCTGAACCAGGCCAAGGGCACCGGTGGTCCCTTCATCGACCTGCCTCTCAGCAAGGCGAAGATGAGTATCGCCCCGCTGCGCACGAAGGCCGAAGCCGGCTTCTCCGACAACCTGGCCACGCTGGAAGAGCGACTCAATCGCTGGGAAGGCCTGCAGGAACTCATCACGATCATGCCGCTGTCCGCGCCGATGGACGTGTATGAAGTGTCGAGCGGCTTTGGCGCGCGGCGCGATCCCTTCACCAAGGGCCTTGCCATGCATGCGGGTCTCGACTTCATCGGCACCAACAGCTCGGGCATTCTCTCGACCGGTCCCGGCAAGGTTTCCTTCGCCGGACGCAACGGCGCCTATGGCAAGATGATCGAGATCGATCACGGCTTTGGGCTGTCTACCCGCTATGCGCATCTCGACAAGATTCTCGTCGAAGTCGGGCAAAGCATTGAATTCCGTCAGGAAATCGGCCGCATGGGAAGCACCGGCCGGAGCACTGGCCCGCATCTCCATTACGAGATACTCTTTGACGGCAAAGCGCATGACCCGGAACTCTTCCTGAAGGCGGGGAAGTATGTTTTCAAAAAGTGACCGTGGAAACGGAGCCAGCGATGCCGCGCGATCTGCGCCGTCGCTGATCAGCGCCAATCTTCATATCGTCGGCAACCTGAAGTCCGACGGTGAGATCCAGATCGATGGCGTGGTGGACGGCGACGTCTCCGCGCGCCTGCTCACGATCGGCGATCGCGCCACCCTGACCGGCGAAGTCGTGGCCGATGAAGTGGTAGTGCGTGGCACCGTGCGCGGCCGCATCCGCTCGCGCAAGGTGCAACTCGCCAAGACCGCGCATGTGGTCGGCGACATCTGGCACGAATTGCTGGCGATCGATTCGGGCGCCTATGTCGAAGGGCTCTGCAAGCGCACGGACAAGCCGACCGAGATGATCGAGCACAAGCTCAAGGCCCTTCCCGTTCAAGCCCCCAAGCCGCGCTCGATCGACGTGCCGACGGCGGCGGCCAAGACTGTGGCGACCTGACGCGCTTCGCTCTGGCCTG
This sequence comes from Alphaproteobacteria bacterium, assembly GCA_947473325.1. Classification (GTDB taxonomy): domain Bacteria; phylum Pseudomonadota; class Alphaproteobacteria; order SHVP01; family SHVP01; genus CANJEJ01. The sequence continues at coordinate 4,915 of CANJEJ010000219.1, read as the reverse complement.
GTATTGAAAACGGCGCCCTAAGGCGCTGTTTTTTTATGCCTTGGCCTGGCTCTGTCCGCCGACGCGGGCGGATAGCGACGCAGCCATGAAATCATCGAGGTCGCCGTCGAGCACGCCCTGGGCGTTGCCCTTCTCCACGCCGGTCCGCAGGTCCTTCACCATCTGGTACGGGTGCAGGACGTAGGAGCGGATCTGGTGGCCCCAACCGATATCGGTCTGGGAATCATAAACCGCCTTCTTCTCCGACTCCTGCTTCCGCAGCTCCGCCTCATACATGCGCGACTTCAGCATCGCCATGGCGGTCGCCCTATTCTTGTGCTGCGAACGGTCGTTCTGGCATTGCACAATGATGCCCGTTGGCAGGTGTGTGATACGCACCGCGCTGTCCGTCCGGTTGACGTGCTGGCCACCGGCGCCGGACGCGCGATAGGTGTCGATCTTGAGGTCTTTTTCCTCGATCTTGATGTCGATCTCGGTGTCGATCACCGGATAGACCGCGATGCTGGCGAAGCTGGTCTGCCGCCGCGCATTGGAATCAAAGGGCGAGATGCGCACCAGGCGGTGCACGCCGGTTTCGGTCTTGAGCCAGCCATAGGCGTTGTGGCCGGTTACCTTGACGGTGGCGGACTTGAGCCCGGCCTCTTCGCCGCCGCTCTCCTCCATCCATTCGATCTTGTAACCTCGACTTTCCGCCCAGCGCACATACATGCGCAGGAGCATTTCCGCCCAGTCCTGCGACTCGGTGCCACCCGCGCCGGCATGGACTTCGACGTAGGAATCGTTGCCATCGACCTCGCCCGACAGCAGGCTTTCAAGCTCGCGCTTGGCCGCGCGGCGCTGTAGGTCGGCCAGCGCCGCCCCGCCCTCATCGACAAGGGACTCATCACCTTCGGCTTCGGCGAGTTCGATCAGGCCGAGGGCATCGCCGAGTTCGGTTTCGAGCTTGCGATAGCCATTGATGCCATCGTCCAGCTTGGCGCGCTCCTTCGTCACTTTCTGGGCGACATCGGGATTGTCCCAGAGCTTTGGGTCTTCGACGCGGGCGTTCAGTTCGGCGAGGCGGTTAACAGAGCGCTCCCAGTCAAAGATGCCTCCTCAGCAGTTCCAGCGACTGCTCGATTTGAGTCTTCAACCGTTCGAATTCAGCGCGCATGGCGTGCAACCGGACAAGAATGCGGGGATGGGGCGGACAAAGTCCACGGCGGGTCGGCAGATATACGAAGGCTGACGCCCTCAGTAAAGGCCGCCGGTTCCCATCACGGCAGAACCGGTGACCGGCGTGGCAGCCGGGCGGAAGGCGCCGCGGCTGCCTTCGACGCGCTCGAGCCCGTCGCCGGTGCCCATCGGTCCATCGATGGTGGCGATGTTGTCCGACGGCTCAGAGCCTGGCCGGAAGGCTTCGAGAATGGTGCGGCCACTGCCGATGCGGGCCGGCAGGCCACTCTCGGCGTCAACGCGGACCAGGCGAACCCCGGCCGGGATGCGGAACGGCACATCGGGTGTCTCGGAGAGGGCAGCGGCCATGAAGTCCTTGAAGATCGGTGCGGCGGCGCTGGCACCCTGCTCCGTCTTGCCCAGACTCTTCGGCTGGTCGAAGCCGACGAAGACACCGACAGCCAAGTCGGCGGAGAAACCGACAAACCATGTATCCTTCGAGTCGTCGCTGGTGCCGGTCTTGCCGGCGAGCGTCTTGCCCACGTCGCGGATGCTGGCGCCGGTGCCGCGATCGACGACGCCTTGCAGCATTGATACCATCTGATAGGCGACAGCCGGATCCACGATCTGTTCGCGCGTGTCGGCGATGACGGGTTCGGGCTGGTTCGTCCAGGCGGTTTGCACGCAATTGGGGCACGCGCGACCGTCGTGACGATAGATGGTCTTGCCCGTGCGATCCTGCACGCGATCGATCAGGGTCGGTTCCACCTTCTTGCCGCCGTTGACGATCATGGCATAGCCGGTTGTCAGGCGTAACAGAGTCGTTTCACCGGCACCGAGAGACATCGACAGCATCTGTGGCATCTTCTCGATGACGCCGAACTTGCGCGCGTAGTCGGCGACCTTGTCCATGCCAATGAACTGCGCCAGGCGCACAGTCATCAGATTACGAGATTTTTCGATGCCAAGCCGGAGCGTCGAGGGGCCGTAGAACTGGCGTGAATAGTTTTCCGGCTTCCACAGCGGAAGACCCGGGCCCTGATCGAACACGAAGGGCGCATCGAGCACCTTGCTGGCTGGCGTGAAGCCGTTTTCCAGTGCCGCGATATAGACGAAGGGCTTGAAGGCCGAGCCCGGCTGACGCATCGCCTGGGTGGCACGATTGAACTCGCTCTGGTCGTAACTGAAGCCGCCCACCATGGCGACGACACGACCCGTATGCGGGTCGATCGCTACCAGCGAACCCTGCACCGCCGGAATCTGTCGCAGCACATAGATAGCATCAGGCGTGCCGTCGACACGCTCGACGGGCACCACGTCCCCAATTGCGACCACGTCGGCCGGCTTGTTGACCTTGGGACCCAGTCGCTCACCTTCGGTATGAGCCCGCGCCCAGGTCATCTCGGCAAGCGGAATTGAGCCTCGGCTGCCATTGGCAAAGCCGATGGAGGCAGCCTTGTCATCCACGCCCAGCACGACGCCGAGCTGCCACGGACCAAGACCCTTGGGCAGCTCCAGCGCAGCCAGCTGCTGGCCCCAGTTGCTGCCGACGGCGATACGCGAGATCGGACCACGCCAGCCGTGGCGCCGGTCGTAGGAAATCAGGCCTTTGCGCAGGCTGGCGGTTGCAATTTCCTGCAGACGTGGCTCCAGCGTGGTGCGCACCGAAAGACCGCCCTGATACAGGCCGGCCTCGCCATAGCGCGCCAGCACAATGCGACGCACCTCTTCCGAGAAGTGCGGCGCGCGGACGTATTCATCCTCATTGCGGCGCGACAGGCGCATCGGCATGCCGCTTGCCATCTGCGCTTCCGACGGGGTGATGTAGTTCACCGTCGCCATACGGCCGAGCACATAGTTGCGCCGGGCCACGGCCGCTTCCGGATAGCGCAGCGGATTGTAGTTGTTGGGCGCTTTTGGCAGGCCGGCGAGGAACGCGGTTTCCTCCAATGTCAGCATGTCGAGCGACTTGTTGAAGTAGTTCTGCGACGCAGCCGCTACGCCATAGGAGCCCTGACCGAGGTATATCTCGTTCAAATAGAGCTCGAGGATGCGGTCCTTGCTCAGCGCCTTTTCGATGCGGAAGGCGAGGATGGCTTCCTTGATCTTGCGTTCGATTGACACCTCCGACGACAGCAGGAAGTTCTTGGCGACCTGCTGGGTGATAGTCGAAGCGCCGACCGGACGGCGGTTCTCGCCCATATTGGCGAAGTTGGTCAGGGCGGCACCGACGATGCCGCGGAAGTCGATGCCTGGATGCGTGTAAAAGGTGTCGTCCTCGGCCGCCAGGAAGGCCTGAATCACCCGCTTGGGAATGGCTGACACGGGCACGAAGACGCGCTTCTCGGTAGCGAATTCCGAGATCAGGCGGCCGTCAGCCGCGTGCACGCGGGTGGTGATTGGCGGTTGGTAAGTCGCCAGCTGGCCATAGTCCGGAAGGTCACTGCCGTATTTCTGGAAAACGAAGACCGCCCCGCCCGCTGCGGCGATGACAAGAACGATCGTGCTGATCAGCAGGAATCCCAGGACTTTAAACATTGCGTTGCCCCTCGCCAGCAAACGCCATGTTCGGCGCGCCGTTCCCCCTGAGGCACGGGGCGATGCGGAGTATAGGCGCGAATGCGGCGCGTTTATGGCCGTTCAGCACAGTGTGAACCTTGGAGCATGGGGTACACTCATTCGCCGAGCCCGGCAAAGAAGCGATCGACGGCGCGACTCAGCGCTTCAGCCATCTTGGCCTGGTAGTCGCGCGTGTTGAGTTGGCGCTCGTCCACCTTGTTGGACAGATACCCCATTTCCACAAGGATGGATGGCACGTCGGGTGCTTTCAGCACGGCGAATCCGGCAAACCTGTGGCCCTTTCGCAGCACCTTGCCCTGGCGCTCGAGTTCCGGGATGACAAGCGTGGCCATGTTGGCCGACAGGTTCATGGTCTCGCGCCGGGCAAGGTCGATGAGAATGCTAGTCACTTCAGGGCTTTCGCCCTCCAACGCCACGCCCGCGATCAGGTCGGCGCGGTTCTCGCGCTGGGCAAGACCTTCGGCTTCGGCGTCCGACGCCTTTTCCGACAGGGTGTAGACAGAGGCGCCGCGGGTGTCGTGGTCCGGCATCGAATCGGCATGTAGCGAGATGAAGAGTTGCCCCCCCGCCTGGCGTCCGATCTCCACCCGGTCGCGCAGGCGGACGAAAACGTCTTTGTCGCGTGTCATCACCACCCGGTAGCGGCCCGTCGCTTCCAGCTTCCGTTTGAGTTGGAGGCCGATGGCCAGGGTGATCTCCTTTTCGTAGGTCCCGCTTTCACCGATTGCCCCCGGATCGACGCCGCCATGACCAGGATCGATCACGACAACCTTCTTGTCCGGCGCCTTCTTGCGGGGGGGTGGCGCGGGCTTGGTCAGGGAAATGGGACCCGAGGGCGGCGCAGAGGCACCGGCGACTGGTCCTGAGGCACTGGGCGGCGTCCCACTCAGGGCGGCACTGCGCAAGAACTCCTCCCGCGTGCTTCCGCTGACGTCGAGCACCAGGCGGTGCGGGAACTGCCCCTGTGGTGGCAGGATGAAGGCGCGCTCCACCTTGACCGGGCGGGTCACGTCGATGACCACGCGAGACGTGGTGTTATCAAATGTTCCGAAGCGGAAACCCTCGATCAGGCCGACCCGGAGCCGCGCCGGCATATCGGCTTTCCAGGATGTCGTCGGCAAATCGAGGACCACGCGATAGGGCTCAGTCAGCAGAAAGACGCGGAAATTCACGTTTTCCG
>CANJEJ010000218.1 GCA_947473325.1 Alphaproteobacteria bacterium | reverse complement strand
GTATCCAGGCGGTGACAGGGTTTGCAAGACAGAGCGTTGCATTTTTGCAACACGCCGTGATCTTGCTGTAGCAAGCAAAGACTCCCCTTGGCGAGTGCATCGGCTTCCCGTATTTTCAAAGGGCTATTCGCCGGATGGGATTTCCCGCGCGACCAAGAAATTGGTCGGGAACCGGAAACGCGGCCGGTTGTTTTTTTGGGGTGTGCCCTATAGGGTTGCACCATTCTCTTCAGGAGGTCAGGACCAATGCTCCGTACTAAGTTTGTGGCCGCTGTGAGCGCCATTGCTATCCTCGCGGGTACCTCGGGTGTCACGCTCGCGGCCGACATGGGGCAGAAGCAGTCTCAGGTCTTCAAGTCGGGCCAGGGCGCTGCGGCCGGTCAGGCTCAGGGTCAGCAGGGCGGCGCCAGTGGTGCCGCTGGTGGCGCCGGCGGCGCGGGTGCGGCGGGCGGCCTGACGGCCGGCGCGATTGCGGCGGGCGTTGCGGTTGCGGCCGCGGCGGCGGTCGCGGTTGCGGCTTCGTCGAGCGACGACACCCCGACGGCGGTGACCAGCACGACGACGACCACGGCGACGACGACCAGCCAGTAACCGGCGTCGATATCGAATAAAAAGGGCGGCTCAGGCCGCCCTTTTTTTGTCTTCTGCTACGTGACTCCGATCTCTCGTGACAGGCGCCGCCGGAGGTTTCAGCACCTCAGGCAGGTGGCTTCAGGATCTCGATTTCGATGGGCGGGAAACTTCGGGCGATGTGCTGAACCGACTTCCATACGAAGCCATCGGCCGGATCGACCCAGTAGCGATTTGTGAACGACCAGTTTTCGGTCCGCGCACGGCACAGTTCACGAACTTCGATGGTGTCGAAATCTATGTCTGCGATGGTCACGGTTTCGGGGCCGACGGTTTCGAAATGCGCGTCGAACGCGACCGTCGTCCGATCACCGGATTCGAAGTCAATGGTCCGTGTGTGCGGTATCCGATTGGCCGGATCCTGCAGGCCGGCGGCCAGGGGATCACTGCCATAGAAAGCTGTGCCGCGCATATTCTCAGGCAGGCCGGCGGTGCGGATGATGCGGCCGCCACGTGTCACGAGCGCGGCTCTGTCAGCAGAAAGCCACAGGTCCTCGCCATTGCCGGACTGCCATAGAATCAATATTGAGCGTGGGCCCTTGCCAATCTTTGCGGCCATTGACGCGTATGGTATTTTCGCGATGTTGGCGCGCTCGATCGGTACGCCGGGATGGCCAGAGACAGTCAGCCGGTAGGCTTCCACCACAGTACTGCCCAACGGGCTTTCGCCGCAGCCAGTCAGGCTGGTTGCGAGCGCGGCAAATAACAACCGACGACGGCTTAGGCCCGGACCCTCCATTATGATTTCATTCCTGTCATTGTGTTTTCCCAGCATCCCTTATCGCATTGGAGCGGCATTGTGGAGAGCGGGTGCCGTCCTGTCGATTGCCAGCTGGCTTGTCCTGTCCGCAGGGTCTGTTTCGGCGCAACAGCGCGGCAGCGTTGACTCGAGCTCTCTGGGTGGGTTGATCGACGGCCTCAGGGTACTGCAGGACCGCGGTGGATTTCCCGGCCTTTCCAATCAGGGTCAGTTGCTCGACCAGAGCCGGGGCCAGGCCGCGCAAAGCATGCAGGACCGTCTAAGGCAGAACCCACAGGTGCAGGTTGATCTGACGCCGCAGGAACGCTTCCTGGTGCAGAAATTCTGCACCGATGCGCTGTCGCCGAATGAACGGAACGTGATGTCGCTAGTCACTCGCTTCTCGAATATCGAGAAGGATTTTTGTCAGCGGCTCCGCGGGCTGATCTTTCAATTCGGGTATGACCTTTTCCAGGGAACCTACTCGGCAGGCGAGCCATTCAATGGCGCCATCTCGGACAACTACCGTCTTGGTATTGGCGACGAGCTGGTCGTTACGCTTATCGGACAGGAAGCGACGACCCAGCGCGTTCGTGTTGACCGCGAAGGGCGCGTGGCGTTCGCGCGCCTCTCTCCGATTCCCGCCATTGGTCTGACGATGTCGCAGTTCCAGCGGGAACTGTCAGCGCGCGTCAGTTCGGCCTATCTTGGCACCGAGGCCTTTGCATCACTAGGCGCCATCCGGCAGTTTGCGGTTGTTGTTGTGGGTGAAGTAAACCGGCCGGGAATCCAGCAAGTTACCGGGCTATCCTCCATTCTCGACGCGATCGCGTTGGCCGGCGGCATCAAGAAAACAGGCAGCCTGCGTCAGGTCCGCGTCATGCGCGGGGACCGACCAACCCGCATCGACCTCTACGAACTGTTGATGGGGACTTCATCGGGCTCCGACATCGGATTGCGTGAAGGCGACCGGATCGTTGTTCCCACTATCGGGACGACTGTGGCCATTGCCGGCGACGTGAAGCGCCCGGCGATCTATGAACTGCCGGAAGGCGTGGGATCGGTCAGTGCGGCGGATGCGCTAGCTCTCAGCGGTGGTGCCATCCGGCCGTCAGGCGCCAAATATGTCCGAGTCACGTTCGACCCACAGGGGCGACAACTCGTCAGTGAATTGACGTCCACCGAGTTTCGTGTCGTTCCCGGCGACATAGTGATCGTCGGCAAGGGTGAAAATGCGCAGCTGGGCTCCATTGGCGTCGCGGGCGAAGTCAGCGTCGCCGGTCGCCGGTCGCTCCAGTCGACCGCGACGATCGGTGCAGTGATACGCGATACCAATGCGGTCAAGGAAGGCGCCTATCTCTCGTTCGGCGTACTCCGGACGATCGATGCGAGAACGCTGTCCCGCCGCTACTACGCGCTCAACCTGCGGCGGATCATCGATGGCGAGGAAGACTTTGTCCTGCGCGACGGGGACGAGATCCTCGTGCTTGGCGACGATGACGTGCGCTACCTTTCTTCTCGCACGGTGCAGGCGATTATTTCAACCCGGCGAGCGACGAGCGCGATTAGCCAAGATTCGGAGCCGCAACTGCGGCGTAGCCCTGACGGCCAAGGCGCTGCGAACTCCCGGAATTCTCCGCAACAAAGAATTGAGCCCGCGACACTGGGGCGTCTCGAGTCGATCGTCGGCGGTTCCGGCCTGAGCACCGGCACGCAAACGATGGCTGCACCGCAGACCGATGCCAACAACGGGTCTCGGTCAGATGCTAATGAATTGTTTCAGCAGGACGCAGCACCTCCGCTATCGGGACTCAGCTGTCTGAGTGCTGTGGCGCTCCGCAAGCTTGTCTTCGAAACGCGTGACGGCCGTTTCTCCAACGCTATTGTCGGCTCCGACGAGGCGCGTGCGGAAAGTGAAATTGTCGCGCCGCTCACAGACAAGTGCCCGGAAATTTTCGAGAGACAGCCCGACCTTCTCCCGTTTGTGCTGGAGCATAGCGTCAATGTGACCGGTGAGGTCCGTCGTCCAGGCGTCTACCCCGTCGTTCCGGACACGGGCCTGGATGCGGTGGCCGCCATCGCCGGTGGCTTGACGCGTGAAGTGGATATCCAGCGTGTCGAGGTGTCGCGCTTTTCCACGTCGACGGAAACGAGTGGAATCGGGCTGCGCCAGATCATTGACCTCAAGTCGCAAAATGCCGCCGCCGTGGGCGTGGGACCGGGCGATGTGGTCCGGTTCAATCCACTCTTTTCCGACCGCGATTCGGGTCCAGTTTTTCTCTCGGGTGAATTCGTCCGCCCAGGCTCCTATGAAATTCGCCGGGGTGAACGGCTCTCGGAAATCATCGCGCGGGCAGGCGGCTTGACAGCCCAGGCCTATCCATACGGCGGCGTGTTCACGCGCGAGCGGGTGAGGCGGGCCGAGCAGGTTGCGCTGCAGCGGCTGGCCCGCGACCTCAACACCGCCGTGACGCTGGCGGCGGCGCGGCGCGGCATCGGTTCCGATGCTGTCGCGGGCTTTGGTCAACTTTCCCGCGATGTGGCCAATGCGCCGGCAACGGGACGGGTGGTTATCGAGGCCGATCCCACGGTGCTGCAGGTTCGCCCCGAACTCGATGTCGTTCTGGAGCCGGGGGACCGGGTGTTCATTCCCAAACGGCCAAACTCGGTGCTGGTGACGGGCGACGTGTTGAACCCGGGCGCGCAGCAGTTTGTGTCAGGGCGGCGCGCCGATGCCTATGTGCGTCTTGCCGGCGGAATGCAGCGATCGGCAGATTCGGACAGGGTCTTCGTCATCCTGCCCAATGGCGCAGCCCAGCCGGTGGGTGTGAGTGCTTTCAATTTCACGCCGGTCCAGGTGCCGCCTGGCAGTACCATTGTCGTGCCGAAGGATGCGACGCCGTTTGATCTTTTCACCTTTGCGCGAGACATCTCCTCGGTCCTTGGCCAGTTGGCCGTGACGGCAGCCGCGCTGACTGTGATCAGCAACAACTAAGGCGCGCCGCGTATTTTTCCCATTCACCTTCAGCAGGCACGATTGCCGATGTGGCTTTTGGCCCTGCTTTTGGCAGCTGCAGCAGCTGTCCCGACGCTATGTGGAGGTGTCGCCTGGGCGCAGACGGACGTCTACATTCCGTCGGCGTCGGACTTCGGTGGCGTCGGACTCATGCAAACCCGCACGGCCCGCTTTGGGCCGGACGGGCAGCTTGATGTCGGCTATTCCGAGGTCATGCCTTACGAACGGTATCTCATCACCCTGCAGGCCTTGCCCTGGCTCGAAGCGACGTTTCGCTACACCTCGGTTCAGGACCGCGACTTTCAGGGCAACGCCAACATCGGCGTAGGCTCTTCATTCAAGGATCGTGGCGCTGATCTGAAGTTCAAGTTGCTGTCGGAAGGGCGCTGGGTTCCGCAAATCGCGCTGGGCCTGCAGGACGGCCTCGGCACGGGCCTCTTTGCCGGCGAATACCTGGTGATGAGCAAGCGGTATTTTGATCTCGATTTCAGCTTGGGCATGGGCTGGGGCGCGCCAGCGGGCGCTGGCACTATGCGAAACCCCTTTCGCTCCATCTCGGATGACTTCCGCAACCGGAATGCTGGCGCGGGGCAGGGTGGCAACGTGTCCTTCGGCAACTACTTTCGGGGCGAGAGCGTTGGCTTGTTCGGTGGCATCGAATACACGACACCGATCAGGGGTGTAACGCTCAAGCTGGAATATGATCCGAACGACTACATGAACGAACCACTGGGCAGCGTGATCGAAGCCACCTCCCACTGGAACTACGGCATCAACTACCGCCCGTTCTCCTGGATCGATCTCTCGGTCGCCTATGAGCGAGGTGAGAGCATCATGGGCCGAGTCTCCCTGCGCGCGGACCTGATAAACACGGGTGTGCCCAAATTCGATCCGCCGGCACCCGCTCTGCAGCCACGCCCGCGGACTGCGGAGACGGATGCCGCGTCGGTGCCAGCCTACTATCAGGAGGCGCGTCTCACGCCGGGCGATGAAAGTGCTGACCTCGACGCGGCCCAATTGCAAGGCGCACTACGCGGCCGTGGCTTCAACCCGTCTTCTGTTGCCCAGGAGGGAACAGACACGATCGTCATGTTCGAGGAAGTCGTGAGTGCTGCAATGGCTCGCGAGGTTGCCAGGATAGCCCAGCAGGCTGGGGATACCGGGCAGCGTGTCGTTGTAGTGGGGTCAGACGGACGGGCAGAAATCATCGACGGCGCCGCGCGGGTACAGCAGGCGAATCTTGATTCACTCTTTGTCGAAATCGACGCAGCCGGCGCCGAGCTTGAAAGCATTGATCTCACAGCGGGGCGGCCCCGCGTTACCCTGATCCGTCCCGTCAGCGATGCCGCCAGTACACGGATTGCCCAGGCCATGTTTGTCGCGCTGCCGGGCGGCAGTCCGCTCGTGGAAGTCGCTGATACCGCATCGGGCCGCGCGCAGGCTTTTCGTCGCGCCGGCGAGTTGCGGGTACCGGTTCGTATCGCCGAAGCGACGCGTTCGTCAGGCACGGTGGCGGGTACACGCCCGATCAATCTTTCCTTCCTGACAGCGGAACAACGCGTTGCTGCTTCGCAAGCGATCGTCGAGGCCCTGGAGGCCGAAAGATTTCTTGTGGAT
>CANJEJ010000217.1 GCA_947473325.1 Alphaproteobacteria bacterium | reverse complement strand
CTCGGTGGCTTCGGCTCCGGACCGATCGTGCCGTGGCGCGGCGGATCGGGACGACGCTCTTCCGGCTTCGGCTCTTTCGGGGGCGGCTCGCGCGGCTCATCAGGTGGCGGCTTCAGCGGTAGCGGCGGGTCCTTCGGCGGCGGCGGCGCGAGCGGGCGCTGGTAGCGATGACACTGACGTCTGAACAGGAATCGCAGATTGCCGCTGCTGTCGCAGCAGCAGAACGGCGCACCGCCGCCGAATTCGCCGTCGTGATCACACCGGCGAGCGACGACTATGCCGGGTTTCCGCTGGTCTGGTCGGGCGCCATCGCACTCGTCGCCGGCGGACTCACCGCCCTGCTATGGCCCACGATGAGCGTGCTGGACCTGTGCCTGGTCCAGGGCGCGACTTATGCGCTGACCACCGTCCTCCTGTCGCTGATGCCGGTCCGCGCCCGCCTCGCCCCACCCTACGTGCGGCGCACGCGGGCGGAAGCACTGGCCGATCTGCAATTTACCGCCCGGGTTGCCGAACGCACACGGGACGGCGTCGGCCTGCTGCTTTTCGTGTCGCTGGCTGAACACACGGCGATCATCCGCGTCGATCACCGAATCGCGGCGGCGCTTCCCCCGTCGACCTGGCAAACGATCATCGACGATCTGGTGCAAGGCGCCCGTGCGGGACGCCTGGCCGAGGCGATCATTGCGGCCATTGACGCCTGCGCGACGACGCTCGCGCCCGCCTTCCCGCCGAAGCCGAACCAGATCAACGAGATCGCCGATCGGGTAACGACGCTCTAGACGTCTTCTACTTGGTCAGCGGCCCCGTGATGCGGCGGATGAAAACCGCACGCGCCCCGGCAATCCCCTGGTCGAGCGTGCTGGCGGGCTGGAATGCCACCAGTTCCGCTGCCGTTGTCACGCTCTTCTGTCCGGCCAGTGCCGTTGGATCGACGTAACTCCGCTCGCCTGAAAAAGTTCCACGCGCCTCAGCTTTTTCGTCAAAAGCGCACGCCCATACCGCGGCAGCCTCCGCGCGATTGGAAATCGAGGTCTTTTGTTCGCGCGCATGCCGACAGACCGCCGGGGACAGGAACCTTCGCACGGACAGCGAGTTAGCTTGGCACTTCGGTGCATGGCCCTGAGGCCGTCATCGGACAAATCAACTGAGCGAAGTTCAGCTGCCGGTCTTTCCGGGCAGCGAAAGCAACACTCGAAAAGGAAACAATATGACCAAGTATCTTCTCGCGACCACCGCGGTCGCCCTTGCGCTGCTCGGCAGTGCGTCCATCGCGCAGGCCGCCGATGTGAAGCTCGACGCCCGTTCGCCGGGCGTGACCATCGCGTCCAGCACCACCATTGACGCCGACAAGGTGATTGGCCGGAAGGTGATCAACACCAACAAGGATACGATCGGCGAGGTCGAGAGCGTGTTGACCGACAAGGATGGCCAGGCGCGTTTCGCCATTGTCGGCGTCGGCGGCTTCCTGGGTGTCGGCGAGCGCAATGTCGCGGTGCCATGGAACCAGTTCACCATCTCGGCTGACAGCGAAACCATTCTGCTCAACACCACCAAGGAGCAGCTTCTCGCCCTGCCGGCGCATCGCTATGACGAACCCGCAAGGCGCGGCAAGGTCTATGTCCTCGACACCGACCTGAAGTCGAACCCGTATCTGGCCGACCGTTCGGCGGCGAGCCTCGCCCTGTCGCCCAATGCGGTTGACGTGGAGAAGCTGATCGGCCGCAACATCAAGAACGCCAATGACGAAACCGTTGGCGAGATTGACTCGGTAATGATCGACCGCGACGGCAAGGCCCGCTACGTCGTCGCCAATGTCGGCGGATTCCTTGGCGTCGGCGAAAAGCACGTCGCGCTCGCCTGGGATGGCCTGACCATCACGCAGAACGGCGAACGCGTGACCGCGAATGTCGCGAAGGACGCGCTGAAGGACCTGCCCGAGTTCAAGTATGCCGAGAAGCAGCGCCGCGGCGTCTTCTCGGTTGACGACGGGGCCCGCAACAACCCGCTGCTGACGCAGCGGCCGGTTTCGGACACCCCGCCACTGTCCGGCGCCAACAGCTTCACCGAAGGGCAGGCACAGTCCCGCATCGAAGCCGCCGGCTACACCGGCGTGTCGGGCCTGACGAAGGATGCCGAGTCGATCTGGCGCGGCAACGCGATGAAGGACGGCAAGTCCGTCCGCGTCTCGGTCGACTTCAAGGGCAACGTCGTCGCCAACTAACCACTACACGCGGGTCGGCCTGCAGGCCGGCCCGTGTTTCGTTTCTATTCCTTGCAGGAGATCATCATGACCCAGACCATCGCCCGCCTCTATGACAGCTACGAGGAAGCCTCGCGCGCCGTGCGCGACCTGGAAGCCGCACGCATTCCGCACAGCGACATCAGCCTGATCGCCAACAATGCCGACAACCGCTATGTCGTGAAGAAGATCGATGATGAGGATGACGCGGCCGAAGGCGCCACGGCCGGCGCCGGCCTGGGCGGCATCATCGGCGGCGGCGCCGGCCTGCTCGCCGGTCTTGGCATCATGGCCATTCCGGGCGTCGGCCCGGTGGTGGCAGCCGGCTGGCTCATCGCCACCCTGGTCGGCGCAGCGGCGGGTGCCACCGTCGGCGCCGCCACCGGCGGTCTGATCGGTGCGCTGACCGATACCGGCGTCAGCGAAGAGCACGCGCATGTCTATGCCGAGGGCGTCCGCCGCGGCGGCGCGCTCGTCACCGTGCGTGTCGAGGACGGCAAGGTCGCGCTGGCCGAGAGCATTCTCGACCGCCACAGCCCGATCGACCCGGACGCGCGCGGCGAAGCCTATCGCACCTCGGGCTGGTCTTCGTTCGACCCAAAGTTGCCGGCTTATCGCGCCGACGAAATCACGCGCGAGCGCACGTTGTACCGCAACGACCGTCCGGCCTGAGCAAGGCGACAAGGAATGGGAGCGGTGGCAACACCGCTCCCTTTTTTGCGCCTTCAGCGCAGCGGCGATCCAGCCGCGAGCGCCCCGGAGGCGACGAGGGCATCGATTTCGCCGGACCCATAGCCAGCTTCGCTCAGCACCTCGCGGCCATGCTCGCCGATGCCGGGCGGCTGGCGGGTCAGGCGGAGGCGTTCGCGGCCGAATTCCACCGGCAGCGCGGGCAGGCCGACCATGCGCAGGCCGTCCACTGCGCGCGCCAGTGTCTGCAGCAGGCCACCGCCCGACAGCAGGTGGGGATCCTCGAACAGGTCGTCGGGGCGCCCGACCGGCGCCCAGGGCAGCACTTCCGCCTCGCAGCGGCCGGTGGCGTCGGCGAGCGTCATCGGCGCGATCAGAGCCGTGAGCCGGGGAATCAGCCAGTCACGCTGCGCTACGCGGCCGGTATTATCGGCAAGCCGCGGATCGTCGGCAATCTCGCTTGGGACGTTGAAGACCGAGCAGAAGCGCTTCCAGTGCGCGTCCGAGGTCAGGCCGAGGAAGAACTGGCGTCCGTCCGACGTGCCGAAGACGTCATAGACGCCCCAGGCGCCCAGCCGCGCCGGCATCGGAGGCACCGGCTGGCCGACCGCCACACCGCCGGCCATATGCGAGCCCATCAGAAAGACGGCGGATTCGAACAGCGCGCTGCCGATGCGCTGCCCCCTCCCCGTCGCCTCGCGCTCGCGCAACGCGGCGAGCACCGCCGTGATGCCGAAGACCGCACCGAGAATGTCGATGACGGAAGCGCCCGCACGCAGCGGGCGGCCCGGCGGGCCGGTCATATAGGCGAGCCCGGCCTGGAACTGCACCACCTCGTCCAGCGCGGCCCGGTGCTCATAGGGACCGGCCAGAAAGCCCTTCAACGCCAGGTAGATGAGCTTCGGGTTGATTTTCGACAGATCATCCCAGCCGCAGTGCAGGCGTTCCATCGTGCCGGGCCCGAAATTCTCGACCACGATGTCGGCCCGGGCGACCAGGCGATGGGCGGCAGCACGACCATCGGGCGTCTTGAGGTCGAGAGCGATGCTGCGCTTGTTGCGGTTGAAGGTGGTGAAAAAGCCGGCCGCCATGCCAGGCAAGCTGCGCGTGCGATCGCCCAGTGGCGCGGGCTCGACCTTCACCACATCGGCGCCGAGGTCGGCGAGCACCATACCAGCGCAGGGCCCCATGATGGTGTGGCCGAATTCCAGCACGCGAAGCCCGGCGAGCGGGCGGGGTGACGCGGTCATGATGCGAGCGCCCGGAAGCGGCGCAGCGAACCGCCTCGCAGCACGGCCGAGGGCAGCGGATGGCCGACAATACGTTCGGCGAGGCGGCCCGCCTCGATCAGCGCATCAAGATCGACGCCGGTTTCGATGCCCATTTCCTCACACAGCAAAACCAGTTCCTCGCTCGCAATATTGCCGGGCGCACCCGGATGGCCGGCGAAGGGGCACCCGCCCAGGCCGCCGACGGTGGAATCAAAGCACGCAACGCCAAGCTGCAGGCCGGAATGGGCATTGGCGATGCCAAGCCCGCGCGTGTCGTGAAGGTGAAGGGAAAGGCGCAGGTCCGGCCAGCGCATGCGCACTGCGCCCACGAGTTGCTCGATTCGCGCCGGCGTTGCCCAGCCCATCGTGTCGGCCAGCGACAGCTCGCGCAGCGTGACACCCGTTTCGGCCGCGAGATGCAGACCGTCAGCCACCGTTTCCATCACGCGGGTGGGTGCGATGTCCCCCTCGAAGTTGCAGCCGAAGGCGGCCTGGATGCTGAGCCGTGTGACCGGCACGCCGGCCTCGGCATGGGCGACCACATGCTGGCGCATCGCCTCGACCTGGGCGGCACGATCGCGGTTCAGGTTGCGACGGGAAAAAGTATCCGACGCCGCGAGGGAGATCGACCCGGTGATGGCGAGGCGGTCGCGGAAGGCGAGCACGCGGGCGAGCCCCGTCTTGCTGAAATAGAGTGCGGTGACCTCGACCTCCGGGCGGGGTGTGAATCCGGCAATCACAGCTTCGGCGTCGGCCCAGCTCGGCACGATCTTGGCGCTGACGAAAGACGCCGCCTGGATGTGCCGCAGGCCGGTCAGCGACAGGGCGTCGATCAGGGCAATCTTGTCGATGGTTGGAATCGGACCCGGTTCGATCTGGAAGCCTTCGCGCGGCCCCTCTTCGACAATATGAATGTGCTGCGGCAGGTCGCTCATCCCGGTCTCCCCGGGCGGCACCCTAACGTGCTCGTGTGGCAGCCGACAACCGCTGGAGAGCGAGGACTAGGTCTACGCGGCGGTGGGTGTCGGACTGCGCAGTTCGGTGCCTTCCGCCCCCAGGAAGTGGCCGATCGCCATGAGCGGGCCGACCCGGTCAAATACGATCTTCATGATGACCAGCATGGGCACCGCCAGCAGTGCACCGCCCACTCCCCACATCCAGAACCAGAACATCAGCGCGATGATGACAATGACCGGGTTGAGCGTGAAGCGGCGGGCCAGCACCGCCGGTGTGATCATCTCCTCGATCAGGTTAATGACCAGGAAGACCCCGGGCGGCATCAGGACCTTCCACATCGGGTCGAAGCTGAACAGGCCGGCGAGGAACATCATGCCTATGAAGACAAGCGGGCCAAGCGTCGGAACATATTGCAGCAGGAAGGCGAGCGTGCCCCAAAGCACGGGGTCGGACAGGCCGATCGCATACATGGCCACGCCCGTTGCCACGCCGACGCAGGCGTTGATCAACGACGTCGTCAGCAGATATTTCGAGATGTTGGAGCCGATCTCCCGCGAGATATCGACCGCCCGCTTCTTGTTGGCAAGCCGCGGCAGAATCTCGACAAGGCGGCGCAGGAACATATCGCCGGAGACCAGCAGGAAGAAAAGTAGCACGGCGGTCGTGAGCAGGCCGGCGACAAGGTTGCGCGTGCCATCGAACAGCATACCGCTGAGGCTTGGCCCCTTGACAGTGACGACAGACGTCTTGCCGTCGGTACCGGCGGCGATCTTGTCGACCTGCTCTTCGACTTTCTTGATGTCGGCAATAGGCTCCATGATCACCGCTAGCCGCTGCTGCAGGCGGGGCAGGCTTTGCGGTGCCTT
>CANJEJ010000216.1 GCA_947473325.1 Alphaproteobacteria bacterium | reverse complement strand
CGCGCTGTCTTCGCCTTTGCCGGCCTGATGATTCTGGCGAGCCTTGGGCTCAGCCAAATTCACAGCCCCTATTGGCTCCTCCTGACCGCCTTTGTCGGCGCCAACCTGTTGCAATCGGCCTTCACCGGCTTCTGCCCCGCGGCGATGATCCTGAAAAGTCTGGGCGTGAAGCCTGGCACCGCATTCTCCTGACACTCTGTGTCTCGTAGCAGCCACCGGGCTCGCGGCCTTTGACATTTCGCAGGAGCCGCAGCCCGCACGGGCGCCATCATTGAATCACCGGATATCCGGAAACAGGAGGTGGGCATGAAGAAGATCGTCGTCATCGGGGCCGGCATTGGCGGCCTGCCGATGGCCTTCGAGTTGCGCGACCTGCTGCGCGACAAGGCCGAAATCACCATTGTCTCGGATTCGGAATGGTTCCACTTCGTGCCGTCCAACCCCTGGGTGGCCCTGCGCTGGCGCGAGCCCGACGACATCAAGGTCCATCTCCCGACCCTGTTCAAACGGCTTGGAGTCGGCTTCAACGCGAGTGGCGCCCAGCGCCTGCTGCCCGGCGAGAATGCGGTGCTGCTGAACGACGGCAGCCGCCTCCCCTACGACTATCTCGTGATCGCGACAGGTCCGAAACTTGCCTTTGACGAAGTGCCCGGCCTTGGCCCGGACGCGCATTCGAGTTCGATCTGCCATGTCGATCATGCCGTCACCACGTCAGAACGCTGGGACCGCTTCTGCACCGACCCCGGACCGATCGTCATCGGCGCGGTTCAGGGCGCCTCCTGCTTTGGGCCGGCCTATGAATTCGCGTTGATGGCGGCCACGGAGCTGCGCCGTCGCAAGATTCGCCACCAGGTGCCCATCACCTTCGTGACGGCCGAACCCTATATCGGCCATCTCGGCCTGGGCGGGGTCGGCGACACCAAGGGCATGCTGGAGTCGATCTTCCGCGACCGCGACGTCAAGTGGGTCACCAACGCCCGGGTCGATGCCGTGAAGGTAAACGCGGTCACGGTCAGCGAAATGGACTCGAACGGCGTGAAGCAGGTTCATGAGTTGCCGAGCCGGCTGACGATGATGATTCCCGCATTCCGGGGCGTCGATTGCCTGCGCGACACCGACGGCAAGTGGATCGCGGGACTAACCAACCCGCGTGGCTTCGTGCTCGTCGACAAGCACCAGAGAAACCCGGCCTTCGCCAACATCTTCGCCGTCGGCGTCTGCGTCGCCATTCCCGCTGTCGAAGTGACGCCGGTGCCGGTCGGCGTGCCCAAGACCGGCTACATGATCGAATCGATGGTCAGCGCCGTGGCGCACAACATCAAGGCGCTGATCGACGGGGCGCAGCCCGTGCGTGAGCCGACGTGGAATGCGGTGTGCCTCGCCGACTTCGGCAACAGTGGCGTTGCCTTTGTCGCCCTGCCACAGATCCCGCCGCGCAACGTCAACTGGTCAGGCCAGGGCTACTGGGTGCATCTCGCCAAGATCGCCTTCGAGAAATACTTCATGCACAAGGTGCGTCACGGTTCCAGCGAACCGGGTTACGAGCGCATTGTCATGAAGGCACTGGGGATCGAGCGGCTGCGCGCCGGCGGGTAGAGTGCCCCGTCCCTGCCTCCGGCCTCACCGGATCCGCGTCAACGCGTCCGGAATATAGACCGCCGAGAAACGGGCGGCGGACTCGCGGACCACGAGGAACAAGGCCGCGCGCCGGCCCTGCTGGGCCACGGCCCAGATCTGGTTCGCCACGTCCACCGGCTCCCGCACGGATTTGGCGGATACCGACTGCACGATGTCGCCGCTTCGAAAACCCGCATAGGCCGCCGCACTGCCCGGAACGACATCAATGACCAGGACCCCCCTCGAGTCCGCCGGCAATTCGTAGCGCTTCAGGACATCGGCGGTGATCGCGGCGAGCACAAGGCCAAGCGTGTCTTCATGCGGTCTGGCCTGAACAGCCGGTGCCCGCTGATCGATGGGCGGACGCTGGACATCGACCGCCAGCGTGACCGTGCGCGTCAGGCCGTCGCGCCACAGGCTGACCGCCATTTTCCCGTCCGCCGGCGAAACAAGCAGCAAGCGCGAAAGATCCCCGATGTGGAGCACCGGACGACCGCCCAGCGCCAGGATGACATCGCCGGGACGCACGCCGGCACGGGCCGCTGGCCCGTCCGGAGTAACGTCGCTGACGAGCGCGCCGACAGCTTCAGCTCTTCCCAGGCTGTCGGCGATGGCACGCGACACCGGCTGGAGATCGACGCCGATCCGGACCCGATCAACGCGGCCTGTCTCACGCAACTGATCGACAATGGGGCGGGCGAGGACGGACGGCACCGCGAAGCCGATCCCCACGCTGCCGCCAGTGGGCGACAATATCGCAGCATTCACGCCGATGACGCGACCGCTGGCATCAATCAACGGACCACCGGAATTGCCCTGGTTCATGGCTGCGTCGATCTGGAAATAATCGTCCAGGCCTTCACGCTGGCTGTCGGTGCCGCGCGCTGAAATAATGCCGCGCGTCACGGTTCCGGAGAGGCCGAACGGACTGCCGATCAGCAGAATGGCATCGCCGACGCGCGCCGCAATCGAGTCGCCCCAGGACAGATGGGAAAGCGGCTCGCCCGCTTCGATGCGCAACAGGGCGATATCTGTCTCGGCATCCAGCCCGGCGATCACCGCCTCATAGCTTCGGCCGTTCGCCAGCGCCACCCGGATACGGTCGGCGGCGTGGACAATGTGCCGGCTTGTCACAACATATCCCCGGGCATCGACGACAAAGCCCGAGCCGATATCAACGACCGGATACAGCTCCCGCCGCTCACCCTTGTCATCGACCGCCGAGGGGAAATCGCGCATCAGTTCGCGGAACGGCGTCGCCTCGTTGCTATCGCCATCCTGCCATTCCTGCAGCGTCGTCGCGATCACAGCGACAACGGCCGGCCGCGTCTGGGCCACGATATCGGCGGTGGACGGCTGTGCCGCGGCCGAATTCACCCAGAACAGGCCTGCAGCCGCGATCAGAAACAAGGCGAGGCCTCGACCGCTCGTGCCCTGTCTTGGTCGCGCTGCGTGATCGCGCTGCATGAATCCTCCTGTTTCATCCTACCCACGGCATGACCTCAAGCCTTGACATTTATCAAGGGCAACACGCCCAGCAAGAGATTGAGTGGTGCCTGTCCTGGAGGATGGATGACGAAGCCGAAAGTCACGTCACAGCAGTTCGCCTGCTTCTGCCGGTTTGCCGCCGCTTTCGCAGTCCTGCTGGCCATGCTGTCCTTCCCTGCGCCGGGGAACGGAGCCGATTCCGGCGCCAAGACGGTGAGCGCCGGGCCGCAGATCGACAGCAACGGAGATACCGTTGTCAGCCGCGAGGAGTTCCTTCGCTATCGTTTGCGGTTGTTCATGGGGCGCGAGGAAGACCGGCCCGACTGGGACGCAAGAAGCCGGTTTGCCTTCACCGCCTGCGACACAAACGGCGACGGCGTACTCAGCGCGGACGAAATGCATGCATGGCCGGAATGCGGCGCCTAGCGGGCACGGCCGGCACATTTGGGACGCTAGCGTGTACGACAACCGTCCTGGTTTGACAATTGTCAAAGGCACAGAGCCGCGATCGCCGCTTCATGAGCGAAATAGCCTGACGGAGATGCAATGCTGTCGACAATCCTGGTTCCAACAGACGGTTCAGATGCCGCAAACAGGGCCATCGCCTGGGCAGCGAGCCTCGCGCGGCACTACGGCGCCCTGATCGTCATCCTGCATGTCACGGCAGAAGACGAGACGACGCTTGACGAGACGGACCCGCTTGAAGCCGCGCGAATCGGGAGGATCGATGTCGCGGATGCTGTCGAAACGATCATCGAGGGCATTGCCAGGGAGGGCGAGAAGAAAGCCCGCTCCACGGGCGCCCAGCGCGTTGTTTCGATCACCAGGTCCGGGGACCCGGCTGCGGTGATCCAGGAGCAGGCGAGACAGTCAAGTGCCGAGCTGATCGTGATGGGTCAACGGGGTCTCGGTCCCCTTGCTCAGATCTCCATCGGCAGCGTGTCTGCCAAGGTTTCGCAACAAGCGGTTTGCGCCTGCCTGCTCGTCAAGTGAGCACGCGCTCGCGACTGCCGACGTCCCCCTCGCTCTCGTTTTGCGGTGCCGCCGGAACGGTGACTGGCTCTTGCTATTGGCTGCGCACGGGGCAGGCTGAGTTCCTGGTCGATTGCGGATTGTTTCAGGGCTCGAAGACCCTGAAGGAATTGAACTACGGCCCCCTGCCCTTCGAGCCTGCCAACCTTTCCTTCGTGCTGCTGACGCACGCCCACATCGATCACGCAGGCCTGCTGCCCCGCCTTGTCCGCCATGGCTTCACCGGCCCGATCTACGCAACGGCCGGCACCCGTGATCTTCTGACCTATCTGCTGCCGGACAGCGCGTCGATTCACGAGATGGAGGTTGAGCGCCTGAACAGGCGCAACCTCCGCCGCGGCCGGCCGCAGGTCCTGCCCATCTTCTCCCTCGCCGATGCAGAACGGACGATCGCGCAGATCAGGACCGTGTCGTGCGAGACGTGGATCGACGTCGGCGACGAAGTTCGCGCCCGCTTCTGGGACGCCGGCCACATCCTGGGATCGACGTCGATCGAGATTGAGATGGCGACCGGTGACAGGGCCACGCGCGCGCTGCGCATGCTGTTCTCCGGCGACATCGGGCCGGACGACAAGCTGTTTCAGAGCGCGCCCGCAGGGCCGACCGATCTGGACTACCTGATCTGCGAATCCACCTATGGCAACCGGCGCCGCCCGGCCCAGAGCGCGGAACAGCGCCGCACCCTGCTTGCCAAGGAGGTGGAGCATGCCATGCAGCGGGGCGGCAATCTGCTGATTCCCACCTTTGCCGTCGAGCGCACCCAGGAACTGCTCTACGACCTCTGTCTCCTGTTTGACCAGAAGGTCATTCCGCCCATGCCGGTCTTCCTCGATTCGCCCCTGGCAATTCGGGCGACGGAAGTGTTCTCGCGCCACAGCGAACAGATGGGTCTGGGTAGCGGAAATCCCGATCCCTTCCGGCGCCCCAACATCCATTTCACTCCAACGGCGGCGGAGAGCATGGGAATCAACCGCCTGCACAGCGGCGCAATCGTGCTGGCGGGCAGCGGAATGTGCGAAGCGGGCAGGATCCGTCACCATCTCAAGGAGAACCTGTGGCGTTCCGAGTGCACCGTTCTGCTGGTTGGCTACCAGGCCGCCGGGACACTCGGCAACCTGCTTGAGAACGGCGCGACGACCGTCCGCATCCAGGGCGACGAGGTCCGTGTGAAGGCCGAGATTCGCCGGATTGATGCCTACACCGGCCACGCTGATGCTGACGGGCTGTATCGCTGGATTCAGAGCAGGCTTCCCGTACGACGGGGAATATTCCTCACCCATGGCGAGGAGGCGGCCGTACACGCCCTGAAGGACGATGTCGAACGCCTTGCCGGACCCGACCTGCCGATCCTCGTGCCGCAACTCGACGACACGTTCGATCTTCTCGGGCGGCGGGGAACGGTGCTACGCCGTACCGCTCCACGGCGGCTCAAGCCGGCTCTGGTTGGCCGCCTCGACTGGCACAATGACCTTGCGGACCTGTCGATCCGCCTGCGCGACACGCTTGAGACGATGACAGACGAAAGGGCCCGCTCCCGCCTGTTGAATCGGCTGCGGAAAGCCATCGATTCGGCGGCACGGTAAGAGTCATCCCGTCCCAGCCCCGGCTGGCACGTCGAGGTTACCCGCGCGACTGCCCCAAGTCCCGGGCCTCGCCAGCGCATAGCCGGCCAGCGAAGTACGGCGCCCCGGCGGGGAAACTCCGCCGGGCGCCTACCGCTGCGGTCCCCGCCTTCAGATGGCGGGAAAGATCTGACGCGTGGTGAGGTTGTCCGTCACGCTGCGAACACCGGGCGACGCTTCGGCAAGGACGCGGGCCGCCTCGCGTTCGCTCGCGGACGGAACAAACCCCCAGAGATCGACATTGCCGTCGCTGACCGTCGCATTCAGCATCGCCCCGCGCGCCCAGT
>CANJEJ010000215.1 GCA_947473325.1 Alphaproteobacteria bacterium | reverse complement strand
TGGTGACCAGCACATCGGGCCCTTTGCCATAGATTTCGTCCTGCACGCGCGGGTCGAAGCGGCAGGCATAGGCGTTGTTCGCTGCCACCACGGTGGCGATCCAGGCGGTGGAGGGGCAGGCATGGGCGAGCAGCCGGCCGATGTCGTACTGGATGCCCCAGGGCAGGCCATGGCCGCCAAAGCGGCGCGGCTGGAAATGCCGGAATAGTTCGGCGGCAAAGAGATCGCGGATGGTTTCCGGCAGCACCATGCGCCGCCGTTCCGTCTCCGCCGCGCGCTCGCGCAAGACGGGTTGCAGGGCGCGGATGCGGTCTAGCAGGACCTCGGCGTCGATCAGGGGTGTTTCGCGGTCCATGGTCAGCTCGGCTTGTTGCTGCGGGCGAGGCAGGGGGACAGGTGCTCGGCCGTTGTGTCGTGGAAGCGGAGCACGATGCGGCGGGGCAGGGATCGGTAATGCACCAGGCGGTTCTCCAGCAGCGGCGCGGTCGGGTCCGGTACCAGTTCCGGCTTGTCGTAGAGAATGCCGGATGTCCGGTAGTCGAGGAAGGACAGGTCGATCGTGGTGGTCGGGAAACGCCAGACCAGGTTGATCGATTCGGGGTCGCCGGCGCGGCGGCGTGTCTCGCACACATGGGTCGGCGGGCCATAGTCGCGCTGGAGCGTGGCGCGCAGCCGGTCGAAGGCGGCGGGCGAGGCATCCTTCTCGCGGCGTTCCAGCATCACCTGCAACAGCCTGTCGCGTTCCGTGTCGATCTGCGGCATGGCGATGAAGGCGAGGCCGGCGACCTCCATCGCCGCGATGCGGAGGGGCGCCTTCATGCGGCCGAAGTCCCAGGGCGGTTCCAGCCGCCGGGCTTCGGGGAGGGCGTCGAAGACCTGCTGCGTCGACATGTCCCAGCGCAGCGCGGCAAGACCGGGCAGGTCCTGCGGCGCCGCGGCAGCAGGGCCGCCGAGCCCCAGCAGGACTAGCGCCACAGCCGGCCAGCGAAGGGCGCGCCTGATCATGCCGACCATTTTGGTCCGGCCGCCGCGCGGTAACAACCTGTCCGCCGCGCCAATCTCCCGTTACGCTGCGGCAATTCGGGACATGAGGACAGCATGGCCGCGACCGCGCGACAGATGACGAGGCAGATCGAACACTATTTCGCCGCCGTCGATGCCGGCGATGTGGACGCCATCATCGACACCCTCGCGCCGCGCTGCGTGCTGGAGGTGGTGACGGCTGGCGTGAAGCATCGCGGGCTCAAGGCCATCCGGACGATGTTCGAGGCGCGCTTCCAGGTCCGTGCATCGGGCTGGCATGGCGATTTCACCCACGCCACCGATCCGGCCGGCGGCTTCGCCGCCACGCGCTTCCGGGTGCGCAGCGTCGACCGGGACGGCAGGGTCAACGAGCGCCGCAATGTCAACGCCTTCGAATTCGACGGCGTGCGCATCCGCCGCGTCCAGATATGGATGAGCGGGGAAAGCATGTTGAAATAGGGCGGCGGGTTTCGGCTATGCTGCCCGTGCCCCAGACGTGGAGACAGACATGGCCGCGACGGCTCAGGACCTGATTGATGCAGTGAACCGCTATTTCGACGCCGTCGATGAGAACGACGTTCCCGGCACGCTGAAGGAACTCACGCCCGACTGCTCGCTCGAGGTCGTCACCGCAGGGGTGAAGCACCAGGGTCATGCGGCGATCCAGGCGATGTTCGAACGGCGGCTGACCACGCTGGTGTCCGGCTGGCATGGCGAGCGTGTCCACACCACCGACCCGGCCCGGGGCTACTCGTCCTGCCGTTTCCGCGCCAAGAGCGAGGAGACCAGCGGTGCCAAGCGCGACCGCTACAACATCAATTTCTTCGAATTCGACGGCAAGCTGATCCGCCGCATCCAGGTGTGGATGGTGGGCGACAACACCCTGAAATAGCCCGGCGCTCTTCGCCCCGGATCGCTGGACGCCATTTTTCGCAGGCGCGCGATCATGATCGTGCGGTGCGCCGGTACAGGTGCAGCACGATGAAAAGGATTGCCGTTGCGCCCATCAGCACGGCGGCGCTGGCATAGGCGGTCGGCAGTCCCCAGGTATCGGCGATGGGCTGGCTCATGAAGGGCGAGGAGAAGTGGCCGAGGAACACCGACGTGGTGTGGCCGCCCAGCACGCGGCCCCGCACATGCGCCGGGCAGTTCTCGACTAGCCAGACCATGTTGTTGGAGAAGATCGCCCCCAGGCCGCAGCCGGCGATCATCAGCGACGACATGACCGTGGGAAGCGTGTGGGAACGGCTGAGCAGGCCGAAGCCCACGGCGATCAGCAGGAAGGCCCAGGCCGCGATCGCCTCGGTCGAGGCGTGCCGCCGCAACGTGCCGTAGAGCAGCGCCACGGCGGAAATGCCAAGCGAGCAGGAGGCAATGGCGATGCCGGCAATGCTGGGGCTCGTCATGCCGTTCTCGCGCAAGTAGAAGGGCAGCTGCGTCGGCACCA
This sequence comes from Alphaproteobacteria bacterium, assembly GCA_947473325.1. Taxonomy (GTDB): domain Bacteria; phylum Pseudomonadota; class Alphaproteobacteria; order SHVP01; family SHVP01; genus CANJEJ01. The sequence goes on along the minus strand of CANJEJ010000215.1, from coordinate 3,578 downwards.
TGTAGAAGACGACGCTGTAGGTCACGGCGATGGCATACATGCCGAGGATGAAGGCATAGGGCACGGGCTCGCGCGAGACCGGCGCCTGCGCCGTACCGCGCGGTCCTTCGACAACAGGTTCGCTGACGAGGCGGATCGCCGCGGGCAGCAGCGCGAAGGCCAGCAGGAAGCACAGGAACGGCGCGCGCCAGTCCAGCGTCGCGAGCAGGCCGCCGAGCGCGTTGAAGACCACGCTGGCGAAATTCACCACGCCGCTGCGCAGCCCAAGGAAGCGCTGGCGGTCGGGCCCGGCGAAATAGTCGGCGGCCAGGGTCGAGGAGGCCGTCATCACGAAGGCGACCGAGGCGCCGAGCAGGGCCCGCATCACGATGATGGTCAGCAGCGAATCGATCAGCAGGACGGACGAGCCGGCGATGCCGTAGGCGAGCATGCCGGCGATCATCACGCGCCGGCGGCCCAGTCGATCGACGACGACGCCCGCAATCGGCGAGAAGATCGCGATGGTAGCTGCCGGCACGGCGAAGGCGAGGCGCACGAGATAGTCGACATCGGGCACGCCGGCGAAATGCTCGCGCAGCGACGGCAGGCCGGGCGACACCGGCGCGAAGGCCATCGAGGTGAGCGCGCCTGCAAGCAGCAGCGTGATCTGGAGGGTGAGCGGCGGGCGCGGCTGGATCATCGGCACACAAAAAGGCGGGCGGCTGTCACCGCCCGCCAGGGAAGGCTTAAGGGCGCTATTTCTCGCCGCCGAACAGCAGCCAGGCGGCGCCGCCGGCAAGCTTGCCGCCCAGCGCGGACGGCTGTGGCGCGAAGTCGACGATGACCTTGTCGCGCGCGAAGCCGCCCTTGGTGGCCGGTTCGGCCAGGTCGAGGTCGTGCAGCGCCCCCCAGAAGGGCTCGGCGTTGTAGTGAGTCGACCAGTCGCGCATGAAGGCGTTGAAGGGGTCGAGCCTGCGGTTGTCGACGGGCGCCTCGCCATGCAGGACGATGCCGCCCGGCGCGAGCAGGCGATGGCACTCGGCCATGATGGCGTAGAGCGCCTTGAGCGAGGTCTCGTGCAGCAGGATGTGCGAGACGATCAGGTCGAAATGGCCGGCGGGGAAGTCGGTGCGCTCGGCATTCTGCTGCGAGAAGTGGACCGCATAGCCCATGCTTTCCGCCCGCGCCTGGGCATAGCGCAGCACCGGCGCGGCCACGTCGATGGCATGGATCTCGGCCTCGGGGAAGGCGTCGGCATAGGGCGTCGTGCAATGGCCGACAGCGCAACCCATGTCGAGGATGCGGCGCGGCTTGAAATCCGGCCGGTTGGCCTTGAGCCAGCGCAGGATGCCAAGTCCCATGTCCTCGTTGTAGGGGCCGAGCGCGCCCATGGCGAACAGGTAGACGCCGGGGTCATAGATGGCGCCGGCGGTCACGTCGTCCGTCATCCGCTCGGTGTGATAGCCGCCGGGCATCAGGTGAATGTCGACGGCGGTCTGGTAGCGCGGAATGGCAAGGTTGGGGTCGAGCCGCAGCGTGGTGTGGCGGGCCGTGGCGCGATAGGTCTGCGCCCGGTCGCGCAGATCTTCGGCCTGCCGGTGCGCCACCGCCTCGCCGACCTCCTGCTTCAGCTCCTGGTAAAGGCGCGAGAGCGAGCCGAACATCTGCCAGGTGCCGTCCTTGCGCATGGCGCGGTGGACCTCGTGCCTGTCCCTGGGCGGGCGGGCGGCCTCGCGCTGGAAGGCGGGTTCGATCCGAGCCTGGTAAACCGCCTTGGCCCCCGGCGTCACATTCCGGGTCACATGCTCTTTGAAGGCATAGACGAAGTTCATGCGCGAGGCCTCGTCGTGATCGGTCTCGGGCATCATTCCGTGGGCGCCGGGCATCGGCATGGCGGTCTCCTTGGCTGTATGCCCGGCACTATAGCCAAAGCGGCGCCTGCCGGGGTGCCCCTGAGCTCACAACCCGCGCGACTTTGCCTTGACGCAAGTCAAGGCGGGGGGAATGTTTAGTCCATCGCTGGCCTCGGGCGACCGGGCCGGGTCAACATGTGGGGGTATTCCGTGGAACGTCGTCTGATTGGTGTTGCCTTTGCGGCCACCGTCGCTGCTGTCCTGCCATCCACCGGGGCTCAGGCTGCCGGGTATGGCGTCGGGTACGACAGCGTCGCAGCCACCGCGGTCGCCGGAGCCGGCGGCGGTGCGGCGGCGGGCGACGCCAGCACGGCCTATTTCAATCCGGCGGCAATGATGCGGCTTAACCGATCGCAGGTTTCCGCCGGTGCCCACCTGGTGGTTCCAAGGATCGATTTCACCAACTATGGCACGCGGTCGCGCAACGGCGTGCTGGTGCCGGGCAATGATGGCGGCGATGGCGGCGAGGATGCTGCAGTACCGTATATCCATGGCGTCTGGGTGGTGAACCCGCACACGCGACTTGGCCTCTCGATCAATTCGCCCTATGGCCTGGTGACCAGTTGGGACGGCGGGTTTGTCGGCCGGTACAACGAGTTGACGACCGCCCTGAAGACGGTGAACGTCAATCCGTCGGTCGCTTACCAACTCAGTCCTCAGCTTTCCGTGGGTGGCGGCGTGAGCGCTGTCTATGGCCGCGCCCGTCTGTCCCAGGGCATCGACTTTGGTGCTGCGCTCGGGCTCGGCGACACGACCCAGGACGGCTCTGGCGAATTCGGCGGGACCGACATTTCCTATGGCTTCAACCTGGGTTTCCTCTACCAGTTCACGCCCGCAACGCGCGTCGGTGTCCATTACCGCTCGGAGGTGCGTTTTGAGTTCGACGGCGAGGCAAAGTTCCAGGTTCCTGCCGCTGCGCGGGCGGCGCTGAACGGCGCCGGCATGCCGCGCGCGTTTACCAATGGAGGCGGCAGCACGACCCTTCCCTTGCCGGAACAACTGTCGGCCAGCGGCTTCCATCAGCTGAACGAGCGCTGGGCTGTGATGGGTGACGTGACATGGACCCGCTGGTCGGTTTTCGATGAACTTCGCTTCAATTTCGACGAGCCGCAAACCAGCGCGAACGTCATTGCCACCCAGTGGAAGAACGTCTTTCGCTATGCGGCAGGCGCGACCTATGAGTGGTCGCCGAAATGGCAGCTGCGTGGCGGTGTGCACTACGACGACAGCCCGGTTGACACGCGCTTCCGCGGCGTTGGCGTGCCGGATTCAGATCGCATTGGTACGGCCATTGGCGCGGGCTACAAGCTGAGTGACCGTGTCAGCCTCGACTTCGCCTACCAGCACCTTTTCTTCAAGGACGGCAACGCGACGCAGCGAAACGGCGCCAATAGTCGGGTCATGGGGCAGATCGAGGCCTCAGCGGATATCGTCGGCGTCGGCCTGACCTGGAAGTTCTGAGGCAATCCGCTCAGCAAAAAGCCCGGTGCTGCGGCACCGGGCTTTTTTTGTGTCTGGCGCCTACGATGACGGGGGCTACTTTTCCTGCATGACCCAGACGCCGTCCCATTCGCCGGGCGGCGGGTTCTGCAGGTAGAAACGGGCGCGGTCGAGGTGGAGCTGCGCCGGCTTGTCGAAGGGTGCGGTCTTGAGCGCCGCCTCGAAGCGCGCGATCGCTTCCTGCCA
>CANJEJ010000214.1 GCA_947473325.1 Alphaproteobacteria bacterium | reverse complement strand
GGGCGCGCGGTGCAGCCATGCCAAATCCTCCGCTGGATTCAACGGACTCGGTGCGGGAACGTTCCAGATTCCCGAGGCGATCTTCTGCTTTCCCTTGATCCGGAGACATTGCGGCGGGGCCATGGATCGCAACAAATTCTACGCCGCACGTTCCGCCTGCTCGCCCGCATTCGCGCGCTTGCCATCCCGCCGGCAGTTTGTCGCAGAAGCTATGTTCAATCGATGCTGCTGTCGCTGCTCTACCGCATGGATGGGGCTGCGGAACAGGCGGCCGTCGCCTAAGCTGCCCCCGCGTCCAGCGGCGAAGGGGAGACCTGGTGGTAGCGAACGACGATGTGCAGGAGGAGGCGGCGCTGCTCTGGTCTATTCTGACGAATCAGGGCGGTACCCTCATGTTCCGCGACTGGCGGGACATGTCGGGATTGACTCCGGCATCCTTCCTGGCCGCTTTCAACTTTCTGGGGGAACAGCAACTCATCGAACCGGGCGAGGTTCGAGATTCGCTTGATGACGGCACCTGGGTGGCGGTTCGGGATGCGGACGAGGAATGGGGCCGTTAGGGCCTTGCGCCGCCGGGCCAAAGACCCTAGGAAATCCCGGGACGGAGTGTAGCGCAGCCTGGTAGCGCATCTGCTTTGGGAGCAGAGGGTCGGGAGTTCGAATCTCTCCACTCCGACCATCTTTCTTCCGGGTCGATCCCATGTCCGCCGCCATCGCCGTGATCCGTTCCTATTTCGACGCCTTCAACCGGCAGGACTGGGCGGGGATGCTGGCGCTGTTGGCCAATGATGTGCGCCACGACATCAACCAGGGCGGCATGGAAAAGGGCCGCGACACCTTTGCGAAGTTCCTAGCACATATGGATCGCTGTTACGCCGAGCAGATCGGCGAGCTTGTCGTCCTGGCCGACGGCGACCGCGCAGCCGCGGAGTTCATCGTCAGCGGCACCTACAAGCAGACCGACGGCAGTTTCCCGGCGGCGCGGGGCCAGACCTATCGCCTGCCAGGCGGGTCCTTCTTCGAACTGCGTGACGGCCGCATCGCGCGCGTCACCACCTATTACAACCTCAAGGACTGGCTGGCGCAGATCGGCGCGTCATGAGCCTGCGCCTCACGCCGCTGACCGGCGCGGCGATCCTGCCGCTTCTCGATGCGCTCGCCGACCTGCGAATCCGTGTCTTCCACGACTATCCCTATCTCTATGAAGGCAGCCTCGATTACGAGCGGCGCTATTTGCAAAGTTACGCAGAGGCCACCGGCAGCGTCGTCGTTGGCGCCTTCGACGGCGACCGTATGGTCGGCGCGGCGACCGCCCTGCCGCTGCGTCATGAACCGGAGGCGGTGACGGGGCCGTTTCGCGCGCAAGGGCTCAACCCGGATCGCATCTTTTACTTCGGCGAATCGGTGCTGCTGCCTGAATATCGCGGGCAGGGCGTCGGCGTCCGTTTCTTTGCCGAACGGGAAGCCCACGCGCGTGCCGTTGGCGGTCACGACCACGCCGCCTTCTGCGCCGTCATCCGGCCTGACAATCATCCGCGCCGTCCCGCCGACCATGTGCCGCTTGACCGTTTCTGGCAGAAGCGTGGTTTCACGCTGGTCCCGGATCTCGTCTGCTCGCTGTCCTGGCGCGATCGGGATGAGACGGAAGAAACGCCCAAACGGATGGCCGTCTGGATGAAGGGGCTCGCATGACCGGTTCCACCGTCCGTATCGCCGCCGCGCAGTACCCTATCGAGTTCCTGGGCGAATGGGGCGCCTATGCCGGCAAGATCGAATCGTGGGTGACAGGCGCGGCGCGAGGTGGCGCGAAGCTGTTGCTGTTCCCCGAATATGGTGCGATGGAACTCGCCTCGCTGCTGCCTGAGGACGAGCGGTCGGACCTGAAGCGCCAGCTTCACGGGTTGCAGGCGCGCCTTGACGATGTCAACGGGCTGCACCGGCTGCTTGCCCGGCAGCACAAGGTAACGATTGTGGGTGCCAGCCTGCCCGTGCGCGGGCCCGATGGTCTGTTCCGCAACCGCGCTCATGTCTTCGGACCCGACGGTGCGGTCGGTTACCAGGACAAGCTGATGATGACGCGCTTCGAGGCGGAGGAATGGGGCATCAGCCCGGGCGGACCGCTGCGCACCTTCGACACGCCGGTGGGTCGCATCGGCATCGCCATCTGCTACGACATCGAGTTTCCCTTGATTGGCCACGCGCTGGCCGAGGCCGGCGCCGACATCCTTCTAGTGCCAAGCTGCACCGACACCGAGGCCGGTTATCGCCGCGTCCGCATCGGTGCCCAGGCGCGAGCGCTCGAGAACCAGTGCTATGTCGTGCAGGCGCCGACCGTGGGCGATGCGCCATGGTCGCCCGCCGTGGATGTCAACGTGGGTGCGGCGGGTGTCTTTGCACCACCGGATCGCGGATTGCCGCCGATGGGCGTCATCAGCGAAGGCTTGTTCGACAAGCCGGAGTGGCTTTTTGCCGATCTCGATCTGGAGCGGCTGCGCGTGGTGCGCCAGGCCGGCCAGGTCCTCAATCGCCGCGACTGGCCAGCGCATGCTGAGCGATCGGCCGTGGCGATCGAACGTCAGGACCTGACAGGCGCGGCGGCGCGCAATGCGGTCCCATAATTTCCGCACGGCGCCGGAGATTGCTGCTCAGATCGGCGCCGCCTTGTGCGGCAAATAGATCCGGATGGTCGTACCAAGGCCCAGCTCGCTGTCGATCTTGATGTGGCCACCGGATTGCTTGACGAAGCCATAGACCATGCTGAGGCCAAGGCCGCTGCCCTCGCCCACGGGCTTGGTGGTGAAAAAAGGTTCAAAGGCACGCTCGATCACGTCGCGGGCCATGCCGCTGCCGGTGTCCGTCACGGCCACCATTACATACGATCCGGCGGCGACATCCTCATATTGGCTGGCATGGCGCTGATCGATCACAACGTTGCTGGTCTCAATCGTGATACGGCCGCCATTGCGCATGGCCTGGCGCGCGTTGAGCGTCAGGTTGAGGATGGCCGCTTCCAACTGGGCGGGGTCTACCAGGGTTGTCCAGCAGCCGGCCGCGTGCCGGAAGTCGATCTCGATGTCCTCGCCCAGCGTGCGGCGCAGCATGTCGTCCATACTGGCGATGAGCTGTGAAATGTCGATCTCTTCCGGCTGCAAGGCCTGCCGCCGCGAAAAGGCGAGCAGGCGCTGGGTCAGCTCGGCGGCGCGCCTTGCGGCGCGCTGCGTCAGCTCGGTGTAGCGGCGGACGCGTTCCGGGTCGTTGAGGTGGCGCATGAGCAGGTCGCCATTGCCGATGATGACAGTCAGCAGGTTGTTGAAGTCATGCGCGACGCCACCGGTGAGGCGGCCCACTGCTTCCATCTTCTGCGACTGGCGCAGCTGTTCTTCCGTCTGCCTGCGGTCGGTCACGTCATGCGCCACCACCAGCACTGAGTCGCGTTCATCAAAGCGGAGGCGGTGAGAAGCGATATCGACGTCGAGGACGCGGCCGTCACCCGTGATGTGACGCCAGCCGGTAGAATGGCGCACGCCATCCGGAAGGGTGGTGAGGTGCTGCTGCAGCCGCGCGATGTCTTCCGGCGGTCGGATATCGGTGATCCGGCGCGACAGGAACTCGGCCTGCGTGTAGCCATACTTGTCGATCGCCGCGTCGTTGACGGCGAGAAAGGCGAGGGTGTCGCGGTCGTAGACCCACATCGGGTTGGGGTTCTTCTCAAACAGGAAGCGGAAGCTTGCCTCGCTTTCGCGCAGGCGCTCTTCCTGATCCCGCCGTTCCGTGATGTCGGTGACGAGAGAAATGGCGCCCAGAAACCGGCCCGAATCGTCGAGTCGCGGCGTGCTGTTGATGATCACCCAGCGCGGCGTGCCGTCTGCGTGCCGCAGCCTCAGGTCGTACTGGTCAGCGGCGCCACGGCGGCGGTCGCCCCATCGGGCTAGGATTCGTTCGGCCTCGTCGGGCTCGGCGAACGAGAGCACGCCGCTCTGCGACAGTTCGGCCGTCGTACGGCCCAGAATGTCGGCCATGCGCTGGTTGACGAAGCGCACCCTGGCGTCGGCGTCGAAGAGCATGACGCCTTCGTGGGACACTTCGAGCAGGCTGCGCAGCTCGCGATCCATGGCGGAGGCCTGTTCTTCCGCCTCGATCCGCGCCGTGATGTTGGAGGTGGTGCCGCGATAGCCGACGAAGGCACCGTCGGGCGCGAAGACGGGCCGGCCGCTGATCAGGAAATGGAAGCGCTCGCCACTCCAGTCACGGGTCATCTCGACGTTGCGGAAGTCGCAGTGAGCGTCCATGTCGGCCTTCAGGCGGGCCCATTTCGGATCGCTGAGGCTCGCCCCAACGAACTCCCAGCGCGTCTTGCCGATGGCCTGCCGCGTCTCCTTGTTTGGCACGCCTTCAGGCCGTGAGTAGAAGGTGAAGCGATGATCCGCATCGGTTTCCCACAGCCAGTCCGAGCCGATCTCGGCAAAGGCCTGGAACCGCTGCTCGGCGGCGCGGGCCTGTTCCACAAGTCGCAAGTTCTCGATGGTGATAGACGCGGCGCCGGCAAGCTGGCTCAGGATGGCTTCATCCTGGGCGGTGAAATCGCCCTCCAGGCGGTCCGAAAGCTGGATCAGGCCGAGATTCGAGCCGTCGCGCGCAACCAGCGGCACGGCAAGCCAGCCCTGCATGGGCGGGTGGCGGTCGCGCGCGGGGCCGAAGCCGCGCCAGTCCGGATGGCGTTCCAGTTCGGCCTGACTCAGCCGCATCGGGATGTTGGTGTCGACGACCCGGCGGTAGATTCCCGAACCGTCGGTCGGCTCGTCATAGCCGCGCCAGTCCGCATATTTGTCCGACAGCGAGATCGACTTGATCGTCTGGTGCAGCGACCCATCGGTGGTCAGGCTGGCGACGGCCTGGTGGGCCTGCACGAGGTCGCGGGCGAGTCGCGTGATGCGGTCCAGCGCTTCGTTCAGGCTCGGCGCGGCGCTGATTTCCACCGTCGCCCGCGCCAGCTTCACGATGAGGGATTCGGCTGCGCCGTTCATCGGCTATGCCTTGCCCATGCTGTGGTCACGTCGGCGACCGGTTAGCCCTTGGCCGCCATCCCGCGCTTGCGCGGCAGCAGGACGATCAGCGCCGCCCCGGCCACCAGGAACAGGAGTGCCAGGCCAGCGATCCACCAGCGTCCCGCCATCGCCAGCATGATCCTGGGCAGCAACGGGTCGGTGATGGCAATTTCGCGCCCCATCGCGCGGATGCGCCGCATCTCGGTCTGGCCGTCGAGTTCGGTTTGCACCTCGAAGGCGAATTGCAGGGTGTATTTGCCTTCCTCCGCGGCCTTCAGCGTCCAGCTCCAGGAAACAGGGCCTTCGCTGCGCCAGCGCACGTCGCGCTGCAGGGCGCCGTTCGCGGCGAGGCCGCCGGCATCCAGCGTGGCGCGGAACAGGTTGGTGACTGTCAAGGCCTCGCCGGCGCGGCGGCGCTGCGCATGGCCCGCCACGGCAAAGTCGCGGATCGCCGCCATGTCGGGCACCAGGATGGCGTGGACTTCCACGGGTTCGCCAAGCCGCGCCTCGGCCGGCACAGCGACCACCAGCGTCCCCGGCGGCAGGGTCAGAACGAGCTGCTCGATATCGGCCACTCGGCCGCGCGGCAGGGTCTTGAACTCGTTTTTCTCGCCGGGCTTCGGCACCAGCGTGACAGCCTGGGTGCCGGTGGCCGATTCGCCGCTGCCGCCCCCCCGGCCATGGGCCGCGACCAGCGTGGGTGTTGTGCCCATGGTGGTGGCGAGCCAGATCAGCAGGCCTATGGCCAGGACAAAGGCAAGGGTGATGAGGAGACCGCGCATCGGCGGGACTGTCGCCGAGGTCGCGCAGCCTGTCGAGTCCCTGTGTCACCCGGCCAGGCAAAGACTCTAGAGCGCGGCGAGCAGGGTGCCGGTCGTAATGGCGTTGGTCATCACCGCATTGTCCAGGCTGGTGCGGGTCAGATCGGCGTTCGACAGGTCGGCCTGGCCGAGGTTCGTGTTGCGGGCATGCCCGGTGTCGCGGCCCGCCGCGTCACGCAGCTGCATCGGGC
>CANJEJ010000213.1 GCA_947473325.1 Alphaproteobacteria bacterium | reverse complement strand
CGACATGGCGCGCTCCCCATTCACCCGCAGGCACTCGTAAAGCCTATACCCTGTCAGCGCGCAGGGATGCCGTAATATCTAGACGAAAATGGTTAACAGCTCATGAACAGCGGCTGGCGCACGGTTGGAACCGCGCAATTTGGCTGGGTTTTCCGACACTCCCTCACATCAAGGTAGGCTTCCGATGAAATTCCTGCTGGAAACCGAACTGCACGCCCATGTGCCGGTCGAGCTCGTGGCCAGGCTGATCGAACTGCATTTCCAGCGCCGGGCGGCACGCGGCGCCAACCCTCCGGATGGGGTGAGGGTCGATGTCGCCTACGGCGTCGTCGGCAAGCGTGGCGTTGTGGCGATTCTCGATGCCCCGGATGCCGATGCGCTGCAGAGGGTGCTGACCGGGGCGCCGCTGTTTCACTATGAAACGATGAAGGTGACGCCCCTGTGCAGCGCATCGGCGTCGCTGGAGGGCGTCGCGGCGTCGGCGCAGGCGATTGTGGCTGCATTGGGGCCGTCTCGGTAACGCGGGGCGTGCCAGGAAAATGAGTGTTGTCTGCCACCGGTATGGCCGGTGGACGTTAGAATGGGATCCTGACCCGCCACTCCGGCGTGGCGGCACAGTCTCAGAACGGACATTTCCATGGGCGCGATGCGCCGTCGTTTCGGATGGTGGCTGCTCGCGGCGTTCGCGGCGATTGTCGGCGTCGTGGCCGTCGCTGCCGTGACGGCCTGGAATCGCCGCACCGAAGTCGCGACCCAGGCCGTGCAGCGCTTTCTGGACAGTGCAGGTCTGGGCGACGCGCGTTTCACCATCGCTCGTGTCGACCTGACAGGCGCGCAGGTGAGCGACATCGCCACCGCGGACAAGCGCGTGACGATCGAGGCACTGGCCCTGGATTTCTCGCCCACGGGGCTTGCGGCGCGGCAGATCGATGCCGTGACCCTGCTGCGGCCCCGCATCACACTCGACGGAAGCGGGGGCGGGGTGGGTGGGATCCCGGCCTTGCCGGCCTGGCGGATTGGCAAAATCACCGTCGCCGACGGTCATCTCCTGCTGCCGGGGGAAGATGGACCACTCGACGTCGCGCTCAACGGGTCCATGGCGTTGGATAATGGGGCGTTGCGCAAAGGCATGCTGAGCGCCGTCCTCAGCGGCCGGATCGCCGGTGCCGTGCGACGGGTCACCCTGGATGTGCCGGAATTCTCCGCCTCGCTGCAGGACGGCGGCGTGACGGCGCAGCTGCAGCGCGCGCGGCTGCGCGCCCGCGATGTCGCCTGGGACGCCGCCGGTATCGAGGGCACGCTGTCCTGGCAGCCGGGCAGGGCGAGTGCGAAGCTGGTGGTGTCCTCGCTGACCTCGACGGATGGCCTGATCGTGCCGGTGAAGCTCACGGCCAGCGGCGCGCTGGCCGGCAACCGGGTGGACTTCACCCTCGCGGCGGTGGCGGCGCAGGGCAGCGGCAAACTCGCCGTCGATATCGCCGGGTTCCATGACCTGGCCCGGTCCCGCGGCGAAGCGAAGCTTTCGGTGCCGGCCCTGACCTTCGCGCCCGGATTCCAGCCCGCGGACCTGTTCCCATCGCTGGCCGGCGTGTTTGCCCCAATCACCGGAACTCTGTCGCTCGCCGGCCCGATCGACTGGCGCGACGGCACGCTGACGCCGGATATCGTGTTGCATCTGGCCGGGCTTGGCGTGGAAACATCGGGCGCGGCGTTGTCAGGCTTCGCGGGCGACATTCGCCTGGTGTCACTGATGCCGCCGGCGACGGCGCCCGGGCAAAGGCTGAACGGTTCCGTGCAGTTCGGCTCGCTGCCGGCCAACGCGGCCGAGCTGCAGTTCCAGTTGCGCAGCGACGGCCTTCTCGGCGTGGAGGCGATGACGCTCGGCTTCGGCGGCGGCGAGCTGGTGGCGGCTCCCTTCACGCTCGATCCGGTACGGCCCGACATGGCGACGACGATCACGGCCAAAGCACTCGACATGGCGGCGCTGTTCAAGCTCGCAGATGTCGAAGGCCTGTCCGGCACCGGGCGGCTGGACGGCACCATTCCGCTGCGGGCCGGTCCCTCGGGCGTCTCGATCGGCGGCGGCCATCTGGGCGGCAGAGAGCCTGGTGTGCTCAGCCTGAAACGGGATGCCCTGCCGCCGGCGCTGGTCGATGCCGGCAAGGACCAGAATGTGAACCTGGTTCTCGATGCGCTGGAGAATTTTCACTACCAGGTGTTGTCGCTCGACATTGAACAATCGGACTCGGCACCCGATGTGATCCGCATGGGCCTGGAGGGCGCCAACCCCAATCTGCTCGATGGCCATCCCATTCGTTTCAATATCCGCTTCGAAAGCGATTTCGACCGCCTGACGGATATAGCCCTGCGCACGATGACCGCCACCCGGTCGGTCCTGCGCCTGGCAGCAAGGAGCGCCGGCCCGTGAACAGACTGCCTGGACCAATGTCGCCGTCTGCGTCCCCTGCTGCGGTAGCCCGGTATTTGCCGTGGCGTCCGGCTGTTGCCCTCCTGCTGCTCGCCGGAGCGTTCGGCCTTGGTGCCTGCACGCCTACGGTACAGCTTGCGGCACCGCGCGAACCGATCACCATCAACCTCAACATCAAGCTCGACGCCGACGTGCGTCTCCGGATTGAGGAGCAAGCGAAGACCGATGTCCGCACCAACCCCATCTTCTGACCGCGCGCGGCCGACGCCGCGCCGCACGGTCTTCGCCCGCCTCGCCCTGGGGCTCCTGCTGCTCGGCACGCCCGTGGCGGCGAGCCAGGCGCAGGATTCCGCGCGGCTGCTCGACGCACCGCGCGCCGCAGGCCAGGTTGGCGAACGCTATGACGGTTATGCCGTGGCGCGCGGCAGCGTGCCGGCTACGGTCACGTCGATCATCACGCAGGTGAACGGACAGCGCCGGACGGTGTACGAGGATCGCGCCCGGGCCCAGGGCGTCACCGCCGAGGCGGTCGGCCGCATCTACGCCGCCGAGATCATCCGCCTGGCGCCGACGGGGACGTGGTTCCTGTCGGAAGCCGGCGTCTGGTCCCAGAAGTGACGCGCGCCTAGCGCAAACCGAGGCTGGCGAAGCGCGACGGCGCCTTCCTCAGGAAGGCGTCGAACGCGCCCTGCGGATCGCCCAATGCGTTGATGTTGGACGCCCAGGCGCCGATCACCCAGCAATCGCGCTCGGCCTCGAACAGCGGCACCAGCGCGAGTTCGTCTGCGCCCACCGCGCGGTGGCGGCGATAGCCGGCGAGGAAATCGTCGAACAGCGGCAGGCGGCCGAGCCGCTCCAGCGCCCAGCGAAAATTGGCGAGATCGCGCAGCAGCAGGCCGGGCGTGACGTCGTCGAAGTCGATGGCGAACAGGCTGCCGTCGGCGCGGCGCAGAACGTTGCCGGGCTGGAAGTCGCCATGGATCAGGCCGCGCGGCAAATCGCTCGTCTCGGCTTCGGCCATGGCGCGGGACACGTCGGCCATGCCACGCAGGATCGGGGCGGCATCGATGCCGCGATAGCGCAGCACATGCGCCAGATCGTCGAAATGGTCTTCCAGCGGGCGCGCGAAGGAGACGGGATCGGCCCGTGTGTCCCGCCCCGCGAGATGGATGCGGGCGAGCAGGTCGCCCATGCGGGTCGCATCCTCGGCGGTGACGCTGGCGCTCACCTTGTCGCCGTCCGCCCACTCGAACAGCGCGACGACGCGCGGTCCTTCGGGCGCCTCCAGCGGCAGCGTGAAGCCACCGTCGCCCAGGGGCATCGGCACGGGAACCGGCAGGCCTTGCGCGCTCAACGCAGCGAGATGCGCGCATTCGAAGTCGATATGCGCGCGCCCGTGGAAGCCCGAGCGCCAGACGCGGGCGGCATAGACTGTGTGCGGCGAGAACAGGCGATAGACATCGGTCCATGACCGCGAGAACAGCTCGCAGGCAGCGGGAGCGCCGCCGAGATAGGCGGTGGACAGCAGCGTCGCCAGGTCGCGCGCGTCGAAGACGGAATGGGTGATGCGCAGGGCGCCGGGCGGGGTCATCAGCGGCTCGCGAATTTCGGCAGCAGGAAGTCGCGCAGGTGGCGCACATAGAGGTCCGCCGCCGACCAGGGCAGCTGGCCGCCGGCATCCGCGAGTATGCGGCTTTCCAGTTTCGGATAGCGGCGCGCCACCGCGATATCGGCGGCGGCGAGTGAATCATGCACGCCGTTCAGAAGCAGAATCGGCACTTGCAACGTGTCCAGCGCCGGCGTCACGTCATAGGCCATGACGGCCGAGAGCGCCCAGTCGCGGCGCGGGAAGACCTGCAGCTCGTCGGCCAGTGCCTGGATCAGCAGTTCGACCGGCGCATTCTTCCAGCGCCGCGCGCGGTCTTGCCAGCCGCGCAGGATCGTCGCCTCGTCCTGCAACCCCGCGCGGGCCGCGATGGTGCTGTTGAGCGCTGCCTGCTTCTTCGGATCGGTCAGCGGCACGCCCGACAGAACGAGGCCGCGGATCGGCGCGTCCGGGTGGGCGCGGGCAATTTCGAGGCACAGGCTTGCTCCGGTGTGGATGCCCGCCATCGCGAAGGGGCCGGTCTGCATCGCCTGGATGCCGCGCCAGAGGATCGCGGCATAGTCCTCGAGCCGCGGCGGCGCCGGCGTCGGCGCCGAGGCGCCGTAACCCGGCGTGTCGAAGGCGACGACACGGAAGTCCTGTTCCAGCAGCGCGATGGCCGGGCCGAAGGACTTCGCCGACAGCGGCGTCTCGTGGAACAGGAACAGCGTGCGCGGCCCGCTGCCGGCGGTCAGCGCATGCAGCGGGTGGCCTCCCGCGTCGATATAGGCGCTGGTCAAGGACATGGGTAGGACTGCCCGTCAGGCGTTGAGGAGGCCCAGGATTTCGGTGGCCGCCGCCTCGACGTCGGCCGCGCTGGCAAAGGCGGGGCTGCCGCACAGGTGCCGGCGAACGGTGACGCCGGGCAGCACCTTCGCCAGATCGGCCGAGCCGACGACCGGCACGCGCACCTGGGCAAGCTTTTCGTCGTTGGGATAGCGCACGGCGACGTTGAGCGCGAGGTGATAGCTGCGGGCCGACTTCAGCAGTTCCACCATCTTCTCATGCAGCAGGTCGGGGGAGACGAGGCCGCTTGGCCGCCGTCGCGCCGCGCTCGGCTCGAACCAGGGATAGAACAGGAACTGGTCCCGGGTGAGCGCCCACAGGACGTGGAAGTGGCTGCCATAGTGGTCGGGCGTGATCTTCGGCGCGTGGTGGTCTTCCAGCAGCTTGCGCGTGTGCGCGTCGTTTTTCTGCTGCAGCAGCTCGACATAGAGGCGGTTGATCCGCTCCGGCGTGAGCAGCGACATTTCCACCGCGCAGCGCGCCCCGGTGACCGACCCCCACAGGTCGAAGCGCTCGATCCCGAGCGCATCGAGGAAGCGGAACACCGAGCGGGCGAAATAGGCCATGTCCGGATCATCGACGGCGGGGGGATCGGAATCGCCCATGCCCATTATGTCGGGCGCGACGATCCAGCGATCCTCGCCCAGTAATTCCATCAGCGGCACGAGCACATGGGACGAGGTCGGTCCCGGATGCAGCATGACGAAGGGCAGACGCCCGTCGCGCCGTCCCGCTTCGCGGTAGTGGACCTCGCCGTCGGCGATTTCCAGGAAGTTGCGTTTGACTTGCATGGGTTCCGTATCTTGCTGCGCGAACCCATCATGCCGGGGAGTGCGACGCGGGTACAGATATTCGCAGCGGCCGCGATGCTTCCGCCGTCATTCCGTGCTCCGCTGTCGAACACCACAACGGGCATGGCGCGGACCTTGTCCTCGAGCTTGCTGCACCGGCTGTGTACGAATCAGCGCCGTGGGCGGCGTTCCATACGCAGCCGCGAAGCGCGCCGGCGCTCATCGCCAGCCGTGGCGCAGCAATGTTGTGTGGCAAGGGTTCCGCCCGACAAGGCGGCAGGCCTCAGAATCCGGCCCGCTTTTCTGCCGTCACGCCATAGCGCGCCTCGGACTTTTGCACCTCCTCCAGCCCGAGCAGGGTGAACAGGTCCTGGAAGCTCGCGATGCGGCCAACCAGATGCTCCACCGTGCCCGT
>CANJEJ010000212.1 GCA_947473325.1 Alphaproteobacteria bacterium | reverse complement strand
CCGAATGATTCCCCTCGATGCGGAACATTTCTGGATCGGCATCGGCCTGCTCGGCCAGGCGTTGTTCAGCTCGCGCTTTCTCGTGCAATGGATCGCGAGCGAGCGCAGCCGGAAAAGCGTGATGCCGCTGATGTTCTGGTATTTCAGCCTGGGCGGCGGGGCCGTGCTGCTGGCCTATTCCATCTACCGGGCTGATCCTGTCTTCATCCTCGGCCAGGCGTTCGGCTTCATCATCTACCTGCGCAACATCTACCTGATCTTCCGCGAACGCCGGCAGTCGGTCGTGACGGCGGACTGAACGCCCGTGCTGCGCAGCATCCCCGATGGCGTGAAATGGATCGTCCTGTGGCTGGTCCTGATCGCCGTCGTGCTGGCGACGCGGCCTCTCGCGCCCATCGACGAGACGCGCTATCTCAGCGCCGCCTGGGAAATGTGGATTCGGGGCGACTGGCTGGTGCCGCATCTCAACGGCGAAACCTATAGCCACAAGCCGCCGCTGCTGTTCTGGCTGATCAACCTCGGCTGGCTCGTCTTCGGGCCGGACAGCATCTGGGGCCGTCTCGTCGGGCCGCTCGCAGGGTTGGCCGGCGTGTTCCTGACCGCCTGGATCGCCCGCCTGCTGTGGCCGGGCCGCGATGTCGATCGCGTCGCGCCCTGGCTCCTGATGGCGACCCTGCTCTGGGCCGTCACCACGACGCTCAGCATGTTCGACACACTGGTGATGGTCTGCGCGCTGGTCGCGCTGGGCGGTGTCGTGCGCGCCGCGCAGGGCAAATGGACGGGCTGGATCCTGTTCGGCATCGGCATCGGTTTCGGCGTTCTGGCCAAGGGCCCGGTCATCCTCGTCTTCACCTTGCCCGCCGCCCTGCTGGCGCCGCTCTGGCTGCGGCCGTTCCCTGTGCTGGGTTGGGGCCGCTGGTATGTCGGCGTCGTCGGCGGGCTGTTGTTCGGCGCCGCCATCGCGCTCGCCTGGGCAGTTCCCGCCGCCTATTCCGGCGGCGCGGAATATGGCCGCGCCATCTTCCTCGGCCAGACGACCGAGCGCGTCGCCGGCAACATGTCCCATGGGCGACCGGTCTGGTTTTACCTGCCGATGCTGGTGGCGATCCTTTTCCCGCTCCTGCTTTGGGACCGCCTGTGGCCGGCGCTGCGCGCGGCGCCCTGGCGGGCGGATCGCGGATTGCGCTTCCTGCTCGTCTGGATCGGTGGCGCCGTCGTCATCCTGTCGGCCTTCACCGACAAGCAGCCGCATTACATCCTGCCCGCCGTTCCGGCCTTCGCGCTGCTCGCCGGTTTCGTGCTGTCATCCCTGCCGGTGAAGGGCCGCCTGCGCGCGCCCGGCCTCGCCTGGATCACGCTCGGCATCGTGCTGATCGGGGCCGCCATCTGGGGCGGCATGAATCCGGTCCGGCTGACGCGCGCCAGCCTGCCCGACAGCCTGCCGCTTGGCGTCGGCATCACCGGATCGATTGTCCTCGTGCTGGGCGTTGTTCTTCTGATGCGGGCGCGGGACGACCTGCGCGCCATGGCGTCGATACTGGCGGGCGTGACCGTGGCGGCGCTGGTCGCCGGACACCTGTTCATCGTGCCGGCGCTGCACGATTTCTACGACCTGCAGCCGGCGGCCGATGAAGTCGCCAGAGCGCAGGGCGCCGGCCGTCCCGTCGCCTATGTCGGCAAGTATCACGCGCAGTTCCAGTATCTCGGCCGCCTGCGCCAGCCCATCGACGCACTGGAGCGCAACGAAGTCCGCGAGTGGTTCACGGCACACCCGGCCGGCATCCTGATTTTCGCCGAGCGCCGCGCCGCGCCTGATCCGGGCACGCCGATCTTCCGCCAGCCCTTCCGCAGCCGCGAATTGCAGATCTGGGAACGCGACGAGGCGCTGAAGAGCCCGGAACGCTTCCTGCGCTAGATCAGGCCCTTCAAGCGCAGCAGGCCGAGTGCGGCGACCGTCGTCGCGTCGCGAATCTCGCCATCGCGAATCATCCGCTCCACCTCGGCCAGGGGGAAGGCGCGGGCGATCAGGTCCTGTTCGGATTGTTCCAACGCTGATTCACCCTGGGTTAGCCCGGTGGCGAGGAAGACGTGGTAGCGCTGACTGCTCAGGCCGGGCGCGAGTTGCAATTCACCCGCATCCACCATCCGCGCCGCGCGCAGGCCGGTTTCCTCGCGCAGCTCGCCATGGGCAAGTTCCAGATAGTCGGCGTCGGGGCGGTCTTCCCAGGCGCCCTGCGGCAATTCCCAGAAGCGTGCGCCCATCGGATAGCGGAACTGCTGGACCAGGTGCAGGCGCCGGTCGTCATGCAGCGCGGCGATGACGGCGAAGTTCGGCTTGTCGATGACGCTATAGATGCTTTCCGACCCGTCGCGGCGGCGGATACCGTCTTCGCGCACCCGCAGCCAGCGGTTCTGATAGACGATGCGGCTGCCTGTGGTTTCGATGTCGGGCGGCGGCTTCCGCGTCATGCCGGTGCTACGGGGCGATGGTGACAAGGCCGTCGTCGCGCGGCCTGAATTCCGCCGCGCGGCGCTCGGCCTCGGCGATGGCGCCGGGTCCCATGCGGGTCTGGGCATCGCGGCGCAACAGCGTGGCCTGCTGCACCACTTCGGGGGCGCCGCTTTGTATCGCGAGCGTCAACCACATATAGGCTTCGACCAGGTCGCGCCGCACGCCATGGCCATAGAGCTTCTGCGATCCCAGGACGAGTTGCGACCCGGGTTCGCCCTTGCGCGCCGACTTGTAGAACCACACCGCTGCGATGGCCGGGTTCTGCACGAAGCCCAGCCCGCGCAGGTGCATCACGCCATACATGAACTCGGCCTCGCGCTCGCCGCGCTCGACCAGTGGCTGCAGGACCGTCCGCGCGGTGATGTAGTCGCCGACGCCGAAGGCCCGCTGCCCGGCATCCAGTACCGACCGGTCCAGCGCGAGCGCTGGGCTCGCGAAGAGCAGGACGGCAAGGGCGGCAACCAGGCGGAACATTGGCGGAATTTAGCGGTTTTCGCTGATGCCCGTTAGGAATTTGACGGAATGCTCTGTCGCGGTGCAAGAACGCCGTTCTCCACCCGAATGCGGTGCCACAGCAGCAGGGCATTGAGGACGGAAAAGCCCAGCGCAACCTGCCAGGCGCCGAAGGCGAGTGGCAGAACCGCGATCTCCAGCGTCACGACGAGATAGTTGGGGTGGCGCAGGAAGCGATAGGGCCCGCGCCGCACCAGCGGCGCGCCCGGCACGGTGATGATCCGCGTGGTCCAGAAGCGGCCAAGGCTCGCCACCACCCACACCCGGGCCAGCTGCAGCAGCACGAAAACCGCGAGCAGGGTCAGGTTGGGCTGCGCGGTGGGCGGCACGGTCAGGATCAGAACGGCAAGCCAGCTGCCATGCAGCGCGACGAACAGGGGGTAGTGCCCCGCACCGTGCTCCACGCCGCCCGCCGCCAGCAGGCGCCTTGTGTTGCGGCCGGCATAGACCAGTTCGGCGATGCGCTGGACGGCGACCAGCACCACGGCGAGGTAGAGCCAGGGGATCATGCGGCGTTGCGCCGCGTGTCGAGCAGCAGGAAGCCGGCGGTGAAGCCGGGCCCGAGCGATTGCATCAGGTAGAGCTTTTCCTGCCGGTCCTGCAGCGTGTCGGCCAGAACGTACATGACCGTGGCGGCCGACATATTGCCGAAGCGGCGCAGCACCTCGCGCGAGTGTTTCAACCCGCCCGCAGGCAGGCCATAGAGTTCTTCCAGCGCCTCGACCACCTTGATGCCGCCTGGATGGCAGATATAGCCGCCAATGTCGTCATGGCCGAGACCCTGCTTCGCCAGGAAGGCATCGGTCGCCGGGCGCATCTGGGTGCGCACGAGGTGCGGGATGTCGCGCGAGAAGACCACGGCAAGACCGTCATCGCGCACGTCCCAGCCCATGATGTCGAGCGAGGACGGCCAGGTGTGCTCGCCCCAGCCGCGTATGGCCGGGCCATCGCCCTCGCAGCCAACCACCGCGCCCGCGGCGCCGTCGGCGAACAGGGCCGTGGCGACGATGTTGCTCTTGGAAAAGTCGTTGTGGCGGAAGGTGAGGCCGCAGAGCTCGACGACCATGAAAAGATATTTCGCCGCCGGCGTGCCACGCGCCATCGCGGCGGTGCGGCCAAGGCCGAGCGTGCCGCCGGCGCAGCCCAGCCCGAAGATCGGCAGCCGCATCATGTCGCGCCGCAGCTTCATCTTTTCCATCAGCAGCGCATCGAGGCTCGGCGTCGCGATGCCGGAGCTCGACACCACGACCAGCCCGTCGATCTCGTCGAGCGTCAGCCCGACCGCCTCGGTCGCCTTCAGCGCCGCTTCCTCGAGCAGCTTCACGGCATGCTCCAGGAACAGCGCGTTGCGTTCGGCGAAGCTGTGGTCATGGCCATACCAGTCGAGCGGCATGACCGAGCGCCGCGTGTCGATGGCGGCATTGGCATAGACCGTCATCAGCCGCTGGAAGCTCGCATTCTGCGGCCCGAAATGGCTGACCGCGGCGGGTAGCACCTCTTCCTGCCGCAACTCGAAGGGCGGCGCAGCGGTGGCGATGGACAGCAGGCGGGGCATGGGGCTCATGCCCGACCCTAACCCCTGACGAGCGGGCATGAAAGCATCTGCAACAATTGGTGAAGGAAAGCGCCTATAGGTGGACAATGAGACGGGGCGACGGTCTATAACAGGACGTCATCATCCTTTGCCCATGAACACCAGTTCCACGCCACCATCTGCGCCCATGGGGCCACCCCAGCCGCCACGCCGGCGCGGGCTAGCGGCGCGGCTGCGCACCTATCTGTTGACCGGCCTTGTCATCACGGGTCCGATCGGCATCACCATCTGGCTGGCGGTGCAGGTGATTGGCTTCATCGACAACACGGTCACCCGCTTCATTCCGGTGAAATATCATCCGGAAACCTATCTGCCCTTCAGCGTGCCGGGGCTGGGCGTCATCATCATCCTCGTGGTGCTGACGTTGATCGGCTTCTTCGCGGCCAATTTCCTCGGCCGCGCCTTTCTCAAGATCGGCGAACGCATCGTCGCCCGCATGCCGATCATCCGCTCGGTCTACAGCGCGCTGAAGCAGATATTCGAAACGGTGCTGGCGCAGTCTTCCACCTCATTCCGCGAGGTGGTGCTGGTGGAATATCCCCGCCGGGGCCTCTGGGCGCTCGGCTTTGTGACCAGCCAGACCAAGGGCGAAATCCAGAATGTGACGGAGGATGACGTCATCAACGTGTTCCTCCCGACAACGCCGAACCCGACCTCGGGATTCCTGCTCTTCGTGCCGCGCCGCGATCTCGTCACCCTGTCCATGTCGGTGGAGGAGGGGATCAAGATGGTGATCTCGGGTGGCCTGGTGACGCCGCAGGATTCCCGCAGCGCGGCGCTGCAGGCTGTCCCGATCATACCGTCGCGCGCCGGCGTCGTTGATCCCCCTGTGCGCGGCTAACCCCGTAGATACTTCACCGCCGCGTCCCGTTCGAACAGGTAGAGCAGCACGCGCAGCGCCTTGCCGCGCGGGCTGGTCAGCTCGGGGTCCTTTTCCAGGATCAGCCGCGTGTCGTCGCGGGCGGCGAGCAGCAGCTCTTCATGGGCGGGCAGGCGGGCGAGGCGGAAGTCGGGCATGCCGCTCTGCCGCGTGCCCAGCATCTCGCCGGCCCCGCGCAGCTTGAGATCTTCCTCGGCGATGCGGAAACCGTCGTCGGTCTCGCGCATCACCTTGAGCCGCGCCGTCGCCGTCTCGCCCAGCGGCGCCTGGTAGAGCAGCACGCAAGACGACTTGCCGGTGCCGCGCCCGACGCGGCCGCGCAACTGGTGCAACTGGGCCAGGCCGAAGCGCTCGGCATGCTCGATCACCATGATCGTCGCCTCGGGCACGTCGACGCCGACCTCGATCACCGTGGTGGCGACGAGGATCGCCGTGGTACCGGCGGCGAAGGCGGCCATCGCGGCATCGCGCGTCGCGCCCTTCATCTGGCCGTGCACAAGGCCGACGCGGTCGCCAAAGCGCTGGGCGAGATGGCGGTGGCGTTCCTCGGCGGCGGCAAGGTCGCTGTCTTCCGATT
>CANJEJ010000211.1 GCA_947473325.1 Alphaproteobacteria bacterium | reverse complement strand
GTCTGCCCCTGAAACCGCCGCGCCAGATTCCAGTCCGTCTGACCGTGACGCAGAAAATAGAAGGGAACAGCGCGCAGCATCACGGACTAGAGCGTCTGGCCGCCGCCGTCGATGCGCAGGATGGTGCAAGGTTCGCCGGCACGCGCCGCGGGCTCGTGCGGCTCGCGGATGACAAGGCAGTGCGCGCGGGAGAGGCCGGAGAGTTGCGAGCTGTCCTGTGTGGCAAAGGGTGTGGCGACCAGCACGCCGCCGCGCCGCTCCAGTGTCGCGCGCATATAGTCGCGCCGCGTGTCGTTCAATGGCAGTTCGCGGCCGAGCGTCGCAGTTTCCGTCTGCAGCGCGTCGCCCTCGGCGCCGAGAAAGCGGTGCAGCGCGGTGCCAAGGAACAGCAGGCCGCAGATCATCGACGACACCGGGTTGCCCGGCAGGCCAAGCATAGGCGTGCCGTTGATGTTGCCGAAGATCAGCGGCTTGCCCGGCCGCATGGCGATGCGCCAGAACTCGGTCTGCAGGCCTTTCTCGCCCAGTACCGACTGCACCAGGTCGCGGTCGCCGACCGAGGCACCGCCCATCGTCACCAGCATGTCGGCGCCGCGCGCGCCTTCGGCCATGGCGGCGAGCGCGTCGCGCGAGTCGGGTGCGATGCCGAGATCGGTGGCGACGCCGCCGCGGCTCTCAATCAGCGCGGCCAGCGCAAAGGAATTGGAACTGACAATCTGGTTGGGGCCGATCGGCTCGCCCGGCCGCACCACCTCGTCGCCGGTGGCGAGCAGCGCGATGCGCGGACGGCGGCGCACCTGCAGCCAGGGCACATTCATCGCAGCGCAAAGACCGATGTCCCGCGCGGTCAGGCGGTGGCCGGCCTTGAGGACGGTATCGCCTGCCTTGAAGTCGAGGCCCTTGCGGCGGATGTGGCGGCCGGCGGCCGAATCTTCGCGCACGGCGATGCTGTCGCCGCTGCGCTCCACGTCTTCCTGGATGACGATGGCATCGGCGCCAGCCGGCACGGGGCCGCCGGTGAAGATGCGCACCGCCTCGCCGGGCTTCAGGGTGCCGGGAAAGGATCCGCCGGCGGGCGCCTCGCCGATCACGCGCAGGGTGGCGGGCACGGTCGCGACATCCGCCGCGATCACGGCATACCCGTCCATCGCGGAAACATCGGCGGGCGGCTGGGTGACGCGGGCGCGCACGTCCTCGGCGAGCACGCGGCCGAAGGCCTGGGCCAGATTGATGCTTTCGGCGGTGACGGGTTTCAGCGCCGCGTGCACATGGGCGAGCGCCTCGTCGACCGGTTTCAGCGGCGCGCCGGCCATGTCAGTCCACTTTCCATTCGCCTGACTTGCCGCCGGCCTTGTGGATCAGCTTCACCGGGCCGATCACCATTCCGCGGTCCACCGCCTTGCACATGTCATAGACGGTGAGTGCGGCGACGGAGGCCGCGGTCAGCGCCTCCATCTCCACGCCGGTGCGGCCCTTCAGCTTGCAGGTCGCGGTGATATCGACCGCGCTGCGCTTCGGGTCGCAGACGAGATCGACGGTGACCGACGACAGCGCCAGCGGATGGCAGAGCGGAATCAGGTCGGGCGTCTTCTTCGCCGCCATGATGCCGGCGATGCGCGCGACGGCGAGCACGTCGCCCTTGGCCACGCCACCTTCCTGGATCAGCGCCAGCGTCGCGGGAAGCATGGTGACGACGGCGGTGGCCGTCGCGGTGCGCTCCGTCTCCGCCTTGGGCGAGACATCGACCATGCGGGCATTACCCGCGTCGTCGAGATGGCTGAGCTTGCCGCTCACTGCGCGGCCGTGGCGACTAAGGGGTTGAGCAGGGTGCGGGTCGCGGCCGCCACATCGGCCTGCTTCATCAGCGACTCGCCGACAAGGAAGGCGCGCACGCCATGGCGGTTCATCCGCGCGACGTCGGCTGCGGTGTAAAGACCGCTTTCGCTCACCACGGTGGCGTCCCTGGGCAGCAGGCCGGCAATGCGCTCGGTGGTGCCAAGGTCGACCGAAAGCGTCGTGAGGTCGCGGTTGTTGACGCCGATCAGCCGGCTCCGCAGCAGCAGCGCGCGTTCGGCCTCAGCTTCGCTATGCACCTCGACCAGTACGTCCATGCCGAGCGTGAGAGCGGCCTCTTCCAGTTCCTTCGCCTGCGCATCCGACAGCGCCGCCATGATGAGCAGGATGCAATCGGCGCCGAGCGCGCGCGCTTCCGTCACCTGGTAAGCCGCCAGCATGAAGTCCTTGCGGAGCACTGGCAGCGTGCAGGCGGCGCGGGCGGCGACCAGATAGGCGTCGTTGCCCTGGAAATAGGGGATGTCGGTCAGCACTGACAGGCAGGTCGCGCCGCCATCCTGGTAGGCACGGGCGAGAGTGGGCGGGTCGAAGTCGGCCCGGATGAGGCCCTTGCTGGGCGACGCCTTCTTGATCTCGGCGATCAGCGCCTGGCGGCCATCGGCGATCGCCGCCTTGATGGCGCGATGAAAGCCGCGCGGCGCGGATTGCGCCCGGGCCCTTTCGCGCAAGGCTGATTCGGGCACAGCCTGGGCGCAGGCGGCGATATGGATGCGCTTGTCGGCGCAGATCTTGTCGAGGACGTTGCTCACGCTTTGCCGTTCGTAATGTCGACCATGCGGTTCAGCGCCTGGCGCGCCTTGCCGCCGTCGATGCTGGTGGACGCGACCATCACGCCACCTTTCAGGTCTTTTACCCTGCCCGCCACGATGAGCGCAGCGGCGCTGTTCATCAGCACGATATCGCGATAGGGCCCGGTATGGCCATCGAGCAGCGCGGAGAGGGCGAGGGCGTTGGTTGCCGCATCGCCGCCCTTCAGTTCCTGCGGCTGCGCGACCGGCAGCCCGGCATCCGCCGGGGCGATGGTGAAGCTGCGGACGGTGCCGTTGTCGAGTTCGGCCACATAGGTTGGGCCGGTGGTGGTGATTTCGTCGAGGCCGTCGGACCCATGCACCACCCAGGCTTTCTCGGTACCAAGGTTGGCCAGCACCCGGGCGACCGGCTCGACCCATTCCCGGGCGAAGACGCCGACGAGCTGACGCCTGGTGCCGGCCGGGTTCGACAACGGGCCGAGGAGGTTGAAGATCGTGCGGAAGCCGAGGTCCACCCGCACCGGGCCGACATGCTTCATGGCGGCATGGTGGCGCGGGGCCATCAGGAAGCCGACCCCGGCCTCCCAGATCGACCTCTTCACCAGCGCCATGTCGGCGTCGATGTTGACGCCGAGTTCCTTGAGCACGTCGGCGGCGCCCGACTTCGACGACTGGGCCCGGTTGCCATGCTTGGCCACCGGCACCCCGAGCCCGGCGAGAACCAGGCTGACGGCGGTGGAAATGTTGAAGGTGCCAGACGCATCGCCGCCCGTGCCGCAAGTGTCGATGGCACCGGCCGGGGCTTCGATCGCCAGTGCCCTGGCCCGCAGGGTCATGGCCCCGGCAGTGATCTCCTCGACCGTCTCGCCGCGTTGACGCAGCGCCATCAGGAAGGCGCCCATCTGCGCCGGGCTGGCTTCACCCGACATCATGATGTCGAAAGCGCACTGCGCCTGAGGCAGGGATAGAGATTTCCCGCCGCCGACAATTCCGAGTAGTTCCTTGAACGATAAATCAGCCATATCAAGTTCTTATGGTAATTATTTCATGTAATTAGAAAGGGTACAGTCCGCGCCCGTTGGTGTCTGCGCGGTGCAAAATCCGACAAAACGGGCCTGGCCGCAAGCGGGCGCCGAATGACCCTTGACCTTCCTAGAAGGGGAAGCCCCATCTCCTGTGTCTGTGCTTCCCGACTTGGGAAGCTTTTGCAAGGCAATGCCATGTCGATCCAGACACTCGATTGCCCGCTGCAGCAGGTCGGCCTGCCCATCGAAGGGATGACCTGCGCGTCCTGCGTCGCGCGGGTGGAGAAGGCGCTGGCAGGGGTGCCCGGCGTGGAACGGGTGGGCGTGAACCTGGCCAGCGAGCGGGCCGAGGTGCGTTTCGACCCCGATCAGACGAATGCAGGCGCGCTGGTCGAGGCAGTGACCAAGGCCGGCTACAGCGTGCCGCCCGACGAGACGGTCCTCGATATCGAAGGCATGACCTGCGCCTCCTGCGTGGCGCGGGTGGAGAAGGCGCTTAGCAGGGTGCCCGGCGTCACAGGCGTCGAGGTCAACCTTGCCGCCGAACGCGCGACCGTGCGCGCCGCCGCCGCCGTGCCGATCGACCAGCTGGTGGCGGCGGTGACCAAGGCGGGCTATGGCGCGGTGCTTCACGCGGTGGCCGAGGATGCCGCCGCAGGACGCGACGCCGAGATCAAGGCCCGGCTCGACCGCGGCTTTCGCCACGTCCTGCTGGCAGGCCTGTTAACCCTGCCGCTGGTGGCGCAGATGTTCCTGGGCCTCGCGGGCGCGCCCTGGCACCTGCCGCTGTGGGCGGAATGGGCGCTGGCAACGCCGGTGCAATTCTGGCTCGGCGCCCGCTTCTATGTCGCCGCCTTCAAGGCGCTGCGTGCCGGCACAGGCAACATGGATCTGCTGGTTGCGCTCGGTACCAGCGCCGCCTACGGCTTCAGCGTCTGGCTGTTGTTCGCCCATGGCGACCACGGGGTGCATCTCTATTTCGAGGCCTCGGCCATCGTCATCACGCTGGTGCTGCTCGGCCGCTGGTTCGAGCTGCGGGCAAAGCAGGGTACGACCGAAGCGATCCGTGCCCTGATGACCCTGCGTCCCGACCGCGCTCGCGTGGTCCGTGACGGCGTGGAGCAGGAGGTGCCCGTCGCGGCGCTGCGCCACGGCGACCTGATCGTTATCCGGCCGGGCGAGCGCGTCCCGGTCGATGGCGTGGTGACCGACGGACGCAGCAGCGCCGATGAATCACTCGTCACTGGCGAAAGCCTGCCGGTCGACAAGCAGGCCGACAGCCCGGTCACGGCCGGCAGCATCAATGGCACCGGCCTGCTGCGCGTGCGCGCCACCGCGGTGGGCGAGGACACCACGCTGTCCCGCATCATCAAGCTGGTCGAAGGCGCACAGGCGAGCAAGGCGCCCGTGCAGCGCCTGGTGGACCGCATCAGCGCCGTCTTCGTGCCGGTGGTGATCGGCATCGCACTTGCTGCGTTCCTGGGATGGTGGTTCGCGACCGGCGACCTGACGCAGGCGCTGGTCAACGCCGTCGCGGTCCTGGTCATCGCCTGTCCCTGCGCACTCGGCCTCGCCACGCCCACCGCGATCATGGTCGGGACGGGGGCGGCGGCTCGCGCCGGTATCCTCATCCGCGACGCCGAAGCGCTGGAGCGCGCCCACGCCGTCACCGCCGTCATCCTCGACAAGACCGGCACGCTGACTGAAGGCCGGCCCACCGTGACCGACATCCGGCCGCTCTCTGGCATCGACACCTCGCCGTTGCTGCGTCTCGCAGCTGCGCTGCAGTCCGGCAGTGAGCATCCGCTGGCGCATGCCGTGTTGTCGGCGGCGCGGGATCGCGGCGTGTCCATTCCCGACGTGTCGGAATTTTCCAGCATCACCGGGCGCGGCGTCGCCGGCCTGGTTGCCGGCCGCCGCCTGCTGCTGGGCAATCGCGCGCTGCTGCAGGGCGAGAACATCGCGACGGCACCACTGGAAGACGCCGCCGTGGCGCTGGAAGAGCAGGGCCGCACGGTGATGTGGCTCGGCGCGGCGCAGCCGGAACCGGCGCTGCTCGGCCTCCTCGCCGTGAGCGATCCGGTCAAGCCGACGGCCGCGGCGGCGGTGGCCGCGTTGCGACGCCAGGGCATCGAGGCCGTGATGGTGACGGGCGACAACGCACGCACCGCCGAGGTGGTCGCCCGCGCCGTGGGGCTGGACCGGGTGATCGCCGGCGTGCTGCCGGGCGACAAGGCGGCCGAGGTGCAGCGGCTGCAGGTGGCGGGCAAGGTCGTGGCCATGGTCGGCGACGGCATCAACGATGCGCCAGCCCTCGCCGCCGCTGATATCGGCATTGCCATGGGCACTGGCACCGACGTGGCCATGCACACGGCGGGCATCACGCTGATGCGCGGGGACCCCATCCTGATACCGGCGGCGCTTGATGTCGCGCGCGCCACCTACGCCAAGATCC
>CANJEJ010000210.1 GCA_947473325.1 Alphaproteobacteria bacterium | reverse complement strand
CCGCGCCCGTGATCATGTTCTTCACGTAGTCGGCATGGCCCGGGCAGTCGACGTGCGCGTAATGACGTGCCTTCGTCTCGTACTCGACATGGCTCGTCGAGATCGTGATCCCGCGCGCCTTCTCTTCCGGCGCCTTGTCGATCTGGTCATAGGCCGTGAACGTCGCTCCGCCCGTCTCCGCGAGCACCTTCGTGATCGCAGCCGTCAGCGACGTCTTCCCATGGTCAACGTGACCAATCGTTCCAATGTTGCAGTGCGGCTTGTTCCGCTCAAACTTCGCCTTGGCCATCGCCTAATCTCCACTCTTTACAGAGGTGATGGTTGATCCGTGATTACGCGAGCTTGGCGCGGACTTCGTCCGACACCGCCTGCGGAACCTGCTCATAGTGCGAGAAATGCATCGTGAACTGGGCACGACCCTGGCTCATCGACCGCAAGGTATTCACGTAACCGAACATGTTGGCCAGCGGCACGATCGAGGAGATGACCTGGGCATTGCCCCGGCCTTCCGTTCCCTGGATCTGGCCGCGACGGCTGTTCAGGTCGCCGATCACGTCGCCCATGTAATCTTCCGGCGTCACAACCTCGACCTTCATGATCGGCTCGAGGAGCTTGACGCCAAGCTTCGGTGCGCCTTCGCGCAGCGCCGTGCGCGACGCGATTTCGAACGCGAGAACGCTCGAGTCAACGTCGTGGTAGGCGCCGTCGATCAGCGCGCACTTGAAGTCGATCAGCGGGAAGCCGGCCAGCAGGCCGCCCGCCGCGATGGACTTCACGCCCTTTTCGACGCCCGGGATGTATTCGCGCGGCACCGAACCGCCACGGATCTCGTCCTCGAACACGAAGCCCGAACCCGGCGCCAGCGGCTCCAGCTTCAGCTTGACGCGGGCATACTGGCCCGTACCGCCGGTCTGCTTCTTGTGCGTGTAGTCGATTTCCGCCGACTTGGTGATCGTCTCGCGATAGGCCACCTGCGGCGCGCCAATGTTGGCTTCGACCTTGAATTCGCGCTTCATGCGGTCGACGATGATTTCAAGGTGCAGTTCGCCCATGCCCTTGATGATCGTCTGGCCGCTTTCCTCGTCGGTCGAGACACGGAAGGAGGGGTCTTCCTGGGCGAGGCGGTTGAGCGCCATGCCCATCTTTTCCTGGTCGGCCTTCGTCTTCGGCTCGACCGCGATCTCGATGACCGGATCGGGGAATGTCATCTTTTCGAGGACGACCGGCTGCGCAACGTCCGCCAGCGTATCGCCCGTCGTCGTCGTCTTGAGGCCGGCCAGAGCGACAATGTCGCCGGCCCGCGCTTCCTTGACGTCTTCGCGGTGGTTGGCATGCATCAGCAGCATGCGGCCGACGCGTTCCTTCTTGTCCTTCACGGTGTTGGTGACGGTCATACCCGTCTCCAGCACGCCGGAATAGATGCGGATGAAGGTCAGCGAACCGACGAACGGGTCGGTCATGATCTTGAACGCCAGCGCCGAGAACGGCTCGGCGTCGTCGGTCTTGCGCGGCAGCGACTCATCGGTGCCCGGCTTCGTGCCTTCGATATGCGGCACGTCGGTCGGCGCCGGCAGGTAATCGACAACGGCGTCGAGCAGCGGCTGCACGCCCTTGTTCTTGAAGGCAGAGCCGTTCAGGACCGGCACGAACTTGCCCGTCAGCGCACCCTTGCGGATGCAGGCCTTGAGCACTTCGACGGTCGGCTCGGTGCCATCGAGGAACTTTTCCAGCGCGTCGTCATCCATTTCGACGGCGGCGTCGAGAAGCTTCGCACGATATTCCGCGGCTTCATCGGCATGCTCGGCGGGGATGTCGACGATGTTGAACTTGGCGCCGAGGGATTCGTCTTCCCAGATGATCGCCTTGTTGATGACGAGGTCGATCAGACCCTTGTATTCGCTTTCGACACCGAGCGGCAGCGACAGCACGAGCGGACGCGCGCCCAGGCGCTTCTCGATCATGTCGACGGTGCGGAAGAAGTTCGCGCCGATGCGGTCCATCTTGTTGACGAAGCAGATGCGCGGCACGTTGTAACGGTCGGCCTGGCGCCACACCGTCTCGGACTGCGGCTCCACGCCGGCGACGCTGTCGAACACGGCGACGGCGCCGTCGAGCACGCGAAGCGAGCGTTCGACTTCAATCGTGAAGTCCACGTGGCCCGGGGTGTCGATGATGTTGATGCGGTGGTCGTTCCAGAAGCACGTGGTCGCGGCCGACGTGATCGTGATGCCGCGTTCCTGCTCCTGCTCCATCCAGTCCATGGTGGCGGTGCCGTCATGGACTTCGCCGATCTTATGCGCACGGCCGGTGTAATACAGGATGCGCTCAGTCGTCGTCGTCTTGCCGGCATCGATATGAGCCATGATGCCGATGTTGCGGTAGCGGGAAAGAGGCGTCGTACGGGCCATGGGATGACTCTGCTTCTCAACTACCAGCGATAATGCGCAAAGGCTTTGTTGGCTTCGGCCATGCGATGCGTGTCTTCACGCTTCTTCACGGCGTTGCCACGATTTTCCGAAGCGTCGAGGAGCTCGCCCGACAGGCGCTCTTCCATCGTCGTTTCGGAACGGCTGCGGGCCGCCGTGATCAGCCAGCGGATCGCCAGCGCCTGGCCGCGATCGGTCCGCACTTCAACCGGCACCTGGTAGGTGGCGCCGCCGACGCGGCGGGACCGCACTTCGACTTCCGGCTTCACGTTGCCGATCGCGTCGTGGAACACCTTGACCGGATCCTTGCTGCCCTTGCGGCCGATCCGGTCGAAGGCGCCGTAGACGATCTTTTCGGCGGTCGACTTCTTCCCGTCATACATCAGGGAATTCATGAACTTGGTGAGAACGCGGTCGCCAAAACGGGCGTCCGGCAGAACTTCGCGCTTTTCAGCGGCATGGCGGCGTGACATCGCGGGCCTTCCTTACTTCGGACGCTTCGCGCCGTATTTCGAACGGCGCTGGCGGCGGTCGTTGACGCCCTGCGTGTCGAGCACGCCGCGGATGATGTGATAGCGGACGCCCGGCAAGTCCTTGACGCGGCCGCCACGGATCATCACCACCGAGTGTTCCTGCAGGTTGTGGCCTTCACCCGGAATGTAGCTCGTCACTTCATAGCCGTTGGTGAGACGCACACGGGCGACCTTGCGAAGGGCCGAGTTCGGCTTCTTCGGGGTCGTCGTGTAAACGCGGGTGCAAACGCCGCGCTTCTGGGGCGACGCTTCGAGCGCCGGCACCTTGTTACGCTTGCCCGGCTTCACCCGGGGCTTGCGGATCAACTGGTTAATCGTGGGCATTCCCGTTCCTTCGGACCGCCAAAACCATTGTTGCGTCGCAGTCCGCGCGCAGTGCGGACCGTAAAGTTGCTACATGCGAAAAAACCCTCGGCGGCAAGGCTTTAGGCCAGCCGCGACGGGTCTTTTGCCCAATTCCATGGGCGGGAAATTGTGTCACCGGTTTCTCTCAGGCGTCCGTGTCTAGGGCAAGCCCTACATACCGGCCGTCGAGAAGGCGCGGATACTATTGCCGCACCCCCGGCGGGTCAAGGCTATTCGGGGCAGATTTCAGGCCTTTTTCGCAGCTTTCGTCATGCACCCAGAAGAGGGCGGGCATGCGTGCCGCGCAGCGCAAAAGAAAGGGGCGGACACGAGGTCCGCCCCAACATCTTGTGCCGACGAACGAAGCGATCAGGCGGCCGATTCGGCTGCCGGCGCCTCGGCCGTCTCGATCTGGGCCTGGTTCTTGGCCAGGATCTCGCGATCCCGTTCTGCCGCCAGCGCCCGCGTGCGGTTGATGACGCCGCCGGTGCCCGCCGGGATGAGCCGGCCGACAATGACGTTCTCCTTCAGGCCCAGCAGGGTGTCGACCTTGCCGGAAACCGCCGCCTCGGTGAGGACGCGGGTGGTTTCCTGGAAGGACGCCGCCGAGATGAAGGACTTGGTCTGCAGCGAGGCCTTGGTGATGCCGAGCAGCACCGGCTGCGAGTTGGCCGTCCGCAGGCCTTCGGCCTTGGCCGCCGCGTTGCCTTCGTCGAACTCGTCGCGATCGACATGCTCCCCAAGCAGGAAGGTGGTGTCGCCCGGATCGGTGATTTCGACCTTCTGCAGCATCTGGCGGCAGATCACCTCGATATGCTTGTCGTTGATGGTCACGCCCTGGAGGCGATAGACCTCCTGGATCTCGTTGACGAGATACTTGGCGAGCTCTTCAACGCCCAGCACGCGCAGGATCTCGTGCGGTACCGGGTTGCCGTCGAGCAGCAGGTCGCCCTTCTGCACGAAGTCGCCTTCCTGGACGGCAATGTGCTTGCCCTTCGGGATGAGGTATTCGACCGGCTCGCCCAGGCCTTCGGCCGGACGGACGATGATGCGGCGCTTGTTCTTGTAGTCCTTGCCGAATTCGACCGTGCCGGGGCCTTCCGACATGATCGAGTGATCCTTCGGAATGCGGGCTTCGAAGAGCTCGGCCACGCGCGGCAGACCGCCCGTGATGTCGCGCGTCTTCGACGATTCGCGCGGGATACGCGCGAGCACGTCGCCAGCATGGACCTCCTGGCCGTCCTCGACCGAGAGGATGGCGTCGACCGGCAAGAAGTAGCGCGCCTCGAGCCCGTCGGCACGGGTGATGACCTCACCCTTGTCGTCGCGGAGCGTGATGCGCGGCCGCAGGTCGGTACCCTTGGGCTGGTTGCGCCAGTCGGTCACCACCTTGTTCGCGATGCCGGTGGCCTCGTCCAGCACTTCGCGCATCGAGGTGCCTTCGATCAGGTCGCGATAGGTCGTGAAGCCGGCCTTCTCGGTGATGATGGGGTTGGTGTACGGATCCCATTCCACCAGCTTCTGGCCCTTCTCGACCTTGTCGCCGTCGTCCACCAGCAGGCGGGCGCCGTAGACGGCCTTGTGACGGACACGCTCGCGGCCATCGCCGTCGACGACGACCACTTCCGTGTTGCGGCCCATGACGATGAGATGGCCCTTGGAGTTCTTGACCGTGTTGCGGTTGTCGACGCGGACCTTGCCCGGATGGGTGGCCTCCAGCACGCTCTGCTCCGCCACGTTGGCGGTGCCGCCGATGTGGAAGGTGCGCATGGTCAGCTGGGTGCCCGGCTCGCCGATCGACTGCGCCGCGATGACGCCCACCGCCTCGCCGATGTTGACCGGGGTGCCGCGCGCGAGGTCGCGGCCGTAGCACTTGCCGCACACGCCGCTCGGCGATTCGCAGGTCAGCACCGAGCGGATGAGGACGGATTCGACACCGGCCTTCTCGATCTCGCGCGCCTGCTTCTCGTCGATCAGTTCGCCGCCCTTGTGGACGACCGTGCCGTCGCGCGGATCGACAATGTCGATCGCCGCCGTGCGGCCGAGGATGCGATCGGCCAGCGAAACGATGATCTCGCCGCCCTCCAGCACTTCCTTGACCGTGAGGCCGTTGGTCGAGCCGCAATCCACCTCGACGATGATGCAGTCCTGCGCCACGTCGACGAGACGGCGGGTCAGGTAACCCGAGTTCGCCGTCTTGAGCGCCGTGTCGGCCAGACCCTTGCGGGCGCCGTGCGTCGAGTTGAAGTACTCGAGCACCGACAGGCCTTCCTTGAAGTTCGAGATGATCGGCGTCTCGATGATCTCACCCGACGGCTTGGCCATCAGGCCGCGCATGCCGGCAAGCTGCTTCATCTGGGCGACCGAACCGCGCGCACCGGAATCGGCCATCATGTAGATGGAGTTCACGTTGCGGCCGGTGCCCGACATCGCCTTCATCATCTCGGTCGCGACACGCTCGGTGCACTGCGACCAGGCGTCGACCACCTTATTGTACTTCTCGCCCTGGGTGATGAGGCCGTCCTGATACTGAATCTCGTAGTCCTTCACCTGCTCCTGGGTTTCCTTAACCAGGCGCGTCTTGGCATGCGGGATAACCATGTCGTCCTTGCCGAACGAGATGCCGGCGGCGAAGGCGTGCTGGAAGCCGAGCGACATGACGCGGTCGGCGAACAGCACCGTCTCCTTCTGGCCGCAATGGCGATAGACCTCGTCGATGACGCGGCTGATCTCCTTCTTGGTCAGGACGCGGTTGATCAGCGCAAAGGGGATCGCCGGGTT
>CANJEJ010000209.1 GCA_947473325.1 Alphaproteobacteria bacterium | reverse complement strand
CGAGCGGGTCGGGCACCGCCTGATAGGGCGCGTTGCGGAACAGCGCCCCGGTGCCGGCGCTCCAGTGGCCGGCGGC
The DNA here is from genome assembly GCA_947473325.1 of Alphaproteobacteria bacterium. Classification (GTDB taxonomy): domain Bacteria; phylum Pseudomonadota; class Alphaproteobacteria; order SHVP01; family SHVP01; genus CANJEJ01. Next base: position 6,012 of record CANJEJ010000209.1, on the reverse strand, counting down.
GGCGAGGGCGATCTCGTCCTTGCTCTTGAAATGATGGAAGAAGCTGCCCTTGGTCAGCCCGGCGGCGGCGCAGATGTCGTCCACCCGGGTGGCGCTGTAGCCCCGCGTGCGGATGACGTCGATGGCGGCGTCCAGCAGCCGCGTCCGCGAATCGGGGCTGGCGGCGGCGAAGGCGGTTTTTGCAGCGATTTCCGACATTCGGGCGGCCTTCATACCAAGTAATTGGTTTGCATATACCAATTACTTGGTATGGTCGTCCAGCGAAACCGCCAGGTGGCATACTGTTCGGTATGCGCCCGGCTTTTCCGTCAGGCGGGGTGGCTAGATCTCGCCGCCGATCTGGATCAGCGTGCGGCCCTTCAGCGCCCGGCCCTCGAACAGCCGGTGCATCTCGGGGATCTCCTCCATCGTCGCGACGCGCTCGATGGGCAGCCGCCAGGTGCCGTTCTGCATGTTGCGGAACAGCTCGGCATTCTCGGCGCCCTTCGTCGCGGCCTGGTGGAAATACTGCACGAAGCCCGTCACGCTGAAGCTCTTGCCGATCAGCAGCGAGATGTTCACCTCGGGCGGCGGCCCGGCCATCTGGCCGAGGTAGACGACATTGCCGAGCGGCGCGATCGCCTTGTAATTCAGCGGCGCCTCGGGCCCCGCCACGCCGTCGAAGATCGCCTGCACGCCGGCATTGTTCGTCAGCTTCAGCACTTCGTCGGCCCAGTTGCTGGCGACGCGGTCGATCAGGTGGTCGGCGCCGAACTGCTTGGCGTAGGCCACGCGCTCGGCGCTGCCGACCAGGCCGAACACCGTGGCGCCGGCCGACTTGGCGATCTGCACGGTCAGCGCGCCGACGGCGCCGGCGGCGGAATGCACCACCACCTTGTCGCCCGCCTTCACCCGGGCCACCGAATGCACCATGTGCCAGGCGGTGGGCCCGGTGGTGGCGAAGCTCGCCGCCAGCTTCCAGTCGAAGCCTTCCGGCACGGGCGTCAGCTTCGCCGCCGTCGCCAGCGCGAATTCCGCGTTGCCGCCCCATTCGCCCTGCGCCGACACGCGCTTGCCGACCAGCGCCTTGTCGACGCCATCGCCCACCGCATCGACGCGGCCGGCATATTCATAGCCGGGCGTGTAGGGGAAGGCGGGCGCCATCCACTTCACCCGCGCCGCGCGGGAATGCGTGTCGAGCGGGTTGAGCGCGGCATAAGCGACTCGGATGCGCGCTTGCCCCGGCCCCGGCTGCGGAATCGGCAACTGCTTCAGCTTCAGCACTTCGGGCCCGCCGGCCTGCTCGGCGACCATCGCGCGCATGGTTTGCGTCATAGGTGTTTCCTCCAGAATGTGGGTGTTGTCAGGGGTGACGCCGCCGGATGAAATAGGGCACCGACCCCGCCGCCAGTGCCAGCACGGCGGACACGGCGACGGCGATGAACAGCGCCGCGCCGCTGTCGTCGATGAAGGAGGCCGTCACCTGCGCGAAGATGGCGGATGACAGCGTCTGGGTGAAGGCGGCGCCGCCCGAGGCGGTGCCGGCGAGTTCCGGGATCACGTTCATCGCGCCGACCTGGCTGTTCGGCTGGGCGAGGCCGTTGCCGACCGAGGTGCCGCTCGAGGTCAGGAAGATGACGGCGACGCCGAGGCCGAACGCGGCGAACCAGGCCAGGCCGGCGAGCGCCGCGGCGGTCGAGATCAAGCCGGCGATCACCACCATGCGCTCGATGCCGACGCGGCTGGAGAAACGGCCGCCGATGAAATTCGTGCTCATGTAGACGACGGTGACGAGGGCGAAATAGATGCCGAACTCGGTCGCCGGGCGGTCGAGCACCTCGACCATCAGATAGGGCCCGGTTGCCATGATCGCGGTGAAGGAGCCGGGCGACAGCCCGCCCTGCAGCGCGAAGCCCATGAAGACGGGCGAGCGCATCAGCCGGGCATAGCCGCGCGCCAGCGTGGCGAAGCTTGGTGCCGCGTCCGCCGACGGGGCGAGGCGTGGCAGCGCCACCGCGATCAGGATCATGGTGGCGGCGGCCAGGCCGAGCATCACCAGGAAGACGGCGCGCCAGCCCAACGTGTCAGTCAGCACGCCGCCGAGCACGACGCCGAACATCGGCGCCACCACCGCGAACATGATCAGCGTGCCGAGCACGCCGGCCGCGCGCTTCGGTCCATAGACGTCGCGCACGATGGCGCGGGCGACCACCAGGCCGCTCGCCCCGCCGGTCGCCTGCATCACCCGCCCGGCGATCAGGAATTCGATCGACGGCGCGAAGGCCGCAACTGCCGAGCCGACCAGGAAGAGCGACAGGCCGGAGAACAGCACCGGGCGGCGGCCATAGCGGTCCGACAGCGGCCCATAGACCAGCATCGCCACCGCCATGAAGACGAGCGACAGCGAGAAGGCGATCTGCGCGATGCCCAGGCTGACGCCGAACTCCCGCGCGATCGCCGGCACCGCCGGCGCGAAGATCTGCTGCGACATATGCCCAACCGCCACCGCCGCGATTAGCGCGACATGCGACAGCCGCGGCAGGGCGGGGAGGGGGGCGATGCTGGCGTCAGTCATCTGCGCCCCCTCTCCCCTTGTGGGAGAGGGCTAGGGTGAGGGGCCGGCGCGCAGCGCCGCAACGATAACTTGGAGAACGCCATCGGTGTTCTGCAACACGTCATTGTTCCAGAAGCGGAGGACGCGATAGCCCTCGTGTTCGATGAAGGCCGAGCGTTGTGAGTCCTGCACCTGCTGGTTGGCGTGCTGCCCACCATCCAGTTCGATGACAAGCGCCGCGTCATGGCAAACGAAGTCAGCAATGTATGGGCCAATGGGCACCTGGCGCCGGAACTTCGCGCCGCCGACCTGCCGATTGCGCAAATGCCGCCAGAGACGATTCTCGGCGTCGGTCTGGTTGGTGCGGAGCTGGCGGACACGGTCATCGCTCATTTTTCGTTGCGCGTTGGGTATCCCTCTCCCCTTGTGGGAGAGGGATAGGATGAGGGGTACGCGCGTAGCGCGCCTTTTAGGAAGCCACGCTCGCCGCGTGGCAACCCCTCACCCGGTTCGCTCCGCTCACCACCCTCTCCCACAAGGGGAGAGGGTTTCAACATCTACTTCCCGAACGGCAGTTCCCCGCCGACCTTGATGATGGCGCGGCCCTTGACCTTGCGGTCGGCGAAGCGGCGGTGCAGGTCGGGGACGCCGTCGAGCGTGACCTCCTCGCTGATCGGCACGCGCCACTTGCCCGACTTGATGTTCTCCAAAACTTGTTTGACGTCGCGCGCGTCGTTGCGGCGCTTTTCCAGCAGCGGCAGGTTGAAGCCGCCGACAAAGGCCGACTTGGTGATCAGCGCGCGCACCGGCACGTCGGGCGCCGGGCTGCCGGCGGTGGCGCCGATGTAGACGACATGGCCGCCGGGGGCGATGATCTCAACATTCTTCGCCGCCTGCGGGCCCTGGTTGCCATCGACGATGATGTCGACGCCCATGCCGCCGGTGAGGGCCATCACCTGCTTGTCCCAGTCGTCGCTGTTGGCGTCGATCAGGTGGTCGGTGCCGAAGGACCGGGCGTAGTCGAACTTCGCCGGGCTGCACAGGCCGATCACATGCGCGCCGGCCTCCTTGGCGATCTGCGTCAGCATGATTCCAATCGGGCCGGCACCCGAATGGAACAGGCACCAGTCGTCCTTGCGCACGCGGCAGGCCGAATGCAGCGTGTGATAGGCCGTGTAGGTCATGCCCATGTAGACGGAGCCGGTCTTCCAGTCGAGCCCGTCGGCCATCGGCATGATGTTGGTGGTCGGCGCGACGGAATATTCGGCGTTGCCGCCCCACCAGTTGCGCGAATGCACGCGCTTGCCGATCCAGCTCTTATCGGTGCCTTCGCCCACCTTGTCGACCACGCCGGCATGCTCGATGCCGGGGATGAAGGGCATCGGCACGCGCATCCACGGGATCTTGCCCTGGCGCGCGAAGACGTCCATCGGGTTCATGCTGCAATAGGCGACCTTGATCCGCACCTCGCCCGGGCCCGGCTCGGGCACGGCCACGGTCTGCAGCGTCAGCACTTCCGGCCCGCCCGTCTTGTCGGCGACGACGGCGCGCATGGTTTCGGCCATGGTGAATTCTCCCGTTCTTGTTGTCGTGTCAGGCTTCGGCCTGGCGGATGATCAGGTGCAGGGCGTCGGCCACCGTGGCCGCGCGCACTTCGCTGCGGCCGATGGTGCCATATTCGCGGCGGAGATGGAGTGTCGGCTTTCCCGTCCGCGCGCAGGCAAGGTGGACAAGGCCGACCGGCTTGCCGGCTGTCGCGCCGCCCGGCCCGGCGATGCCGGTGCAGGACACGGCGATCTGCGCCGCGCTGCGGCCGAGCGCGCCTTCGGCCATGGCGCGTGCCGTGGGCTCGCTCACCTCGCCATGCGCCTTCAGGATCTCGACGGGAACGCCCAGCGCCTGCTGCTTGGCGTCGTTGCTGTAGGTGACGAAGCCGCGGTCGACCACGTCGGACGAGCCGGCAATCTCGGTTAGCGCGGCGGCGATCAGCCCGCCGGTGCAGCTTTCCGCCGTCGCCACCATCAGCCTTTGGGCGCGGCAGATCTCCAGCGTGCGGGTGGCGAGCGCGGTCAGGTCAGGCGAGAACATCGGTGATCCAGGGTTGCAGGCCCCACAGGAGAAGGGTGGCGGCGGCGCCCGCCAGGAGGTCGTCGAGCATGACGCCGGCGCCGCCCTTGATGTTGCGGTCAACCCAGCCGATGGGGCCCGGCTTGGCGATGTCGAACAGGCGGAACAGCGCGAAGGCTGCGAGGAACCAGGGCCATTGATGCGGCACCAGCAGCAGCGCGATCCATTGCCCCGCGACTTCGTCGATGACAACTTCGGACGGATCGCTGATGCCGGTCTGCTTCGCCAGCGTGTCGGCGGCCCACACGCCGGCGAGCGTCGCCAGCAAGGCGGCGATGGCGAGCGCGATTGTGCCGCCCGCCTCGACGATGAACCAGCCGAGCACGAGCGCGCCGGCCGAACCCCAGGTGCCGGGCGCCGGCTTGAGCAGGCCAAGCCCGCCGCCGGTCGCGATCCAGAAGCCAAGGCCGCGCGGGGCGGTGGCGACCGTCACAGCGCGGCGCCGGGCAGGCGGATGGTGGCGACGGCCTGGGCGGCAATGCCTTCGCCGCGCCCGGTGAGGCCAAGGCCCTCGGTGGTTGTCGCCTTGACGCTGACGCGGTCCTCGCCGATGCCGAGCAGCGCGGCGAGCGTGGCGCGCATCATGGCGCGGTGCGGCGACACCTTCGGGCGCTCGCAGACGATGGTGACATCGATGTGGGCGATGGCGCCGCTGCGGGCGCGCACCAGCGACGCCGCGTGTTCGAGGAACAGGCGCGACGGCGCGCCTTTCCATCTGGCGTCGCTCGGCGGGAAGTGCTGGCCGATGTCGCCATCGCCGAGCGCGCCGAGGATGGCGTCGACGATCGCATGCAACGCCACGTCGGCGTCGGAATGGCCGTCGAGCTTCCGGTCCGAGGGCAGCTTGACGCCGCAGAGCCGGACGCCGTCGCCCGGCACCAGGCGGTGCACGTCATAGCCGCTGCCGACGCGCAGGTCGGACAGGCCGGCGAGCAGGATGCGCTCGGCCCGCGCCAGGTCTTCCGCGGTCGTGATCTTCATGTTGCCTTCATCGCCCGCCACGAGCGCCACGTCGAGTCCGGCGAGTTCCGCCACCGCCGCGTCGTCGGTCAGGTCGGCGCGCGTGGCGGCCGCATGATGGGCGGCGCGGATGGCCTCGAAGTGGAACCCCTGCGGCGTCTGCGCGCGCCACAAGCCGCTGCGGTCCACCGTGCCACTGATGCGGCCGTCGCTGCCGCGCTTCAGTGTGTCGGCGACGGGCACGGCGGCGATGGCGCCCGGCGTGGTCTGCAAGGCGTCGATCACGCGGTCGATGGCGGCGGCGGAAATGAAGGGCCGGGCGGCATCGTGGATCAGCACGCGCGACGGTTTGCTGGGGTTCAGCGCGTCGAGTCCGTTGCGCACCGATTCCT
>CANJEJ010000208.1 GCA_947473325.1 Alphaproteobacteria bacterium | reverse complement strand
GCCCAGGCGATCGCGCGCGAAGGCGCGAAGTCGGTCGCGGCCGGCGCCAACCCGATGGACCTGAAGCGCGGCATCGACATCGCCGTCACCGCGGTGATCGAAGAGCTGAAGAAGCGCTCGAAGCCGGTCAAGACCGAAACCGAAGTCGCCCAGGTCGGCACGATCTCGGCCAACGGCGAGAAGTCGGTCGGCGAGATGATCTCGACCGCCATGCAGAAGGTCGGCAAGGAAGGCGTCATCACGGTTGAAGAAGCCAAGGGCTTCGAGACCGAGCTCGACGTCGTCGAAGGCATGCTGTTCGACCGCGGCTACCTGTCGCCCTACTTCATCACCAATGCCGAGAAGATGACGACGGAACTCGACGATCCGTACATCCTCCTGCACGAGAAGAAGCTGTCGAACCTCCAGCCGATGCTGCCGATCCTCGAAGCGGTCGTGCAGTCGAGCCGTCCGCTGCTGATCATCGCGGAAGATGTGGAAGGTGAGGCGCTGGCCACCCTCGTGGTCAACAAGCTGCGCGGCGGCCTCAAGGTTGCCGCCGTCAAGGCCCCGGGCTTCGGTGATCGCCGCAAGGCCATGCTGGAAGACATCGCCATCCTGACGGGCGGCGAAGTCATCTCGGAAGACCTCGGCATCAAGCTGGAGAATGTCACCATCGACATGCTCGGCACGGCGAAGAAGGTGGTCATCACCAAGGAAGAGACCACCATCGTCGACGGCGCCGGCAAGAAGAAGGACATCCAGGCGCGTTGCGGCCAGATCCGCGCGCAGGTCGAAGAGACCACCTCGGAATACGACAAGGAAAAGCTGCAGGAGCGTCTCGCGAAGCTCGCCGGCGGCGTGGCCGTGATCAAGGTTGGCGGCGCCACCGAAGTCGAAGTGAAGGAGCGCAAGGACCGCGTCGACGACGCACTGCACGCCACGCGCGCGGCCGTTGAAGAAGGCATTCTGCCGGGCGGCGGCACGGCGCTGCTCTATGCCTCGGTCGTGCTCGACAAGCTGAAAAGCGGCAACGCCGACCAGCAGACCGGCATCGACATCATCCGCAAGGCGCTGCAGGCGCCGGTGCGGCAGATTGCCGAGAACTCCGGCCATGACGGCGCGGTTGTCGCCGGCAAGCTCCTGGAGCAGAAGGACACCAACTACGGCTTCGACGCCCAGCTGGAAGAGTACAAGGACCTGGTGAAGGCCGGCATCATCGACCCGACCAAGGTCGTGCGCACGGCACTGCAGGATGCGGCCTCGGTCGCCGGCCTGCTCGTCACCACCGAAGCCATGATCGCCGACAAGCCGGAGCCGAAGGGCGCCGCGCCGATGCCGGGCGGTGGCATGGGCGGAATGGGTGGCATGGGCGGAATGGGCGGGATGATGTAATCCCACCCTCCGGCCACACCGGAGAAAACAAAAGGGCCGCGGGAAACCGCGGCCCTTTTTGTATTTGTGCGTTTCTGCTCACTCAGAAATCTTCCTCCCCACAAGGGGGAGCGACGATGCGGCTGCACTCAACGGACGATCTCACCGCTCTTCCTTCTTCGCCGCCTGCCACAGCGCTTCCATCTCTTCGAGGGAAGCATCCGCCGTCTCGCGCCCGCTTTTGCGCAACTCCCGTTCGATGAAGCCAAAGCGCCGCGTGAACTTGTCGTTGCAGCGGCGGAGCGCGTCCTCGGGGTCGATGCCAAGGTGGCGGGCGACGTTGGCGTAGCCGAACAGGATGTCACCGAGTTCGTCGGCGAGGCGGTCCTTCGATTCACCCCCGGCAATCGCGCTGCGCAGCTCGCCGAGTTCCTCCTCGATCTTGTCGAGCACGAAGCTGACCTCGGGCCAGTCGAAGCCGACGCGGGCGGCGCGCTTCTGTAGCTTTTCGGCGCGCATCAGGCCGGGCAGGGCCAGCGCGATGTCGTCGAGCAGGCCAGGTTTCTCAGTTGTGTCGGTCTTGGCGGCGCGCTCCGCCGCCTTGATTTCTTCCCAAGTACCGCGCACCGCTTCGCTCGTCTTCGCGTCGCCATCGCCGAAGATGTGCGGGTGACGGCGGATCATCTTGTCGGAGATCGCATCGGCGACATCGGCAAAGGCGAAGCTGCCTTCTTCCTCGGCCATGCGGGCGTGGAACACGACCTGGAGCAGAAGGTCGCCGAGCTCGTCGCGCAAGGATGCGCGGTCGTCGCGGCGGATCGCCTCCGCCACCTCATAGGCTTCCTCGACGGTGTAGGGCGCGATGGTGGTGAAGGTCTGCTCGCGGTCCCAGGGGCAGCCCCGCGCGGGATCGCGCAGGCGGGCCATGATGTCGAGGATGCGCTGCAAGCTGGCGGCGTTGCGGTCGGTCGGTGCGGTCATGACGGATGGATAGCGGATGGGGCAGGGGCCGTCCACGCCCGGCGGCCGACGTGGCGCCGATATATACAATGGAATATTCCGCTGGCCGGGGGATTCCGTACGATGTATACGGGGTGACATAGCGGGAAAGTTGTGATGATGCTGCGAAGGTTGTGTGGGGCCGTGCTGGCGACATTGCTGTTCGCGATGCCTGTGCAGGCGCAGACCATCTTTGCCGCTGCCAGCCTGAAGACCGCACTCGATGAAATCGCCGGACAGATGGAGAAGGAGACGGGCCGGAAGCCGACGATCTCCTATGGCCCGAGCTCTGGACTCGCGAAGCAGATCGAGAACGGCGCGCCGGCGGACGTGTTCATCTCGGCTGACCTCGACTGGATGGACTATCTGGCCGGACGCAAACTGATCAAACCCGACACGCGCGGCAACCTGCTCGGAAACCGCATCGTGCTGGTGGCGCCGAAGGACAGCAAGGCAGCCGTCACCATCGGCCCCAATTTCCCGCTCACCCAGGCGCTCGGCGCCGATGGCAAGCTGTCGATGGCGAACACCGATGCGGTGCCGGCCGGCAAATACGGCAAGGCCGCGCTCGAGGCGCTCGGCGTGTGGCCCTCGGTGTCGACCCGCGTCGCCCAGGCGGCCGACGTACGGGCGGCGCTGACGATGGTCTCGCGCGGCGAGGCTCCGCTCGGCATCGTCTACCAGAGCGATGCCGCGGCTGACCCCAACGTGAAGATTGTCGGCATGTTCCCGGAGAACACGCATCCCGCCATCATCTATCCGATCGCAGTAACGGCGAATTCGACCCACCCGGATGCCCTCAACTTCGTACGCTATCTCGCGTCGCCCGCGGCCAGGCCACTGTGGGAAAAGCAGGGCTTCAGCGTGATGCAGATGCGTATTTCGCCCGCTTCCTAATGCACTAAGCTGTCTGGTGTGTTCGCGCTCGCTCCCGAAGAACTGACCGCCATCAAGCTCAGCCTGCGCGTGGCTCTCTGGGCCACCGCCGGCAGTCTGCCGTTTGGCATCGCCATCGCGCTGCTGCTTGCGCGCGGCAAGTTTCCCGGCAAGAGCCTCATTGATGCGCTCGTTCACCTGCCGCTGGTGATGCCGCCAGTGGTGACGGGCTATCTGCTGCTGCTCACCTTCGGCCGCCGCGGCCTGGTTGGCGCCTGGCTCGCCGATATCGGCATCGTCTTTTCTTTCCGCTGGACCGGCGCTGCGCTGGCCTGCGGCATCATGGGATTCCCGCTGCTGGTGCGGGCACTGCGCCTCTCCATCGAGGCGGTCGACCGCCGGGTGGAGCAGGCGGGGGCGACGCTGGGTGCTGGGCCCTGGGCGGTGTTCCTGACCATCACGCTGCCGCTGATCCTGCCCGGTGTCGTCGCCGGCATGGTGTTGTGCTTTGCCCGCGCGCTCGGGGAATTCGGCGCGACGATCACCTTCGTCTCCAACATTCCGGGCGAGACTCAGACGTTGCCAACGCTGATTTACACCTTCACCCAGGTGCCGGGCGGCGATGCGGCGGCGCTGCGGCTGACCGTCATTTCCATCGTCATTTCCTTTGTCGCGCTGCTCCTGTCGGACTATGTCGCGCGCGGCGTCGGCCGGCGGGTGAGGGGCGAATGAGCGTCGAGATCGCCGTCCGCCACCGCCTGGGCAGCTTCAGCCTCGATGCCGGCTTCACGGCGGGGACGGGGATCACCGCCGTGTTCGGCCCCTCGGGCTCGGGCAAGACCTCCTTGATCAATGCCGTGGCCGGGCTGTTCCGGCCGACCGACGGGCGCATCGCGATCGCGGGGCGGGTGCTGTTCGATGGTGCGGCCCGGACCTTCGTGCCGGCCCACCGGCGGCGCATCGGCTATGTGTTCCAGGAAGGCCGGCTGTTCACCCACATGACCGTGCGCCAGAACCTGCTCTATGGCCGCTGGTTCTGCCCGGCGACCGAGCGGCGCGAGACGCTCGGGCACATTGTCGAGTTGCTCGGCATCGGTGGCCTGCTCGACCGGCGGCCAGGCAACCTGTCGGGAGGCGAGAAGCAGCGGGTGGCGATCGGCCGGGCCCTGATGGCAAGTCCGCAACTGCTGCTGATGGACGAACCGCTGGCGTCGCTCGACGATGCGCGCAAGGCAGAGATCCTGCCGTATCTGGAACGGCTGCGGGACGAGCTTGGTGTGCCGGCGATCTACGTTACGCATGCGGCCGACGAGGTGCGCCGCCTGGCCGCGACGGTGGTCCTGATGGCCGATGGCAAGGTCGCGGCCGTGGGGACACCGGCCGAGGTGCTTGGCCGGAGCAGTCTGACAACCCGGTAGAGGGGCACGGGGAGTGCGTGCAGACTAAGCAGGACGCCAGCTTTGGCGTCGCTTGTTCATGGCCGCCACCTGCATGCATTTATTGCATAATATAGATTATGGAAAATAATGGATATGTTTATAGAGCAATGAGTTACCGGACTTTCCCAATGTCCTTCTTCAGGTTCGTGTTGCGGCTCATTCTTGGTGGCCGACCGCTCGCCGCTGCCCATCCGATGCGCCGCCAGCCGCGCCACGCCACTGCGCTGGCGTGAGATGATCGTGATGGCTGAGGTGCTGGGTCGCCGCTTCGATCCCTACTCCGGCACCGCGATGACCATGCCGTCATAGGCCGGTTCGACGCCCGTCGGCAGTGTCGCGCACAGGGTCCGGTAATCAAGCTCGGTGCCCATGTGGGTCAGGATGGCCCGCCGCGGCTTCACCCGGGCAATCCATGACAGGGTCTTGTCGAGATGGGCATGGGTGATGTGCGGGCGGATTTGCAGCGCATCGACCACCCAGGTGTCGATCCCGGCCAGGACCGCAAAGGCTGCCTCGGGCATCTCGGCCACGTCCGTCGAATAGGCGAAGGCGCCAAGGCGGAAGCCAAGGGTGTCGAGCTTCGGCCCATGGTGCTGGGAGAACGGCGTCACCGCCAGTTCGCCGACCCGGAACGGCCCGTCGATCTCGTGACCGGCGACGATCTGGGGATAGAGGCCGCCCGGGGTGAAGGCATAGGCGAAGCGGTCCTGCAGGCCGGCCAGCGTGCGGGCATCGGCATGGACCGGCACCGGCCGGCCGATCAGCCGGTTGAAGAAGCGCAGGTCGTCGAAGCCATGGGAATGATCGGCATGCTCATGGGTGAACAACACGGCGTCGAGCCGGTCCATGCCGGCATCCAGCGCCTGCTGGCGCAGGTCGGGCGAGGCATCGACCAGGACCGATGTGGCGCCCTGCTCCACCCGGATCGAAGCACGGCGGCGGCGGTTGCGCGGCTCCCGCGGATCGCAGGCGCCCCAGTCATTGCCGATGCGGGGAACGCCCCCGGCCGTGCCACAGCCCAGGATGGTGATGCGCATGGGACTCTCAGGCGGGCCGCGCCGCCCGGTCGAACAGGCGGAAGAAGTTATCGGTGGTGACGGCGGCAAGCTCGGGCTGCGTCACGCCCTTGATCTCGGCCACCCGGGCCGCCGTATAGGCGACGAAGGCGGGCTCGTTCGGCCTGCCCCGTTTCGGCACCGGCGCGAGATAGGGCGCGTCGGTTTCCACCAGCAGGCGGTCGAGCGGCACGAGGCTGACGGCCTCGCGCACCGTATCGGCATTCTTGAAGGTCACGATGCCGGAAAAGGAAATGTAGAAGCCAAGGTCGAGGCAGATGCGGGCAAGGTCAGTGCCCGAGCTGAAGCAATGGATGACGCCGGTCACCGGCCCCTTGGCGCATTCCTCGCGCAGGATGCTGGCGGTCTCGGCATCGGCGTTGCGGGTGTGCACCACGATCGGCAGGCCGGTGGCG
>CANJEJ010000207.1 GCA_947473325.1 Alphaproteobacteria bacterium | reverse complement strand
TCGACGGTGATGTGCCGGCAGAAGTCCTCGTCCGTGCCGTTGAAGCCGAGCGGCCTGAAGTCGGTCGTCACGAAATAGGTTCCCTCGGCCGGCAGCACGTCGAAGCCGATGTCCGACAGGGCCTCGGCCAACCGGTCGCGCTTGCGCTGCATATCGGCGGCCAGCGTCGAAAAATAGCCGTCGCCCAGGCGCAGGCCGGTAGCCGCCCCCCACTGCAGGTTGGGCGGCGTGGTGAAGGTGAGGAACTGGTGCGCCTTGGCCATGGGCGCCAATAGCTCGGGCACCGCCGTCACATAGCCGACCTTCCATCCCGTCAGCGAGAAGGTCTTGCCCGCCGAACCAATGCGCACGCAGCGGTTCCGCATCCCCGGCAGCGTCATCAGCGGCACATGGGCATGGCCGGGATAGACGATGTGCTCATAGACCTCGTCGCAGATGGCGATGCAGTCGTGCTGCTCGACCAGCCGGGCAATGTGGCTAAGCTCCGCACGGCTGAACACCTTGCCTGCCGGGTTGAGCGGCGAATTCAGCAGCACCGCCTTGGTCTTCGGCCCGAAGGCCTTTTCCAGCGCATCGACCGGCAGCGTCCAGTGCGGCGGCTCCAGCCGCACGAGGCGCGGGATCGCCCCGGCACGCTGCACGATCGGCACATAGGAATCATAGAGCGGCTCGAACAGCACGACCTCGTCGCCGGGCTCGAGCAGGCCGAACAGCGCGGCGGCCAGCGCCTCGGTCGCGCCTGAGGTCACCATTGTCTCGCGCTGCCAGTCAATGTCGAGGCCATAGAAGCGCCGGCCGTGGTCGGCCACCGCCTGGCGCAGCTCCGGCACGCCCATCATCGGCGGATACTGGTTCGGCCGGTCGGACAGGAACTCTTCCGCCTTCGCCCGCACGTCGTCCGGCCCATTCCCGTCCGGGAACCCCTGCCCCAGGTTCACCGCGCCATGCTCCATGGCGAGGCGCGACATCACCTCGAAGATGGTGGTGGGCAGCGCGGCGAAGATGCTGTTGGCGGGCTTCATCGGATCAGAACCAGCGGCGGACGCGCTTCTTGTAGGCGAGGTAGACGTCGCCGAACATCTCCGCGAGATACTTCTCCTCCTGCGCGATCACGCCATGGCGGATGAGGAACAGCGCCGGCAGGGAAAACCAGACGATCAGCGGTTCATCGATGGCGGTGCCGAGGCCGACCTGCATCAGCATCATCGCGAGGTAGAGCGGGTTGCGGCTGCGGGCATATGGGCCAGTCTCGATCAGCGCGCGGGCCTCCTGTTTCGGGTCGGGCGAGGTGTCGGCGACCTGGTACTGGCGGATCGCCCACATCGACAGCGCTATGCCAGCGGCGCCGATCAGGATGCCAAGGATGACTTGCGGCACACCGCCATTCCAGCCCTCGGCCCGCGTGAAGGTGTGGAAGGCCGTGCCGAGCACGATGGCGCCGAGAAAGATCAGCGGCGGCTGGAAGGCGATCTTCGCCAGCCGTGGCGGCGGTCCGCCGAACGGGTCGTGTTCCTGGGTGGCCTTGCGTCCGAACATGGCGGCGCAGTCTAGGGTTCTGCCGGCCGCTGTCCATCCCTTCCCGCCTGCCGGAACCCGTGGCATAACCGGGCCTCCTTCCTTCCGCCCGAGATCACCAATGAAGCTCAGCGAAAAAATGGGCCGCCTCGGTACCGAGAGCGCCTTCGACATCCTCGCCCGCGCCGCCGCGCTGCAGCAACAGGGCAAGACGGTGATCAACCTCGGCATCGGCCAGCCCGACTTCCCGACCCCGCCGCATATCGTCGAGGCCGCCGCCAAGGCGCTGCGCGACGGCCACCACGGCTATACCCCGGCGAACGGCATCCTGCCGCTGCGTGAGGCGGTGGCCGCCGACATCGAGAAAAGCCGCGGCGTGCGCGTCAACCCGGACAACATCGTCATCATGCCGGGCGGCAAGCCGACCATGTTCTTCGCCGTGCTGATGTTCGGCGAACCCGGGGCGGAGATCATGTATCCCAACCCCGGCTTCCCGATCTACGAATCGGTCATCCGCTTTTCCGGCGCCACGCCGGTGCCGATCGAGCTGCACGAAGCCAAGGGCTTCTCCTTCAGCGCCGACGAGGTGCTGGCCAAGGTGACGCCGCGCACCCGCCTCATCATCCTCAACAGCCCGGCGAATCCGACCGGCGGCGTCGCCGAGGATGCCGAGATCGACAAGCTGGTCGCCGGCCTCGCGAAATTCCCCGACGCGGCGATCATGTCGGACGAGATCTATTCGCGGATGCTTTATGACGGGCTCAAGTTCAAGAGCCTGCTCGGCTATGAATCGATTCGCGACCGCCTGATCATCCTCGACGGCTGGTCGAAGACCTATGCGATGACGGGCTGGCGGCTCGGCTGGAGCCTGTGGCCCGACGCACTGGTCGGCGCCGCGACGCGGCTTGCCATCAACGACCATTCCTGCGTCGCCGCCGCCACGCAATATGCCGGCATCGCCGCGCTGCAGGGTCCGCAGGACGCGGTCGACATGATGGTCCGGTCCTTCGACGAACGCCGCAAGCTGATCGTGCAGGAACTCAACAGCCTGCCGGGATTCCGCTGCGTGATGCCGAAGGGCGCTTTCTACGCCTTTCCCAACATCACCGGCACCGGGCGTTCGTCGCGCGAGATCCAGGACATCCTGCTCGACAAGGCCGGCGTCGCCACCGTGTCGGGCACCAGCTTCGGCGCAATGGGCGAAGGCTTCGTTCGCTTCTCCTACGCGAACTCCGCCGAGAACATCCGCGCAGCGATGAAGGCGGCACGCGAAGCGCTCGCCTGATTCCCTCCGATAGGCCGGAATTGCTCCGCTTTTGTCACAGCGATACCGTTCGCCCAGCGTTCACCCTTATGCAGTGAACGCGCGCGGCTGCGCGACCGAACGGACCCGGGCAAAGCGCATGACGACATCCAGCCTTTCTGATTCGCCGTCTGTCCGACAGAAGCCCGCCCTTCCCTGGCTCGCCTTTGCCACCGGCGTGCTGGTCTCGGCACTTGTCGCTGCGCCGCTCGGCTATGTCGCCAGCGCGGGACTGACGCTGTCGTCCGGGACGGCGCCTTTGCTCCCCGTTGAATCCGACGAGACGGATGTGACGCGGGCGGCACATGTCTACCCGGGTGGTGTTCCGGTGCCGGACTTCCAGACCTTCGGTTTCGCGCCGAATGGGGCACGCGCCGTGGCGGACACCAATGGTCGTGCCGTCGAACTTCTCTACAAGTCGGCCTTCGGCCGGAACCTGTCTCTGTTCGTCGTGCCGCGCTCGGTGCCGACGATCGATCGCATCCTGTCCGACAGTGGCAACCGCCTGACGGTCCTGCTGCGGGATGATCTGCACAGCTACGTCGTCTCCGGCAATGTGGAGGCGGCGACGGTTCTTGCGGTCTGGAAATATCTGGATCAGCGCCTGAACGGCATCGCTTCGCGCTGAGCCTGCGGTCTCGTGACCCTACTTCTTGCCGGCTATTGCCGGGCCTGCCGCGACGGTCGGCCGTGCCGCGACGGTGCCGGAGAGGTCGGCGCCGTAGGCGTGCATCTTCTCGGTCTCGACACCGTTGAGGCTGGCGTTGCGCAGGCGGGAGAATTCGAAGGTCGCGTGCTCCACCTGGGCGTTGTCGAGCTTGGCTTCCGTGAGGTCGGCCTGCTTGATCTTGGCGTGGCGCAGGTCGGTGTTGGAAAGGTCGGCGCGAATCAGCACCGTGCGTTCCATCACGGCGCGTTCCAGGTTGGCGCCCGCCAGCTTGACGCTGCGCATGGTGGCGGCCGACAGCGAGGCGCCCTTCATGCTCGCCTTGGAGAAGTTGGTGACCTGCATCTGGCCGGTCGACTTGCCCGTGTTGTCGCGCAGCTCGATCGGGTTCATCACCGCGAGGCCGAACTTGGCGCCGTCGGCCTTGCAGCCGGTGAGGTCGGCACCCGAGAGGTCGCACTTGCGCAGGTCGGCGTTGGTCAGGTCGGCGCCGCGCAGGTCGGCGAGCACGAAGAAGCCCGACGATAGGTTGCTGCCCGACAGGTTGCAGTTGCGCAGGTCGGCGCCTGACAAGTAGATGCCCGCCAGCTCGTTGCCCGAGAGATCGGCGCCAGAGAAGCTCGCGCGTTCGCCATCGGCACCGAAACTGTCGGCCCAGATGGCATGGCTGCGGAGCATGCGCTGGACGGCGACCGGCAGGTCGCTGGTCCCCTGGCTGATCGCGGTGTCGGTGAGTTCCGCAGAGCTCAGATCGCAATCGGCGAGGATGGCGCCGCGCAGGGTGGCACCGCCCAGCTTGGCCTTGGACAGGTTGGCGCCCTGCAGGTTGGCGCCGTTCAGGTTCACGTTGCGAAGCATGGCGGATTCCATGTTGGCGCCGATGAGATCGGCGCCCTGCATGTCGACCTGGCCGGTGGTGCCGCCGCGGCTTTGCCCGACCGGGGCCGCGCCGGCATTGTCGCCGGCCCGGCGCGCGGTCTGCGCGATCATAAGGCGGCCGGGCCGCAGGTCGGCCTCGACGAAGCGCGAGCCGTTCAGCACGGCGCTGCGGAATTCGGCGCCGCGCAGGTCCGAGCGGTCGAAGTTGGCGCCCTGGGCATTGGCCTTGGTGAAGTTGGCGCCGAACAGGTCGGCGAAGCTGAAGTCGACCTCGCGCACATCGGCGCCGGTGAAGTCGCAGCCCGACAGGACCGCGCCCTTCAGCGTGACGCCGCGCAGGTTCATGCCGGCCAGGTTCTGGTGCTTGAGGTCGGCGCGCAGGCCGTCCTTGCGCCCGTCCACAAAGCGGCGATGCGCGGCAAGGATGCGGCCCAGTTCCGGGGCGCTCATACCGCTGGAAAGTTCGTTCAAGTCTCCGCCCCTGCTGATGGCACCCGCGCATGGACCACGTTGGTCCACGGCCTGATGGCCGGCTCAACGCGGCCACGCCCCCGCCGGCGGCCACGGGGACAGTGATACCACCCCCGCCCCGCAATGCAAGGATCAGCACAGGATATGGTTAAGACGCGGTGGCGGGGACGCCGCACAGCCCCGCCTGCACAAGGATTGGGCAAGCTGCCCGACAAATAGACACGACCCGCCCCCGAGCGTTCGGCCTTCGCCACCAAACCTTTGAATAACCGTGCTATTTTCTCTGGCACGCGCCATGCAAACACTGGGGCGATCGCCGCTTCCGCGGCGTGTCCTCACGGGTGATGCAGCCGTCCATGAAAAAGATCGAAGCCATTATCAAGCCCTTCAAGCTCGACGAAGTGAAGGAAGCCCTTCACGAAATCGGCCTCCAGGGCATCACGGTGACCGAAGCCAAGGGTTTCGGCCGCCAGAAGGGCCACACCGAGCTCTATCGCGGCGCGGAGTATGTGGTCGATTTCCTGCCCAAGGTGAAGATCGAGATCGTCCTGCCGGACGCGATGGTCGAGCGCGCGATCGAGGCGATCACCACGGCGGCCCGCACGGGCCGCATCGGCGACGGCAAGATCTTCGTCTCCACCGTGGAGCAAGCCATCCGCATCCGCACCGGGGAGACCGGCGCCGACGCGATCTAGCTATCCGATACCCAAAGCCCTGGGCCGTCCCGACCAAATGGTGCGGCGGCCCGCTACCTGTTCTGTAAGAAGAAGGAAGACGAACGATGTCTGATGCAGCAAACGTCCTGAAGTTCATCAAGGAGAAGGACGTTAAGTACGTCGACCTCCGTTTCTCCGACCCGCGCGGCAAGTGGCAGCACCTCACGATGGACGTGTCCGTCGTTGACGAGGCGATGCTGACCGAAGGCGTGATGTTCGACGGCTCCTCGATCGCCGGCTGGAAGGCGATCAACGAGTCCGACATGGTGCTGAAGACGGACAACAGCAGCTTCACGATGGATCCGTTCACGGCACAGCCGACGATGATCCTGTTCTGCGACGTGGCCGAGCCGTCGACCGGTGAGCCCTATGCGCGCTGCCCGCGCTCGATCGCCAAGAAGGCCGAGGCCTATATCAAGTTCTCGGGCATCGGCGACACCGCCTATTTCGGCCCGGAAGCCGAGTTCTTCGTGTTCGACGACGTGCGCTACAACGTGTCGCTCAACAGCGCGTCCTACCACCTCGACGACATCGAAGGCCCGTATAACAGCGGCCGCAAGTTCGAAGGCGGCAACACCGGCCACCGTCCG
>CANJEJ010000206.1 GCA_947473325.1 Alphaproteobacteria bacterium | reverse complement strand
GGTCTCGAGGGTCAGGCCGAGATAGTCGGCCATATCGCCGCGCGTGACCGGCAGCGGGATCGTCTCGCCTGTTTGCTGGCTGGGTTCCGCCAGCGCAAGGAGGAAGCTGGCGACCTTTTCGAGCGCACATTTGCGGCCGAGGGTGAGCATCTGGTCCTGCGCGAAGCGAAGCTCATCCGAGGTCACGGTCCAAAGCCGGCGGGCGAGGCCCGGAAGGCTGTCCACCAGCCGGTCAAAAGAGGCGCGCGGATAGCAGCAGAGCGTCACCTCGCTGATGGCTTCAGCGGCGTAGACGTGGACGCCTTCCGGCGCGAGCCCGAGCAGATGCCCAGCGGTAGGGAAGCCCATGATCTGACGCCGCCCGTCGGGAAGCAGCTTGTAGAGCCGAAGCATGCCACTGACGATCTCGTAGATATGGTCGGCCTCATCGCCCTCCATGAAGAGCACCTCGCGCGGCGCCAGCTTGCGCAACGTGCTGATGGCAGCAATACGGCCGGCAGACTGGGTGCTCAGGCCCTGGCAGACAGTAAGAGCTGCAACCTGCACCTGGGGGGCCGAAGAGAATGCGATGGTCTGCATGTTTGATCTCGCTTCAATGCCTGTATTGGCTGGCAAGGAAGCTAGGCCGCCTGGGTAGCGGGCTGACGTCGGGCAAGTGGCTTTTGACGGCCCCCGGAGGCAGAATGTGACACTCTGTGACACGCTGGACGCGACTCCTGAGACCGATGATGGCAGCTGGCGAACCCCATATCCTGATTGTCGATGACGAGCCGGGCATCCGGACCGCCCTTGTCCGCTACCTGAGCGGCGAGGGGTTCAAGGCAACCTCCTGCGTCGACGGCGTGGCCCTTCGGCACGCGCTGGAAGGCGAACCGGTCGATCTCATTCTCATGGATCTGATGCTGCCGGGCGAAGATGGACTGGCCCTGGCGCGCTTCGTGCGGAGTCGCTCGGCGGTGCCCATCATCATGCTGACAGGCAAGGGGGACGTCATTGACCGGGTTGTCGGCCTTGAGGCCGGTGCCGACGATTACATCGCCAAGCCGTTCCACCTGCGCGAGGTGCTGGCGCGGATTCGAACCGTACTGCGCCGGGGGCAGGGGGCCACCGAACCGGCCGCGCCGGCCGCAGCTTCTCAGGGGGAATTCTGCTTTGACGGCTGGCGCCTCGACCTGTCGAATCGGCAAGTCACAGGCGACAGCGGGACTGCGCTGACCCTGACGACCGGCGAGTTCGACCTTCTTGCGGTTTTCGTTCAGCATCCTAACCGTGTCCTGAGCCGGGATCAGTTGATGACGATGCTGAAAGGCCGCGAATGGTCCGCCTTCGATCGTGCCATCGATACTCAGGTGCGGCGTTTGCGCAAACGGCTCGGTGACAGCGGTAAGGAGCCAGCCCTGATCAAGACGGTGCGCGGGACCGGCTATCTTTTTGCGGCCAAGGTGCGGCGGGCCTGAGCAGGGCGATCTAGACGTCCAGCAATTCGTCAAGCCGGCGCTTGAGAACCTTGATGCTGTAGGGCTTTTGCAACCAGCCGGCGCCAGTGCGCAGCAGTCCCGCCTTGAGCGCTTCGGGTTCGGCAAAGCCCGTCGCGAGCAGTATTTTCATATCGGGAAAGCGCACACGGACTTCTTCGGAAAGCTCGATTCCGCTCATTCCGGGCATGACGACGTCGGTGAACAGCACATCCACCTTCGCGCCGCCACCGAGGACGGCGAGGGCATCGGCGCCGCTTGTGGCTTCGATGACCGAATAGCCAAGGCTTTTCAGCCGACGTACCGAGACCTTGCGGACGCGCGGGTCATCTTCCACGACCAGGATGGCTTCCTGAACGTGGCGGGCGCTCTTGTGGCGACGTGTGGGCTTGACCTCATCGACGGCATCGCCATCGAAGACGGGTAGCAACAACCGGACCGTGGTTCCATGGCCGGGCTTGCTCTCGATCGCAACATGGCCACCCGACTGCTTGACGAACCCATAGACCATGCTCAGGCCAAGGCCCGTCCCCTTGCCCGTTTCCTTCGTGGTGAAGAACGGTTCGAAGGCGCGCTCCCGGACTTCCGGGGTCATGCCGGTTCCGGTGTCGGTCACGGCGAGCGCGATGTAGCGCCCGGGCGGCAGGCTGGAGTTCTCGGTCTGGTTGGACATGACAACCTGGGTCGAGATCGTCAGCTGGCCTCCCTTTGGCATGGCATCGCGCGCATTGATCGCCAGGTTCAGCAGCGTGTTCTCGAACTGGCTGGCGTCCGTGAGAGCCTTGGGCAGGTCCCTGGCCAGTTGCAGGTTGACCTCGATGGCGCCGCCGAGGCTCCGGCGCAACAGGTCCACCAGGCCCAGGATCATGGCGTTGGGATCTGATGGTTTCGGCACCAGTGGCTGCTTGCGGCCAAATGCCAGCAGGCGGTTGGCGAGTTTTGCCCCGAGCGCCGTGGCCTCCTGCGCCTCGGTGACCAACTCGCGGTTCTCGTCGCCATCGACGCGGGTCTCCAGCATCTCGAGGTTGGCGGAAATGACGGTGAGAAGGTTGTTGAAGTCGTGGGCGAGGCCACCTGTCAGCTGGCCGATCGCCTCCATCTTCTGCGCCTGCCGCAGTTCCTGCTCCAGTCGGTCGCGCTGGGTCAGGTCGCGGATGAAGCCTGTGAAGAGGTGAGTGTCGCGGTAGCGTACTTCGCCCACCGCCAGGTGCATCGGAAAGACAGACCCATCCTTGCGACGGGCAAAGACTTCTCGCCCGATGCCGATGATCCGCTTCGTTCTGGTTTTCTTATAGCGTGTGAGGTAGGCGTCGTGCTGTTCGCGGTGCGGCGTGTCCATCAGCATGCTGACGTTCCGGCCGATGACTTCACCGGCTGAATAGCCGAACAACGTGACGGCGGCGCGGCTGAACGACTGGATGATGCCGTCCTCATCAATGGTGATGATCGCGTCCGGCGCCGTTTCCAGGACTGAACGAAGCCGTGCCTCGCGCTCCTCGACCATCGCCAGCATCTTATGGTGGTCCGACGCAGCGTCTTCGGTCGCCTTCCGGCCGCCTTTGCCCACCATGGTACCGCTCCAGAATTTCACCTCATGCTAGCACCTGAAGCAGGTGCCGTGATCGAGAAACCCGCGGCTCACCAGATGGCGGCGAAGTGCATTCTGCCCGCTGCGGAGCTGGATATGCACCTCCCCGCAGGCAAGCTGCCGGCGGCGCTCCTGCAGGGTATCGAGCAGCGTATCCGTCTGCCGGGTGCCATCCATGATGTCGAAAACCAGAAACAGCGGGACGCGCAGGACGGCGCCGCGAGCCAGGTCGAGGCCGCGCTCATAGCCGCAGAGGCCGGAAAAATAGGCGTCTGCGCCGACGAGCGCGAGCAGGCCCCGTTCATGGGAGTCGAGGTGGTAGCCGGCATACTGCCGCCAGTCTGCCAGTGCCACCCCGGGCCAGACCGTCCGCACCAAGGCATAGGCCTGATCGATCAGTGATGCAGGTGGACCGGCGTCCCGGAAATCGACGACTGGCATTGCTCATCCTTACCGACGTCCCGCAGGGAGGGGGCGTCAACACGATGACTCTCATAGCGCCGGATTTCGCGCCCTAACGTCTTGACAATTGTCAAAGCCGGAAAGTTGGCGGACGCCCATGGTAAGCGCTCGCCGAACTGGAGAAAGCCATGGCCTACAAGACGCTCGTTTGCCATCTGGAAGACGACAGCCGCGATGATGCGCGCATGACGGCCTCTCTGAGTCTCGCCGCACGGACGGGCGCCCATGTGGTCGGCATTTTTGCAATACCGCCCCTCATTGCGCCCGGCGATGTGCTGACGCAGATGCCAGCTTCCTTCTATGACCGCTACTACGCCGAGCGTGAGGCCGCGGCGGCTGCGTGCAGCGATAAATTTCTCGACGCCGCGCGCCGCCACGCCGTTTCCGCCGAGTGGCGCGTGGGACGGGGCTTTGCGCGCGATGTTCTGCGCGAGCAGGCGTTCTACGCCGATCTTGTGATTCTGGGTGCTGCCCCCGGAGGCGGTTCCGTCCTCGACGACAACAGCGGTCTACCGGCCGATGTCGCCATTCGAACGGGAAAGCCCGTTCTCTATCTTCCACCGGATGGGAACTTCACCCTCGAAGGCAGGCGCGTGATGCTGGCCTGGAAGGCCAGCCGCGAGGCCGCCCGGGCGTTGAGCGACGCCCTTCCGTTTCTTGTGGGAGCGGACAAGGTGCATGTCGTCACCGGCGACCTGCCCTCGCAAGCGCCGGCGATGGACATCAGTGTCGTTCTCGCGCGGCACGGCGTACGCGTGGAAATGCAGAATGTTCATTCGCCCACCGACATGTCGCTCGGCGAGCAGCTGCTCAGGGAAGCGGATCGCCGGCAATGCGATCTGCTGGTCATGGGCATCTATGGCCACAGTCGCATGAACGAATGGGTCTTCGGCGGTGTCTCGCAGCACATCCTGCGCGGCGCCAGGTTGCCGGTCCTCTTCTCTCACTAGCTTGAGCGGTCAAAAGGCACCTTCCGGTTGGCCTGGTCCCGTTCACCCTGTTGCATCGAACACTAGAAACCAGATGGAGTAGATGGCGATGACCCTGCGGAAAATTCGGCTGGAGCTTGCCCGGGGCCATGAGTATCCGGAAGGCAGCAGTTCACACGGCTACGAGCTTGTTGCGCCTCTCGCCGCCGACGGCCATTTCGACGCCGCCGAATGGCGGGAGGTCAAGACCCGGTGCCTCGTGCGCCGGTTCTGGGAGGGTGCGCCCGACCAGAACGGGCTGCTGGTTCATCGGGGCGGTGGCTGGGCCTTTGACTATGACAAGGCGCGCAAGGACGATGACGAGCCGCTGTTCAAGCTCGATCGCCACCGCATTGTGGAAGGCGATTACCTCAGCGTAACGGAGCAGGATGGCGTCCAGCGAACCTTCCGCATTGTGCGCGTCGCCCCTTTTGCCTGAAATGAACGAGCTCCTACAGAATTCAATGCGGGGGATCCCGAACGTTGACATTTGTCAATGTCGTGGCGTGCCTGTTGCTGCTGGATGGGGCCTCGCAACTCTGCCTCCGGAGAATATCCATGCAAGCCCGTGACATCCTGCAGCCGCGCGTGGTGACTGTCCCCGACAGCGCGACGGTCCAGACGGCGGTTCGACTGATGTTGCAGCATCACCTCAGCGGTCTGCCTGTCGTCGATGGCAATCATCGTCTCGTCGGAATTGTGACGGAGGGCGACTTCCTGCGCCGCGCCGAGATCGGGACCCAGAGGCGTCACTCCCGGTGGGTCGAATTCGTCCTGGGGGCTGGGCGTCTGGCCGACGAATACTACCAGGCGCACACCCGGCACGTGCGCGATGTGATGACGCGCGATGTCGTCGCGGTCCAGGAAAACGCCGAGGCAGCGGAAATCGTTCGCCTGATGGAGAAGCACCGCATCAAGCGTGTCCCGGTTCTACGGGGCGATGCGCTCGTGGGAATCGTCAGCCGCGCGGATCTGCTGCGGGCCTTCGCTCATGCGGCCCGGCCAGCACCTGCGACCCCGGGGACTGACGCCACCATTCGCGCCGCCATCGTCGCAGAGATGAACCGGCAGACCTGGGGTGCGGGCAACACCGCCAATGTGGTTGTGCATGACGGGATCGTCGAGCTGCACGGGGCTGTCCTGGATGAGCGGGAAAGGCTTGCAATCCGCGTGATGGCGGAGAACACGCCGGGCGTGAAGAAGGTCGAGGACCACCTTTTCTGGGTCGATGTGGTTTCGGGAATGGCCTTTGGGCCGACTGGGGTCGCCTGAGCTTCCCCCGGCGGCCCCGCAGGGTCGGGCGGAAGACCATCTTCTGACGGGGACCGGTCAATGACCCGCATGATGTAGGCAGCTATCTCGGTCTAGGCCCGGCTTTCCACTGGCAGCAGTTCAATAGGGAGCACGCTTGCGCGCTGGTAGAGGCGCCCCCGGCGCCGCAGTGGCCACCAGTCGTAGAGGAAAATCTGCAACGGCCGCCACATGGCGACCCAGCCCATGATCAGAAGCCCCTCGGACAGAATGCGCGGCAGAGGACCTTGCCACATGCGCATGAGAAGCTCGCGCGCCGCAATGCAAACGAAGAGAAAGACAATGCCGATCAGGAGCGAAAGCCAGCCGTTGCGCAGCAGCGCACGCCGTTCGCGCTCGATCATGGCGAGTCGATAGGAGAAGTAGAGGCGAACGGAATGGGGTGTCTCGGTCCGGGCCGTCTCG
>CANJEJ010000205.1 GCA_947473325.1 Alphaproteobacteria bacterium | reverse complement strand
CAACAGCCACATCACGCCAAGCAAGTCATAGACGCCGACCGCGAGGCGGTCGAGCATGCCGTAATGCGACCGGCCACCGCCGCGCGGGCGGTGGTTCACCTCGATCGACTGCACGCCGCCGCCATGGCGGATGAACAGCGCCGGCAGGAAGCGATGGACGTGGTTGAAATGCGGCAGTTCGAGGAAGAGGTCGCGGCGGAACAGCTTGAGGCCGCAGCCCGTGTCGGGCGTGCGGTCGCGCAGCAACCGGCCGCGCACGCCGTTGGCCACCTTGGTCGAGATGCGCTTGCTGCGCGTGTCGCGGCGAACCTTGCGGTAGCCGGCGAACAGCACGTCGTCGGGCGCGGGATGCCGGTCGCGGGCGACGATCAGGTTGGGAATGTCGGCGGGATCGTTCTGGCCATCGCCGTCCAGCGTGGCGATCCAGGTGCCGCGCGCAGCGCGGATGCCGGACACCGTCGCCGCGCTCTGGCCCTGGCTGCGTTCATGGCGCAGGACGCGCAGCATCGGCATCGAAGCCCTCGCCTTGCGCAGGATGGCGAGCGTTTCGTCGCCGCTGCCATCATCGACGACAACAATTTCGTAGCGGGAAGCGCCCATGGCGCGCACGATCTCGTCGAGCAGCGCGCCGATATTGGCCGCCTCGTCATGGACCGGGATCACGATGGACAGATCAGGTCCGCTGCCGGACCGCATGTCAGTCATGCCAAGGGGCGCTCCGTTGCCCTGAGGACGGATCAGGTCGCCGCCCCTCGATGATGCCCCGGGGCGCGGGCGGCTTCTGGTACACGGCGCCAGCGGCGAGGGCCAGCGCGGCGGATGGACGCAGCAGGATCAGGCCGCCGGGTCCGGGTCGGCGCCGGGGGCACCAATTTCGGAGCCGGTATTCTCAGCCAGCTTCTCGAGCTTGTCCTTGTCGCGGATGTAGAGCGCGCGATGCTTGCGCTCGACAATGCCGGCCTGGGCGAGCTGGCCGAGCACGCGGGCCACGGTTTCCCGCGTTGTGCTGGCGCGGCTCGCGATCTCGCTGTGGCTCAGCATGGGCCGGATCACCCACAGGTTCTTCACCGCGGCATCCGGCTGGGTCAGGCGCAGGAGTTCAACATAGACGCGCTGCACCGCCCGCAGGGTGCTGAGGTCCATGATGCGGTCGTCGGAAATGCGCACGATGCCGGCCAGCCGCTGCAGCACGCTCATCGCCACCGAGGGGTGCTTGACCAGCAGCTTGAGGAAGATGGCGGGCGAGATCGAAGCGAGGTCGCAGTCGGTCACGGCGACCACATTGGCCGAACGGCGCTGGCCGTCGATCGCCGACAGTTCGCCGAAATAGCTGCCGGGCTCGATCGTCGCATAGGCGATCTCGCGGCCGGAGGTGGAGAAATTAACGATGCGGACCTGGCCGCCCACCACAAAGAAGACGTCGCGGTTGTCGCTGTCACGGTCGATGATCTGCTCGCCGGGCGCAAAGCGCCACCAGCGGCAGCGCTGTTCCACCATCACCAGCTCGTCAGGAGGCAGGTTCACCAGCAGCTTGATGCTGGCCAGTGAGCGCTCGCGCGTGTCGGGTAGCACCGCCGAAACCACGTCGGTCCCTTCTTTCCATTGGTCGTGCAGCCCCTCGCGCCGGCCGGCACGCATACACGACGGACGCATTATGCCGTCTATTGGCGAATCTGCCAATTGGTTCAATAGCATGTCGAGGTGGTCTTCGCGTGGATTCGGAGCGTATTATGGCTTGGGGACTCGCTATGATGCGGAGACAATGATGTTTGGTTCCCCGGCCGTCCCCACCCTCCTTGCCATTCTGCGCCCGGGGCTGGTTTTTCTCGCGCTGGCCCTGTTCGCCGCCGCCGGCCAGGCCGCCACCCCGGACGACCGGGCCCTGCGGACCACGCCCATGTTCGACGATCCGCTCGAACAGGCCGGACAGGTCGAACGCATCCAGGACGGCCTCAAGGCGCTGGGCATCTACGAAGGCCCGATCGACGGCGTCGCCGGACCGGCCACCTCGCGCGCCATCCGTCTCTATGAGAGCCAGGCCGGCCTGCGCGTCACCGGCCAGCCGAGCAAGGCGCTGCTCGACCATATCGAGAGCGCGGGGCGCGCCGCCCGGCTGCTCGCCCGCATCGATGCGGCCAAGGCACGCCATATCGAGCTCGCCCGCCAGGCCTTGTCGAAGAATGCCGTCACCCGTGGCCTGCTTGCCACGCCCGACCGCGAGACCGCCGACCCCACCCGCGACCGCAACGCCTGCTTCAAGACCGGCACGCCGGACTGTTTCGCCGCCGAGGCGTTCGAGACTGCCAAGGGCATCGGCGACAAGCGTTTCCGCAACTGGGCCTTCAGCGACATTGCCGCGGTCTTCGCCCAGCTAAACGACGACGAAACCTCCCTGCTCGCGCTCGCCCGCGTCGATGATCCCCGGCTGATCATCACGGCGCTGCGCAACATCGCCATCGCCCATGCCAATGCCGGGCGCATCGCCAACGCGAGGCAGACGGCCGAACTGGTGCCCGACGCCGCTGCGCGGCTCGAGGCGCATGCCGCGCTGGCCCTCGCCATGGTGCGCAATGGCCGCAGCGAGGGTCTTGCCAGCGTGATCGACACCATCGCGCGTGATGCCGGCGACGCCGAGGATGTCAGCCGCAGCATCAATGTGCTGGCCCGGCTGGCGAGCGACCTGCACGGCCGCAACGCCGGGCCCGCGGCGCAGAAGGTGCTGATCCTCGCCCGCCAGATGGCGGACCGCCCCGGCCTTGCCAGTGACAAGCGTCTGCGCGGCAGCAGCGACATTGCCGCGGCCCAGGCCGAGATCGGCGAAGTCAATATCGCCGTCGCCACGGCGAGTGGACTCAGCGATCCGGTGATGCGCCGGCCGGTGCTGCAGGCCGCGGCCTTCACCCTCGCCGACCAGGGCGACCTGCGACGCGCGATCGAGACCGCAGAGCAGATTGCCGACCCGCGTTTCCGCCCCGTCGTCTTTGCCTATGTCGCCCAAGCCGCCGCCCGCGCCGGCGATACCAAGACCGCCGAGGATCTGCTCGCGCGCGCCCGCGCCGACGCCGACCGCATCGAGGCGCGTTTCGGCTATGCGCGCAGCTTCGCCTTCAGCCGCATCACGCTGGCGCTGGCCACGCTGGAAGATTTCGAAGGCGCGGTCGCCAAGGGCAAGGAAATCGCCGATGCCGGGTTGCGTGCCCAAGTGCTGTGGCGCGTCGCCACTGCCCAGGCCGGCGCCGACGCCGGCGCGGCGCGCAAGACCTTCGACCTCGCGCGCGACGCCGCGCAGGCGACCGGCAGCGACCAGGACCGGGTGTGGGCGCTGTGCACGCTCGCCGTGGTCAGCCGCGACCTTGGCGACCGCAACGGCGCCGACACGGCGATGAAGGCCGCGCTCGATATCGGTGCGGCCATGGACAGCAGCTTCTCCCGCGCGACGGCCTTTGCCCGCCTGGCCGCGACGCTCAAGGACCTGAGCGCGCCGGCGACATCGCCGCCGACGCCCTAGAGCGCGGCCTCAGCGCGCGTCCTCGTTGCGTTTGGCGACAGCGTCGCCGATGGCGTTGGCGGTCTTCTGCACCGGCCCCAGATAGCGCTGGATCGCCTCGGCCACGGTCAGCGCCGAATCGATGTAGCGCAGCGTGATGGTGGCGAATATCTTGCCCGCACTGAACACCGGCACGGCGAAGGACACCTGCTTCAGGTCGGGCCGGTGCGCGGTGGCATAGCCGACAGCGCGCACCTCCTCCAGCATCTTGGTGACCATCTTGGTGTTGCGGGCGAGCTGGTTGGCCGGGTGCGAATCCGAGCGTGACAGAATGTCCAGCAGGGTTTCGCGCTGCTCCGGGTCGCAATAGGCGAGATAGACCTTGCCCGCCGCGGTGTTCATCATCGGGACGTGGAAGCCACCGCCATAGCGGCGCAGGGCGAGCGGCGAATTCTGATCGGTCGTTTCCCGCAGGATCAGCTGCGAGCCATAGCGCGTGGCAAGCCCCAGCGGCCAGACGACCTCCTTGCCCAGCGCTTCCAGCATCGGCTTGGCGATCTGCGAGACCCAGGTTTCGTCGCTGAAGCCGTCGGAGAGCCCCTTGACCAGGATGGTCAGGCGATAGCGGCCGTCGGATTCGTCCCGATAGACGTAGCCGCCTTCGCGCAGGGTCTCGAGCATGCGGTATACCGTGCCGCGCGATAGCCCGGTCTCCTGGGCCACCTCGGTCACGGTCGAGCCGTTGCGCCGATTCAGGGCCTCAAGAATCTCAAGCCCCCGGATCAGAGAACGAACAGCGCGGAAGTCTGTCATCGCCTTACGAACCTGGTTTAGATTGGGCAGACGGCTGCGGTTGTTCGCTTGCGCCGTTCGCACCGCGGACAAAGATGACCAGAATTGGAGGCGATGCAAGAGGTGAACGTGACAGTTTCTGCCTCACTCGCCATTCTGCCCCGGTATCCCGTTTTGTTTCGGTTCCCGCATGACTGCCAACGCTGAAGCCAAGATCGCCCCGTCTCCCGCCGCCGACAGCGGCACGCTGGGCAGCCATGTCCTGCCGGGACCGAGCGACGCCGACAAGCGACAGTTCCGCAACCTGCTCGGCCAGTTCGCCACCGGCGTTGCCGTCATTACCGGCACGGGGCCGGACGGCCGGCGGATCGGCGTGACAGTCAATTCCTTTAGTTCCGTGTCGCTCGACCCGCCGCTCGTGCTGTGGAGCATCGCCACCGAGTCGGCCAACCTGGCTGCCTTCGGCCTGGACACCGTCTTCGCCGTCAACATCCTGGCCTCCGACCAGGAGACGGTGGCGCGGCAGTTCGCCCGCTCAAGCGACGACAAGTTTTCCGGTCTCGGCGTGCGGCCAGGCCTCGAGGGGGTGCCGCTCCTCGAAGGCTGCGTCGCCTATCTCGAATGCCGGGTTCAGGCGCATTACCCAGGCGGCGACCACGTCATCATCCTGGGCGCGGTACACCGCTACATCAATCTCGAGCGTGATCCGCTGCTGTTTCACTGCGGCACCTTCCACAGCCTGACCAAGACTCCCTGACCCTTTCATCTGGCGGCGACAACCACGCCTAGTGGGTAACCACGCGCTTGTCACAAACCGTTGTGGACAAGACTGGGGATAAATGCATAATCTTTTGTTGATAACTCACCTGGACCGGTGAGCAACACGGGGGAAGTGCAATGGATATCCTCAATACCGTGCGTGGTTGGATTGGTGCCCTGGTGGCAGTGTTTCTGGCGGTGATCCCGCTGGCGCTGGTGATTCAGGTTCTATTTGGCGGCGTCGCCAATTTCGGTACCTCCAATGTAGTCTCCAATCTGGTGGGTATGCTGGACACCGTGGCGAGCAAGGGTCTTGTCGGCCTCATCGCCCTGTTCATCATCGTCTACCTGTTCCGTTTCCTGAATCTGCGCAGCGCGTGACAAAGACGGGGGTCCGGCCCAGCCGGACTCCCGCACCGCCAGTTACCGCAAAATTCTGATTATTACCAAGACCTTAACGTGTCGCCTTGAAGCGCTGATTAACATTGCGCCGGGCGCAAAACCCATGAGATAGTGCCGTCGTTAGTAACCAGAGCCGATCTGGGGGAATCTCAGTGCAGTTCACGCGACAGCTCACGCGGCATGTTGGCCGCGCCGCCGCCACCACTGTCTTTGCCATTGCCATCAGCGCCTCGGTCCCGACCTGGGCCGCCGGCGATCCGCCGCTCAGCCACCCGGCCGTGGCGGCGAAGAAGCTGCAGACCGATCTGATGGTCGCGGCGCTCTACTGCAATGAGAAGCAGCGCTACAACGAATTCGTCCGCCGCTTCGAGCCGCAGATCGCATCCGAGGGCAACACGCTCAAGCAGCTCTTCCGCCAGGCGCATGGCAACAACGGCACGACGGCCCTGAACGCCGCCGTCACCCGGATGGCCAACGAGGCTTCGGTGCGCACCATGGCGGATCCGACCGGCTTCTGCGTCGAGCATGGCCGCATCTTCGATGATGTCCTGGTGGTGAAGCCGCAGGAATTCAGCAGCTATGTTTCGGCGGTGAAGGATCGGCCGGCCCCAGCCAATCAGGGCATTGCCGCCGTGGCGGCCCCCGCCCCTGTCGTCGCCACGCCTGCTTCCACCGCTGTCGTGCGCGGGCCGATCCCGGCCGAGCCGGCTCGCAAGGCGCCGCCGAAGAAGCAGTAACATCCCTGTAGCGGCCTTCGCGCCGCGACACGAAAAGGCCGGGCTTCGACCCGGCCTTTTTTATTGCCTGCGTCTTCGCCGGACCGTGCCGCGACTGACGGCAACAGTCTCGTGGCCCTGTGGGTCCGTCGCCCGT
>CANJEJ010000204.1 GCA_947473325.1 Alphaproteobacteria bacterium | reverse complement strand
GGGCACGCTCTACGTCTCGGCGACATCGACGTTGCTGGTGATGGAACGCCCGAAAGCGACGTAGCGGCTAGCGGGTTGGCCGCCAGCCGAGTTCGTCGCGCGCCCGCGTGACATCCACCGTGCCGTCGTCCTCGGCGATGTTGTAAATGCCGGTCGCCCCGCGCGTGAGCGCATGGCGGGTGGCCTCCGCCGCGTCGGCGACATGGATCGAACCCGGCCCGGTGGGGGCGTCAAATCCGGTGCCCGGTCCGTAGAAGAAGCCATAGCGCAACACCAGGCCGTCGAGCGGCGCTGCAAGCACCTGGCGTTCCAGGCTGGCGGCAGCGCGCGGCGTGACGCCGGCGTCCCCCGCTACCTCGATATTGAGGGGATCGCTTTCGCGCCACGGCTTCGGCCCGGGGGCGGCGTAGGCAAAGGCGATGCTTTGCGCCACCAGCCGCCGCGCGCCGGCCGCCACGGTGGCAGCGATCAGGTTGCGCGTGCCGTCCTCGCGGATGCGCGCGTTGCGGGCCCGTGCCGCCCCCATGCGGGCAGGATCGAGGCCGGCCGGCAGGTCGGTCAGCTGGTGGACCACGACACGGGGACGGGCGGCGGCGACAGCCTGCGTCAGCGCCACGCCATCGAACACGTCGACCACAACCGCTTCGATGCCGAGGGCGGCCAGCTGCACCGCGCGATCCGCGCGGCGGGTGGTGCCGACGACATGCCAGCCGTCGGCCTTCAGAAGCGGGATGAGCGCGCGGCCGATGGCGCCCGCGGCGCCGGCCAGGAACAGGCGGTCCGCCATGAAGGCTCCGTCTGGCGAAACAGGGGCGAGAGCGGGATTGGTGCGGGCGGTCGGGGTCGAACCGACACTCTGTCGCCAGAACCGGATTTTGAGTCCGGCGCGTCTGCCAATTCCGCCACGCCCGCGAAGGCGCGCAGTGTGGCGAAAGCCCCCGGGAGGGTCAAGGATCGGCGATCCTGGAACGGCCCCGCGAAGCCGTGATCGCGGCACGGCCGGCTGCGGCCGCAGGGGGCCTATCGCGTCGGGGCGCAACCTGCTACACCCCGCGCCGTGCTGAGACGCCTTTATTTCTGGGTCATGCGGCAGGCCGATTCGCCGCATGCCACCCGCACGCTCGCCCTGGTTTCCTTCCTGGAAAGCTCGATCTTTCCGATTCCGCCCGACGCGATGCTCATCCCCATGTGCCTCGCGAACCGGGCGCGGGCCTGGCACTTCGCCTTCGTCTGCACCGTCGCCTCGGTGCTCGGCGGCCTTGCCGGCTATGCGATCGGCTTCTTTCTGATCGAGACGCTGGGCAGCTTGATCGCCCGCATCTACAGCATGGACCTGGCCACCTTCGACGAGTGGTATGCGCGGTGGGGCCTGTGGGTGATCCTGATCAAGGGCCTGACGCCAATTCCCTACAAGCTGGTCACCATCGCGAGCGGCGCGGCGCATTTCAGCCTGCCGGTTTTCATCGTCGCCTCCATCGTCACGCGCGGCATCCGCTTTTATGCGGTGGCCGGGCTGCTTCGCTGGAAGGGCGAGCCGATCCGCCTGTTCGTGGAGAAATACCTGACGTGGGTGACGACGGTTTTCGTCGTCGGGATCGTTGGCGGCATCCTGGCCGCGAAATACGTCTTCTAGAGCCGCTGCCCGAGAGCCGCCCATGACGCTGCAGAGCCCCCGTGCTGCCGGACTGATCGTCGCGCTGGGTAGCCTTGGCCTGCTGGGCGGTGCCCTTCTTTTCCAATATGTGGGTGGCCTGCTGCCCTGTGCGCTCTGCCTGTGGCAGCGCTATCCGTTGGCCGTGCTGATCGGGCTTGGCGCGCTGATCGTCAGCGTGGGCGACGAGCCGGCGGCGCGGCGCACGCAGCAGGGGTTGCTCGCGCTGGCCGTCCTGCTCTTCGCGGTCGACTCCGGCATCGCGGTCTTCCATGTCGGCGTCGAGCAGACCTGGTGGAAGGGCGTCGCGGCCTGCGGCGGCGGCTTCACCGGCGGCGCCGAATCGATCGAGGCGCTGCGTGCGCGCCTGCTGGCCACCCCCATCACGCGCTGCGATGTGCCGCAATGGACGCTGCTCGGCATTTCGCTCGCCGGCTTCAACGCGATCCTCGGGGCGGCGCTGGCGTTGATCTCGTTGTGGTTCGCCACGCGCATCGGCACGACCAAGGGAGCGACCGCATGAACGACCGCACCGGCGCCCACCGCCTGCCCGGCGATCCATCGCCCGCGGATATGATCGAGCGCATCATCCGTGTCGACCAGGCCGGCGAATATGGCGCGAAGCGCATCTATGAAGGCCAGCTCGCCGTGCTCGGCCGCGGCAACCACGGGCCGGAGATCCGCCACATGGCGGAACAGGAACAGAAGCACCTCGAGGCCTTCAACAGGCTGATGGTCGAACACCGGGCGCGGCCGACCCTGCTGTCCCCATTGTGGCATGTCGCAGGCTTTGCGCTTGGCGCCGGCACGGCGCTGATGGGACCGCGCGCCGCCATGGCCTGCACCGTGGCGGTCGAGGACGCCATCGTCGAGCATTACGCGAAGCAGGCCGACTATCTCGGCCCCGACCAGGCCGCGCTGAAGGCCACGGTGGAAAGCGCCCGGGCGGATGAGCTTGCCCACAAGGAAACGGCGCTGGCCGCCGGCGCCGAACGCGCCGCCGGCTATGACCTGCTGTCCTTCGCGATCAGGCGCGGGACGAGGCTCGCGATCTGGCTGTCGGAACGCATCTGAACCCGGATCAGGGTTCCAGTTCGGTGTCCCAGTAGAGGAAGTCGTGCCAGCTGCCGTGCAGGTAGTTGGGCGGGAAGGCGCGACCGTTGTGCTGCAGATCCACCACTGTCGGCATGAAGGGGCGCGTGCGTGGGTGCATGCCGCACTGATGTTCCAGACGCTGGCCCTTGGCCAGATTGCAGGGCGCGCAGGCGGTGACGACATTGTCCCAGGTGGTGCGGCCGCCGCGCGCGCGCGGGATCAGGTGGTCGAAGGTGAGTTCCTCCTCCGAGCCGCAATACTGGCATTCGAAGCTGTCACGCAGGAACACGTTGAACCGCGTGAAGGCGGGGCGCTTGGCCGGCGGCACATATTTCTTGAGCGCGACGACCGAGGGGAGCCGCATCGCAAAGCCCGGCGAGCGCACCTCGCGGTCATATTCGGAGACGATGTCGACGCGGTCGAGGCAGACCGCCTTCACCGTTTCCTGCCAGGGCCACAGCGACAACGGGAAATAGCTCAACGGCCGGTAATCGGCGTTGAGAACCAGTGCGTGGCAGGATTTCAGCGCGAGATCCACCGCCCTTCCCTCCGGTCGCTCCGTTCATTTAGTGATGGAGCAATGCCCCATTACAACATCCTGTGTCGGTGGCGAGTCAAGCACCCCGGCATGACGGTTTGGCGACAGATTCAAGTCGGCCGCAGGCGAAACACCGCCAGCGGCTGGCCGCGGCCGCGCAACTGGTAGGCGCCCAGCGGTTCGAAATCCGGCGGGTTCTGCGCCGCCCAGACCGTGGTTTCCGAGGCGACGACGCAGACATCGGCGCCGCCATCGACCTCCTTGCCCAGCTGCTCGAGCCGCTGCGCCACGTTCACCGTGTCGCCCACGATGGTGTAGTTGACCCGCCCGGGGGCGCCGATGTTGCCGACCACAGCGGGGCCGGAATGGATGCCGACGCGCAGCCGCACGGCCTTGTCGCCCCGCGCGGTGCGGGCCACGTTTTCCGCCCGCACTGCCGCTGCGATGGCGCGCGCGGCCCGCAGCGCCCGCGCCGGATGGTCGGGCTGTGCGCCCGGCGCGCCCCAGAAGGCCATCACGGCATCGCCGATATACTTGTCGAGCGTACCGCCTTCGGCCTCGATGCAGCGGTTGATCAGCGCGAAATGCTCGTTGATGAAGGTGGCGAGATCGGCAGCCGAGAGCGGTTCCGACATTGAGGTAAAGCCAACGATGTCGGTGAACAGCACGGTCACCTCGCGCGTCTCCGACGGCAGGTCGAGCGCCTCGCCCTCGCCGAGCAGGCGGTGCACCAGGCTGCGCGGCACATAGTTCTCGAACCAGCGCAGCCCGCTGACCAGGCCGTTGAAAGCCGTACTCTGGTCGTTCAATTCCTGGATGCGCGAGGGCGGCAGGTGCTCGACATCCTTGAAGCGCAACTCCGACATCGTGCGCGCCGCGTTGGCGATGCGCTTGATCGGCCGGGCGATGCGGCGGCCAAGGAGCACCGCGGCGATGAGCGAGACCAGCAGCACGCCAAGGCCGGCCACGCCGGCATAGACAAGGCGCCGGATCTCGTCCTCGATCTCCGTCGCCGGTATGTAGAGGCCCATCAGCCAGGGCGTGCTGCCAAAGCTGGTTACTTCGCGCAGCATATAGATATAGGCCGCCCCGTTGACGGTGCCAAAATGCAGCACGCCGGGACTGCCCTGCGAGCCGGGCCGGGGCGGCAGCGGCGTGCGCTCCGGATCGCGGCCGCGCGCGTCCCTCTGCCAGATCGCGGCCAGCACCGGGTCGCCGATGTCGTTGAGCGTCGGCAGGAGGTCGGCGCCCTCGGCGGGCCGGAAGCTGTCGGCACGACGGAAGCCGTCGCGCAGCGCGGCATGGGCGAGCACATGGTCGCGCCCGTAGAGAATGAAGGCATGGCCGCCGGCCAGCCCGGAGTCGAGGCGTTCGACGAAACGCGAAAGCTGCGAGGTGGAAACGAGTGCCACCAGCGCGCCAAGGAATTCGCCGCTGCGGCGCAACGGGACACGGATGTTGATGAAGGCGCCGGAGGCGCGGCTGGGCGAGGGCACCAGCTCGCCCCACACCGGATCGCGGGCCTGGCGGATGACCTCGATGCCGCGGCGGACGTCCTCGATGCGCGACCAGTCTTCCTCCAGCGTGACGATGCGATCGCGATCGCGCGCCACGCTGGTGACAGTGAGGTCCGGGCGGACAAAGGACAGGGCCGCGACCTGCTGTGCGCCGCCAAGCGCGCCGGTCATCACGTCGGTGATCTGCTGGGGGTTCGACAGGTCGAGCCGACCGCTGGCGACGAGCTGCGCCAGGAAGTCGAGTTCGATCCGCACCGGCTGGAGGTTCTGCTCGACGAGCGCGCCCTGGCTGGCGAGGATCAGCACCGCCTGTTCGCGCACGAGGTCGAAGGTGTTCTTCTGCGCGCTCTGCAAGCCGAGAAACAGCACCGAAAGCACGCCGACCGCCACAAGCGATCCGATGGCGAAGGCCAGCGTGACGGTGATCGAATATGTGCGCCGCACCACGGCCTTCGCCTCAGCCATGCGGGAGACACCGCTTCAGGAAGGCCTGGGCGAGCACGAGCCCGCCTTCGTCGATCGAGTGGGGCAGGCCCGGACGCACATAGCCCTCCGCATCCACCCCGTGCGCCTTTAGCGTGGCGACGGCTTCTTGCATGGCGGCGACCGGCACCAGCGGGTCGGCATCACCGTGCACCATCAGGACCGGCGGGCGCGACACGATCTCGGCCGCGAGGTCGCCTGTCGGCACCAGCCGCCCGGAATAGCCCACGATGCCGGCGAGCGCTTTCCGTCGCCGCAGGCCGACATCGAGCGACATCATCGTGCCCTGCGAGAAGCCGACCAGCGCCACTTGCGAATCATCCAGCCCATGGGCGGCGATCTCGGCATCGAGGAAGGCATTGAGGATGGGCCGCGCCATCTGGACGCCCGCCGCAATGGACGCCGCGCTGCGGTCCTGCAACGGGAACCATTCATAGCCGAAGCCCGCCATCGTGCAGGGAAAGGGCGCGTTGGGCGAGACGAAGGCCGCGTGCGGGAAATGCGGCGCCAGCACCGGCACCAGACCGAACAGGTCGTTGCCGTCGGCGCCATAGCCGTGCAGCAGGACGATCAACTGCCTCGCCTTCGCGCCGCTCGCGGCAGGCTGGCGGGGACCGGTCAGGGTGGGGGTGGACATGCGAGACCTTCACAAAAACGAAGCTGAGTGTCGCATCGCTGCTGCCGAAAGTCAGCGGCGACGGTTAGTCTGCCCGCAATGACCGTCGTCACCCGCTTCGCCCCCAGCCCGACCGGCCATCTCCACATCGGCCATGCCTTTGCCGCAATCTTCGCCTTCGATGCGGCGCGGACGGCGGGCGGGCGCTTCCTGCTGCGGATCGAGGATATCGACGCGTCGCGCTGCCGGCCGGAGTTCGAGGCGGCGATCCTCGCCGACCTCGCCTGGCTTGGCCTGTGCTGGGAAGATCCGGTGCGGCGGCAGTCCGATCATTTCGCCGACTATCGCGCCGCGCTGGCACGGCTCGAAGCCCTCGGCGTCCTCTATCCCTGCTTTTGCACCCGGGCCGACATCCAGCGCGAGATCGCGGCGAGCCCG
>CANJEJ010000203.1 GCA_947473325.1 Alphaproteobacteria bacterium | reverse complement strand
GGGATCGCGAGCATCGATGGGACGGTCGGTCAATGGCTTCTTGCGGGGGAGCCGATCGGACGGATGGGGCCGGCGACCGGCCAGAAGCCCGAGCTCTACATCGAATTGCGCCGGAACGGCGAACCCATCAACCCGCTCCCGTGGTTGGTGTCTGAAACGAAGGTCAATGGCTAATGCGTAATGTCCTAGCGGCTCTCAGCATCGTCGCCCTTCTGCTGCTTGCGGTGCCCAGCGCCCAAACACAGACCAGTTCGGAAACCTACCGGCAGCTCAACCTGTTCGGCGACATCTTCGAGCGCGTGCGCGCCGACTACGTCGACGAAGTGTCGGATCAGAAGCTCGTCGAAGCGGCAGTGAACGGCATGCTGTCGTCGCTCGACCCGCATTCGGGCTACCTGAACCAGAAGAACTTCCAGGAGATGCAGGTCCAGACCCGCGGCGAGTTCGGCGGACTTGGCATCGAGGTCACGCTCGAGAACGGCGTCGTCAAGGTGATCGCACCGATCGACGAGACGCCCGCCTTCCGCGCCGGCATCCTGACCGGCGACATGATCACGCAGATCAACGGCGAATCGACGCAGGGCTTCACGCTCTCGGAAGCCGTCGAGAAGATGCGCGGCCCCGTCAACACCGACATCAAGCTCACCATCGTGCGGTCGGGCCAGGACGCGCCCTTCGACGTCACGCTGACACGCGAAGTCATCAAGATCAGCTCGGTCCGCGGCCGCGCCGAGGGCGATGTGGTCTACCTCCGCATCACCACCTTCAGCGAACAGACCTCGACCACGCTCGCCAATGAGACGGCGCGCCTGCGCAAGCAGATCGGCGAAGGCAAGGTGGCCGGCGTCGTGCTCGACTTGCGCGGCAACCCGGGTGGCCTGCTTGACCAGGCGGTCAAGGTGTCCGACTCCTTCCTCGACCAGGGCGAGATCGTCTCGACCCGTGGCCGCCGCACCGGCGATGCCCAGCGCTACAACGCCAAGAAGGGCGACATTGCCGACGCCCTGCCGCTTGTGGTGCTGATCAACGGCGGTTCGGCATCGGCATCGGAAATCGTCGCCGGCGCTCTGCAGGACCATGGCCGCGGCGTGGTGATGGGCACCAAGTCCTTCGGCAAGGGCTCGGTGCAGACCATCATTCCGATCTCGGGCCAGGGCGCCATCCGCCTGACCACGTCGCTCTACTACACGCCATCGGGCAAATCGATCCAGGCCAAGGGCATCGAGCCCGACATCCTGGTCGAGCAGGCGAAGCTCGACACGGCCGGCAAGCCGCAGGCTTCGGCCGGCGCGCCGCGCCGCAACGAGGCGAGCCTGCGCAACCACATCGAGGTCGACAGCAAGACGGGCCGTCCGACCCTGGTGACGCCGACGCCGGGCGCGACGCCGCCGGCGGAGGAGAACAGCAACGCCGCCCCACCGCCGCCGACGCCGATCGGCGGGTCGATCGCCCCCGACTCTGAGAACTTCGACTTCCAGCTGGCCCGTGCCGTCGATCTGCTGCGCGGCATGGCCAAGTTCGCGAAGAAGCCGAACTAGTCCCGGCCGCGGAGTCCGCAGGGCACGGGTGTGGCACGGAAGCCCCGACCGGAACCGGAGCCGGAAGCAGACGACGACGATCTGAGGATCGAAGACGCAGAGGATGACGGGCCGCCCCAACGGGCGGCCCGTTCCCCTGCCGACGACGATGATTTCGAGATCGACGACCCGCCGCGTCGCGCCCGCGACGACGACGACGCGGATGATGGCGAAGAACCGCCCCCCGATGACGACGAGGCGCAAGCTGCAGACGAAGACGAACCGGCGCCGCGCCGGCGCCGCCGCTGGCTTGGCCCGCTTGCGATCACGAGCTATCTCCTGGTGGTGCTGTTTGCCGGTCTGATCGGCACGCTGGCGCTCACCTACAAGCCCGCACCGCCGCCGCCGCCTCCGCGCGGCACCGAGATCGCGATCAGTCTGCCACCCCCATTGCCGGCCGGCCCGCAGCCGCTGGCCGAGGGCGAGGCGGCAGCCAGCGTGCCACCGGGCAGTACGGCGCCGTCCACACCCGGTGCGGCGCCGCGCGGCACGGCGCCCGCCGCCGCGCGTCCCGCCGCGCCGCCGCCGCCCCGCGGCTCGCAAGGACCGCTGGCAGCCGTGCCCGACCCGGCACTGGTGACCGAAGGGCCGAACGGGCCGCTCCCCATCATCGCGCCAGACGGACGTCAGGCCTGGCAGGTCTACGCCCGGCCCTTCGCGCAAGACCGCAAGCGGCCGCGCATCGCCATCGTGGTGCAGGGCGTCGGCTTCAGTGATGCCGCCACCACCGCCGCCGTCCAGAAGCTGCCGGGTGCGATCACGCTCTCCTTCGAGCCCTATGCCCCCGACGTGCAGCGCGCCATCAACGCGGCGCGCGCCGCCGGACATGAGGTGTTCCTGCAACTGCCTATGGAACCGCTCGACTATCCGGCCAGCGATCCGGGGCCACACACGTTGCTGACCTCGCTGCGGCCCGACCAGAACATCGATCGGCTGACCTGGCTGCTCTCGCGCTTCACCGGCTATGCCGGCGTCATCACCTTCATGGGCGACAAGTTCACCGCCTCGGCGGACAGCCTGACGCCGGTGCTGCAGGAGGCACGCGACCGCGGACTGATGCTGCTCGACGCGAAAAGCAGCCGCAACAGCGTTGCGGCCCAGGTCGCCGCCGACCTCAACATGCCGCGCGCGGTGAACAACCGATTCATCGACACCGAGGCATCGCGCGTCAGCATCGACGCGCGGCTGCTGGAGCTTGAACGCATCGCGCAGCAGACCGGCACTGCCGTCGGCATCGGCACGCGGCCCTATCCCGTCACCATCGAGCGCGTCGCCGCCTGGGCCGCGACGCTGGACGCGAAGGGCATCGACCTTGTACCGGTATCGGCCA
Organism: Alphaproteobacteria bacterium; assembly: GCA_947473325.1. Lineage (GTDB taxonomy): Bacteria > Pseudomonadota > Alphaproteobacteria > SHVP01 > SHVP01 > CANJEJ01. Next base: position 3,521 of record CANJEJ010000203.1, on the reverse strand, counting down.
TCGCCAACCGCCAGGCCGTCCGATAGATGGCCCAACATCAAAGTCGTCCGATGAACGCCCCGCTACCCACCGCCTACCGCCCCTGCGTCGGCATCATGCTGCTGAACGCCGCGAACCGGGTCTTCGTCGCCCGCCGCATCGACATGACGAGCGACGCCTGGCAGATGCCGCAGGGCGGCATCGATCCCGGCGAGGAGCCGCGCGCCGCCGCGCTACGCGAACTGGGCGAGGAAACCGGCACCGACAAGGCCATCATCATTGGCGAAAGCAGCCGCTGGATGAACTACGACCTGCCGGTCGAGATGATCGGCCAGCTGTGGAAGGGACGCTATCGCGGCCAGACGCAGAAGTGGTTCCTGATGCGCTTCACCGGGGTCGACAGCGATATCAACATCGCCACCGAGACGCCGGAATTCACCGAGTGGAAGTGGATCGAACCCGCGCAGCTTCCCGACGTCATCGTGCCCTTCAAGCGCGACATCTATCGACAGGTGGTGGCCGAGTTCTCGCCGCTGATCCATTCCACGGCGCGCTGATACCGCATGACACCGGCGGCGGAGTCGCCCGTCCTTGGCCTGACCGAATGGCTGCTGATCGGCTTCCTTGCCTTCCTGTGGGGCGGCTCGTTCTTCTTCTTCGCCGTCGCCGTCCATGAACTGCCGCCGATGACCGTAGCCTTCGGCCGCGTCGCCATCGGCGGCGTGGTGTTGCTCGCTCTCGCGCTGCTCACCGTGCGCGCGCCGGTGACGCGGCGCCTGCTGGGCGCCTTCCTGATCATGGGCCTGCTCAACAACGCGATTCCCTTCACGCTGACGGCAACGGCGCAGATGCACATCGATTCAGGGCTCGCGTCGATCCTCAACGGCACGACGCCGATCTTCAGCGCCATCCTTGCTGTGCTGGTCGGGCAGGAGGCCTTCGCCAAGCGGCGGCTGGCCGGTGTGGTGCTCGGCTTCCTCGGGGTCGTCGTGCTGCTCGGCCCCAAGACGCTCGCCAGCGGCGGCGGTGCGGGCTGGAGCGAGTTGCTGGTGCTGGGCACCGCCCTCTCCTATGCCTGCGCGGGCATCTTCGGCCGCCGCGCCTTCCAGGGCGTGCCGCCGATGCTGACCGCGACCGGGCAGGTGGTGGGCGCGGCGCTGCTGCTGGCGCCGGTCGCCTTGCTGGTTGACCGGCCCTGGCAACTGGCAGGCCCGAGTCCACAGGCATGGGGCGCCCTTGTCGGCATTGGGCTCCTTTGTACCGCGCTCGCCTATCCGATCTTCTTCCGCGTGCTGCGCACGGCGGGCGCGACCAACCTGATGTTGGTCACGCTGCTGAATCCGGTCAGCGCGCTGCTGCTCGGCATTCTCGTGCTGGGGGAACGGCCGCACTGGACGGCCTTTGCCGGCATGGCGCTGATCTTCGCCGGCCTGCTCGCCATGGACGGGCGCGTGCTGGACCGACTGCGGCCCCGCCCCGTCAGCCAGAACAAGCCGATGCGCTAGGCCGCGTGGCGCTGGGTGTCGGGCGGCGTGCTGTCGTCGGCCATGCGGGCACGCACGCGCAGCAGGCGGTAGGCCAGCGTGGCAAGGCCGCGCTGCCATGACCACTCACGCTCGAATCCAAGCGCCTTCAACGCCATGAAGATACCGCGTTCGACATGGCCCGGCTGGTAGAGCGGCAAGGCGCGGGCGGCATAGGCGCTGTTGGCCTGCTTGCGGTCATAGGGACCGGGCAGGCTGTTGCCGGCATGGAAGGCATAGGACAATTCATCGTCCTGGGTTTCGATCGCCCGCATGAGGGCGGTGCGCAGGCGGTAGCCCATGCCCTTGCCCTCGCGCGCCTGGTAGCGCTCCATGTGGCGGCGGAACAAGCCGTAATGGGCGAATTCGTCGCGCGCGATCTGGGTGCAGATCTCGCGCAGGACCGGCTCTTCGCTGGCATCGCGGATGGCGCTGTAGAAGGAACTGGTGCCGATCTCCACCATGCAGCGCGCCAGCAACTCGCCGGTGCGCGAGCCGCGGATCGATTCGTTGCGTTCCAGTTCGAGATGGAAGCCTTCGGTGAATTCGCGGTAGCTCGCCTCGAAGTCGAAGGTCGGATCGGCCATGCGCGCCCATTGGGCCAGCGCCAGGCCATGCTGGATCTCTTCCTCGCCCCAGACCCGGGCGGCGGCCTTGAACTCCTCGTCGTCAGTGAAGACGTTGCAGAGATAGGTCACATAGTCGCCGCTGCGGTATTCCACCATGGCGGCGGCGCGGACGATCTCAAGCAGTCGCGAACTGACCTTGGAGCGATCGAAACGGCTCCAGTCGATGTCGTCGATAGACCATCTCTTGCTCATGGCAACCCTCCCGGTGTGTCACGAGTTGAGTCCTCTGCTACCACAAAAATGTGGCGGCCCGTCTATGTAACGTCAAGACGTGGTTTGAGGTTCAGCCCCGAAAGGGCTAATTACGCCGCCTGGGCAAGATCCCGCAGGGTAGTCAGGCGTGCCTCGATCAGCGTGCGGTCGGCATCGGAGGCCGTGGCTGCAAGGGCTTCCTCGGCGTCCTTAATGCGCTGCTCGAGGTCGGCACGCTTCAGATCCTCAACCGGCACCGCATCTTCGGTCAGCACGGCGCAACGATCGTTCGTGACCTCGGCAAAGCCGCCGGACACGAAGATCCGGCGGGTGGCCGCGCCTTCATTCTCGATCTCGAGAATGCCGGGGCGCACCAGCGCCACGAGGGGCTGGTGGCCATGGAGGACACCGAAATCGCCCTCGGTGCCCGGAATCACGACCATGTCCACCGCTTCCGACACGAGAAGGCGGTCGGGCGACACCAGTTCGAAGGCGATCTTTTCGGCCATGGTCGTGTGCTCGTTCCCTTACAGCGCCTTATGCCGCTTCCGCGGCCATGCGGCGGGCGTTCTCGACCGCTTCATCGATCGTGCCGCACATATAGAAGGCCGCTTCCGGCAGGTCGTCATACTTGCCCTGAACGATTTCCTTGAAGCCGCGGATCGTCTCGGCGAGCGGGCAGAGAACGCCCGGACGGCCGGTGAACACTTCGGCGACGTGGAACGGCTGCGACAGGAAGCGCTGGATCTTGCGGGCGCGGGAAACCGTGATCTTCTGGTCTTCCGTCAGCTCGTCCATGCCCAGGATCGCGATGATGTCCTGCAGCGACTTGTATTCCTGCAGCACGCGCTGCACGTCGCGCGCGACGTTGTAATGCTCTTCACCGATGATCCGCGGGTCGAGCATGCGCGAGGTGGAGTCGAGCGGGTCCACGGCCGGATAGATGCCGAGCTCCGCGATCTGGCGCGACAGCACGGTGGTGGCGTCCAGATGGGCGAAGGAAGTCGCCGGTGCCGGGTCGGTCAAGTCGTCGGCGGGCACGTAGATCGCCTGCACCGAGGTGATCGAGCCCTTGTTCGTCGTCGTGATGCGCTCCTGCAGCGCACCCATGTCGGTGGCGAGCGTCGGCTGGTAGCCCACCGCGGAGGGGATGCGGCCGAGCAGCGCCGACACTTCCGAACCCGCCTGGGTGAAGCGG
>CANJEJ010000202.1 GCA_947473325.1 Alphaproteobacteria bacterium | reverse complement strand
GCCGATGACGCGGGCGACGCAGAGCCCGCCGGCCTCGTTGCTGTCGAAGCCGAGCAAGAGCGCGCGTTGCGTCTCCGGCCGGCGCAACAGGCGTACCGTCACCTCGGTGACGACGCCGAGCAGGCCTTCTGATCCGGTGATGAGGCCGAGGAGGTCATAGCCTTCCGCGTCGCAATGCTTGCCGCCGAGCCGCAGGATCGTCCCGTCCATCATCACGAATTCGACGCCCAGTATGTTGTTCGTCGTCATGCCGTATTTCAGGCAGTGCAGGCCGCCGGAATTCTCGGCCACGTTGCCGCCGATGGTGCAGGCGATCTGGCTCGACGGATCGGGCGCGTAGTACCAGCCATCCGCCGCCACGGCATCGGTGATCGCGAGGTTGGTGACGCCGGGCTGCACCACGGCGCAGCGGTTCTCGAGGTCGATGTCGAGGATACGCTTGAACTTCGACAGGCCGAGGATGACGCCATCGGCGAGCGGGAGCGCACCTCCCGACAGCGAGGTGCCGCCGCCGCGCGGCACGACTTTCACATCCATCTCGGCGCAGGCCTTGAGCACCGCCGCGACCTCGGCCGTCGTTTCCGGCAGCACGACGCAGAGCGGCACGGTGCGATAGGCGGTCAGCCCGTCGGTCTCATAGGGGCGCAGCCCGTCGAGGTCGGCGATCACCGATTCGGGCGCCAGCAGCCCGCGCAGGCGCGCGACGATGTCGGGCGCGCGGGCGATGGTCGAGCGGTCAGGTTCCGGCATGCGCATGGCGGAAGCCTATCAGTGCTGGCCTTGAGTTTCGGGCAACAAAAAACCGCACCCAAAGGGGTGCGGTTTTGAACCGGTCAGGGGTGGCCAGCCTGGCCTTGATCAGCCCTGGCGCGCCTTGAAGCGCGGGTTGGTCTTGTTGATCACATAGACCCGGCCCTTGCGGCGCACCACACGGCAGTCGCGATGGCGTGTCTTGGCGGATTTCAGCGAGCGAAGGACCTTCATGACATCTCTCTCGAAACGGTCGGGCGCCGGGGACCGGCGGAAATTGAGGCGCGGACCATAGGGGCGGGGCTCGCGCCTGTCAACGCACCCCGAGGCACCGGAAAACCTTCCTTTTTCTCCGCGACTGCGACTCGCTTGCATAATTTTTTGCGAGTGATTATTATTAAGGAAGTTCAGAAGAGGTGCTTTATGTACGTCTGTATCTGCAACGGTTATCGCGATCGTGACATCGCCCAGGCGGCACAGCATGGCCACCGCGATGCCCCCACGGCCTATGAAGCATTGGGCTGCGGCCCGCAATGCGGCCAGTGCCTCTCCTATGCCCAGGCCATTCTCGACAAAGCCCACAGCGAGCCCCGCCAGGCGCTGGCCCTCGCGGTCCAGGGGGCCTGATCCGATGCTGCTCTGGCGCGGCCTGAAACCCTCCCGGACCATGCTGGCGCTGCGCGCGCTGCTCGAACCCGAGCAAAGTGCGACGCAGGTGCCCTCCGCGACGGCACCGGAACCCACCGCCCCCCGCCCCGTTTCTTCCCTCAGGTTCCCCACGCAAGGCTGACCCCGCCCGCAGACCGTCCCACTGGCTGGGCTGGTCTTTGCTGCGGCAACGGAAAGAGACAACCCATGAAGGGCGATCGTGACGTCATTGCGATGTTGAACGCGGTGCTCAAGAACGAGCTGACCGCGATCAATCAATATTTCCTGCACGCGAAGATGCTGAAGAACTGGGGCCTCAAGGACCTCGCCGCCTATGAGTACAAGGAATCCATCGACGAGATGAAGCATGCGGACAGGCTGACGGAACGCATCCTGTTTCTCGACGGCCTGCCCAACCTGCAGGATCTCGGCAAGCTGTTCATCGGCGAGAATGTCGAAGATGTCTTGCGCGCCGACCTGAAGACCGAAGAGCTCGCCATGCCGATGCTGCGCAGCGGCATTGCGCTCTGCGAGAAGAGCGGCGACTACATCACCCGCGAGCTGCTGGAAGACATCCTCGAGTCCGAGGAGGAGCATGTCGACTTCATCGAGACGCAGCTCAACCTGATCGGCCAGATGGGCCTGCAGAACTACGTCCAGCGCGCCAGCGGCGGCGGGGAATCGTAGGGTCTACAAACCGCACCGCGGACAGACAAAAGCCCCGCGCCGGATGACGGCGCGGGGCTTTTTTTCGTGGCGGCGCTACTTGCGCGCGACGTAGATGTTGTGCCGCGTCTTCGGCACCGCCGCCTTGTCGTCTTCCTTCGGGCCGAGCGTGCCCTTGGGCGGATGACGGAAGGCGTATTCGCCCAATTCCGCCGTCGAGAAGCCGGCCTTCTTCATCAGAGCGGGATAGTCCGCATCAGCGCAGGCGATCATGAAGGGCTCGTTGTTGAGCCAGCAGTTCTGGTCCTGCAGCGCCGCCTGGAACGGATTCGCCGTGCGGCCGATTTCCATGCCGAGGAACACCCCGCCCGGCTTCAGCACGCGCAACACTTCCTTGAACAGCGCCTTGGTCGGACCCGGTGGAATCTCGTGCAGCATGAAGCAGAAGAAGGCGACGTCGAAATGGTTGTCGGGGTAGTCGAGATGCTCGAGATCCTGCTGCGACCAGAAGGCGTTGCCGCCGCGGTCCTTCGCCATTGCATAGGCGAATTTGACGCAAGGGGCGGCGATATCGACGCCATGTACTTCCGAGTTTGGATGACTTTCCAGCCAGGTCAGCACGCCGGCACCATGGCCCGTGCCCCAGTCGAGCACGCGATCGGTCTTCGCGCCGTCCGGCAGGTGCGAGAAGATCATGCGATAGACGTCGTTCGGGTCGGAATGCGCCGGGTTGGTGGTGCGCCGCGCGAGGTCATAGGAAAGCCCGTCGAGCGGATGCTGCCACACGCCCTCGGGATGCTGGTGGAAATCGACCTGGGTGAAATAGGCCGGCATCTTGAGGTCGGGGTTGAGCTTCAGCCGGCCGTTCCTGATGCCTTCCGCCGCGATGGCGTCGAGCTTCGGGGCGAGTTCCTTTTCCTGCGCGCGCACGGCGGCGACGACGCCATAGTCCGGCGTGTTGTATTTGCGCTGGCGGTCCATGCGGTGGAACCAGGACCAGAGCTGGTATTCCGGCAGCGCGTCGAGGAAGGGATAGGTTTCCTTGTCGGTCGCCGGTGTGACACCCGCCGCGTCGATGGCGCGGTTGTAGGCACGCCATGTGTCTTCCGTCAGCGGCCCGTGCGAATGCAGGCCAAGGTGGCGGACGAAGGAGTGATAGGCCCGGAACGAGCGGTCTTCGTTGATCGCGATCTCGTCGTGGGGCTGGTTGCTGAGCATGGCGTCACTCCGTGTTTCGGCCAGTGTACACGGAAAAACTGCGGCGCCGGAACGGCCCTATTTCCAGCGCAGGCCGGGCATGGCAGAAATGCGGGCGATTGCGGCGGCGTTGCCCTCGCGGAACGGGATGTTGCGCAGCGGATTTGGCCCGCGATAGGGCGCGCCGCGCTTTTCCGCCGCCGCGATGACGTCTTCCGCACGCTCCAGCGGAATCACCGCCACGCCATCGGCATCGCCGATCACGATGTCGCCGGGATTGACGATGACGCAGCCGCAGATGACCGGCACGTTGAGCCAGCCCGGCCGCTCCTGGGCCAGCACATGGGGCGAGGCGCCGCGGCAGAACACCGGCATGCCCTCGCGGGTCCGGATGAGGCCGGCGGATTCGCACAGGCCATCAAGCACCACGCCGGCGAGACCCGCTTGCTTCGCGCCCCGTGCCATCGAGGCGCCGAAGGCGGCGCAATCCATCCGCCCGGCCGCGTCGATGACCAGCACATCGCCCGGTTGGGCGTGGACCAGCGCGAGATAGCCCATGGCCGTGTCCTCGGGAAATTCCGCACGCACGGTGAAGGCCGGGCCGCAGATGCGCCAGTCAGGGTCGAGCGGCTTGATGCCCGAATCCATCACCTGGCGCGGCCCCGCGGCGATGGCGGAAAAGACGAAGATCGCCTCGGCCGCGCGCCGCACAAGCGCCGGATCGGGCCGTTCGAACTTGGTGGCGACTGTGTAGCGGTCGGACATGGTGCCTCCCTGCCCTATTTCCACTCGATGCCAGGCAGCGCCTTGATCTTGGCGATCGGCGCAGCATAGGCCTCGACGAACTTCTTGGTTTGGACGCGGTTGGCGCCGCGATAGGGCTTGGTCCATTCCTCGGCCTGGTCGGCGATGTCGGCCGCGCGTTCCTTGGGAATGACGCCCACACCGTCGATGTTGCCGACGATGATGTCGCCCGGGTTGACGATGACGCCGCCGCAGATCACCGGGCAATTGAGCCAGCCGGCGCGGTCCTGCGAGATGATGTGCGGTGCCGAGCCGCGCGAGAACATCGGGAATTTTTCGCGGTGGATGATGTGGTCGGTGCTTTCGCACAGGCCGTCGAGCACGACGCCGACGCAGCCCGCTTCCTGCGCGCCGCGCGACATCGAGGCGCCCCACACGGCGCAGTCCACGCGGCCGCCGGCATCGCAGACCATCACGTCGCCGGGCTTGGCATATTCGGCGGCGAGATAGCCCATCGATGTGTCTTCGGAAAATTCCGAGCGGATGGTGAAGGCGGTGCCGCAGATGCGCCAGGTCGGATCGAGCGCCTTGATGCTGGCGTTCATTACCTGGCGCGGACCCGCCGCCATTACCGCGAACAGGAAGATGGCGTCATTGATACGCTTCACGACCGCCGGGTCGGGGCGCTCGAAATCACGGACAATGGTGTATCGCGCAGCCATACCTGCCTCCCGTCAACTGGTTCGTCCCTGGTTCGCTCCATGATAGCGGCTTTTGCCCGATGCGAACGCACAGTTGATCCGTCGCCTGACGCAGACCTCCTTGTCCTAGTGCCAGTCGGTGTCGGGCAGCGCGCGGATGCGGGCCAGGGCCTCGGCATGGCTCTCGCGAAACGGGATGTTCTGGATGCGGTTCGGCCCGCGATAACGGGCGCCACGCTGCTCGGCTGAATCGAGGATCGCTTCGGCCCGCGCCTTGGGAATGACCGCCACCCCGTTGATATCGCCGACGACGATGTCGCCCGGATAGACGATGACGCCGCCGCATACCACGGGACAGTTGAGCCAGCCGCCGCGTTCCTGCGAGATGATGTGGGGCGCCGCGCCGCGGCAGAACATCGGGAACTTCTCGACGTTGATGATGCGTTCGGCGGATTCGCACATGCCGTCGAGCACCACGCCTATGGCGCCGGCCTGCTGGGCGCCGCGCGCCATCGACGCGCCCCAGACCGCGCAGTCGACCCGGCCGCCCGCATCGACGACGATGACATCGCCCGGCTTGGCATACATGTTGGCGAGATAGCTCATCGAGGAGTCTTCGGCGAATTCCGGGCGCACCGTGAACGCCGGCCCGCAGATCCGCCATGCGGGGTCGAGCGGCTTGATCGCCGGGTTCATCGCCTGGCGCGGGCCCGCCGCCATCGCCGCGAACAGGAAGAAGGTCTCGTCGGCCCGCTTCACCAGGGCCGGATCGGGCCGTTCGAAGTCGGTGATGATCGAGTATCGGGCAGGCATGGCGGTTCCCCTCTCTGCTTATCTTGTCTCTGCGTTTCTGGTGGTCGTGCGCGCTGGGCCTAGAGATCGGCCAGCGACACGAGTTCGAACTGGCGCTGGATGTGGCCCTCCACCCGGCCGATCAGCATGGTGAAGTTGCCGTCGTTCGTAACCCACAGGTTGTAGGGCGGATAGCCGCCGGGCTGGCGCGAGCCGGCGAACTGGAAATGGAGCGAGTCGAACGTGCCGGCGCGCGTCGTCGTGCGATCGGGCCCGACATAGATGAAGCGTCCGCCCATGTGGAACAGGCTGGGTCCCGTCGCCCCGCGATGGTCGGCCGAGGACAGCAGCGCATAGGGAATTTCGAGCACGCCGGGCCCCTTCGCAAGGTCATAGAGGCCGGTCCACCAGGCATCGTTGGCGAGCGAATGGGTGCCGAAGCCCTTCAGACGCCCGTCCGTCGCCATGCGCTGGCGCACGCGGCCTTCGTTCGCGGTGAAGGATTCGCATTCGGCATAGCCGTCGGCGAAACGGAACCAGGCGGAGCCGGTGAACTTGCCGCCCACCGTGATGCGCACCGACGCATCCATCGGATACCAGTCGCGATCGACCGTGGTGATGACGTCGCGCACGACGCTGCCGTTGTCGTCGATCTCGCCATGCGAGGTCAGCGTGCGCGAACCGTCGTCATGGCGGGTGACGATGAAGACTTCGTGCCCCGACACCGCGCCGTTGTCTTCCGGCCGGATGCTTGTGCGTTCGAGCCGGCCGATATAGGAGCGGGGCATGCGGGCCGCCTTGCGGGAGAGGAACCGGGAAGGCGCCATGATAGGGGCGATCCGCGGCGCGCTGGCAACCCGGATCTGGGCCTAGTCCACCAGCGGCGCATCCAGTTCATAGCGCCCGGCGGCGTCCTCGATAGCGAGGACCCAGAGATCGCGGTCGCGCT
>CANJEJ010000201.1 GCA_947473325.1 Alphaproteobacteria bacterium | reverse complement strand
TGCTCGGCATCTTCACCGCCATCTACCACCCCATCGGTTCCGCCATGCTGGTCACCCATGCCAGCCGGCTCGGCCGCGACCTCGGCTGGAACGGCGTCTGGGGGAATATGGGCGCTGGCTTCGCCTCTGGCATCACCGCGCTGATCGCCGCCTGGCTCGGCTGGCGTGCGGCCTTCGCGGTGCCGGCCATCATCTGTCTTGCGGTGGGTATCGCTTTCGTTCTGCTGGTTCGCGGGGATGGCGACAGCCGCACTGTCGACCGCCGCAAGGAGCCGACCATCCCGGTATCGCGGCCGCTTATCCTGTTCGCGGTCTATGCCGTCGCCGCGGTGGCGGCCGGCATGACCTTCAATGTCACCACCATCACGCTGCCCAAGGTGATCGACGAACGCCTCGGCCTCGACCTGCCGCTGGCGCTGACCGGCTCGCTCGCCACCGCCGTGTTTGTCTTCGGCGCGCTGACGCAACTGCTGATGGGCCGGCTGGTCGACCGCTTCACGCTGCCCGCCATATTTGTCGGCCTGTCGCTGTTCCAGCCCCTGGGCCTCGGCCTTGCCGCCATCGGGACCGGCATCCCGCTGCTGCTCGGGCTGGTCTTTGTGATGGCCGCCATCTACGGCCAGGTTGTGGTCAGCGACGCCATGGTGGCGCGCTATGTGCCGCCCCGGCTGCGCGCCAAGGCCTTCAGCGTACGCTATTTCCTCGGCTTCTCCGTCAGCGGCCTCGCTGTCCCCTTCATCGCGCTGACGTACGGACGGGGCGGCTTCACGACCGTTCTGGGTGTGACGGCGGCCTTCGGCGCCGTGATCTTCGCCTGCGCGGTTGCCTTCTACCTTGTGGCGCAGGGCCGGACCTCCGCCGCGGTTCCGGCGGAATAGGCGCCAACCCCTTGCACCCGGGCATATTTGCCCACTAATTAGGGCATGGCCCTCGACCGTCGCTTTTCCGTCGCCCCGATGATGGACCGCACCGACCGGCATTGCCGCGTGCTGATGCGGCTGCTGAGCCGCCGCGCCCTGCTTTACAGCGAGATGGTGACGACCGGCGCCATCCGCTTCGGCGATGTCGATCGCCACCTGCGTTTCGAGGCCGTCGAACACCCCGTCGCCCTGCAGTTGGGCGGCAGCGATCCCGCCGAACTCGCGCACAGCTCCCGCGTCGCCGAACACTATGGCTATGACGAGGTGAACCTCAACGTCGGCTGCCCGAGCGACCGCGTGCAGAACGGCCGCTTTGGCGCCTGCCTGATGGGAGAGCCCGCGCTGGTTGCCGACTGCATCAAGGCGATGCAGGACGCGACGCCGCTGCCCGTCACGGTGAAAAGCCGGATCGGCATCGACAACCAGGACAGCTACGACCTGTTCCGCGCCTTCATCGACACGGTGGCGGCGACCGGTTGCACGGTGTTCATCGTCCACGCACGCAAGGCGATCCTGAAGGGCCTGAGCCCCAAGGAGAATCGCGAGATCCCGCCGTTGCATTATGACTATGTCGAGCGGCTGAAGGCGGAGCGTCCCGACATCAACATCTCGCTCAACGGGGGGCTGCAGACGCTCGACGACTGCCTGCCGCATCTTGGCTGGGCCGATGGCGTGATGCTCGGCCGTGCCGCCTACAACAACATCGCGCTGCTCGCCGATGTCGATCGCGTCATCTATGGTGACACGCGGCCGGCGCCCGACCGCCTCGATGTGATCGAATCCTACATTGCCTATATGGCGCGCGAGATGGCGGCGGGTGAGCCCTTCTGGCCGATGGCGCGCCATGCCATCAACCTGTTCCAGGGCCTGCCCGGCGCGCGCGGCTGGCGCCGCCACCTGAGCGAGACCGGCGCGCGCCGCGATGCCGGCATCGACGTGATGCGCCGCGCTCTCGACCACGTCACCGAACCGCGCTACCTCGCCGCGTCGTGACGGCGGTGTCCGGGGTGGGTGAGGGACCGGTCATCCTCTGGTTCCGCCAGGACCTGCGCCTCGCCGACAATCCCGCGTTGGCCGCCGCGGTCGAAAGCGGCCGGCCTGTCCTGCCGCTCTTCATCCTCGACGACGAAACCCCCGGCCGCTGGGCCTGGGGTGGAGCCAGCCGCTGGTGGCTGCACCACAGCCTTGCCGCGCTGGCGGGCGATCTGCGCAAGCGCGGCGCGACCCTTGTGCTGCGTCGCGGTCCGGCCCCGACGGTCCTGCGCAATATCATTGGTGACAGCAGGGCGGGCGCGGTTTTCTGGAACAGGGCCTACGATCCTTTCGCTGTGGCCCGCGACACCGCCCTGAAGACGGACCTCGGCGTCGAAGTGCAGAGCTTCTCCGCTGCCCTGCTGCACGAGCCTGCGCGCCTGCGGACGAAGGCAGGTGGCCCGTTCAAGGTCTTCACGCCCTTTTGGAACACGCTGCGGAACGGGCTGAACCCGCCTGTACCGCTGCGCGCACCCGTGAAGATCAGAGACGCATTCCCCATCGCCGGTGACTCGCTCGACTCGTGGAAGCTTCTGCCCGCCGGGCCCGACTGGTCCGGCGGCCTGGCGGCAACATGGACGCCGGGCGAGGCGGGGGCGAGGAAGCGCCTGCATGATTTCCTCAAGGATGGCCTCGCACTGTATCGCGACGAACGCGACCAGCCGGCGAAGCCATCGACCTCGCGCCTGTCGCCGCACCTGCACTGGGGCGAGATCGGCCCGCGACAGGTCTGGCACGCAGCGCTCGACCACGCGCGGCAGTCGGGCGATGCGCCCCTTGAAGCAGCCGCCTGGGCCTTCCTGCGCGAAGTAGGATGGCGGGAATTCTCGGCGCATCTGCTGTTCCACTGGCCGGCGCTGCCGGAGAAGCCATGGCGTGACTCCTTCACGTCCTTCCCGTGGCGCGACAGCGCGGCGGACTTTGCCGCCTGGTCGCGGGGGCGGACGGGTTATCCCATCGTCGATGCCGGCATGCGGGAACTCTGGGACACTGGCTGGATGCACAACCGCGTACGCATGGTCGCGGCCTCGTTCCTGGTGAAGCACCTGCTGCTGCCCTGGCAGCGGGGCGAGGCGTGGTTCTGGGACACGCTGGTCGATGCCGACCTCGCCAACAACGCGGCAAGCTGGCAATGGGTGGCGGGATCGGGCGCCGATGCGTCGCCCTATTTCCGCATCTTCAACCCAGTGCTGCAGGGCGAGAAGTTCGATTCCGGGGGCGCCTATGTCCGGCGCTGGGTGCCGGAACTGGCGGCACTGCCCGACAAATACCTGCATCGCCCGTGGGAGGCGCCAGCCGACGTGCTGGCCGTGGCGGGCGTGGTTCTTGGCCGCGACTATCCGGCGCCCATTGTCGACCATGCGGCCGCGCGCCAGCGTGCGCTCGCCGCCCTGGCTGCCACGAAAAAGCCGTCAGAGGAACAGGGATAGGACGCCGGTCTGGGTGTAGAGCCGGTTGTGCGAAATCTCGCCACTGCCGAAGAAGCCCACCAGAGGCACGTCGCCCAGCGCCTCGGCGATCATGCCAAGCTCGACATTCTTTTCGCCGAACAGATGCGGCCCGCGCGCCACACAGCTGCAATAGACGGCGCCGCGCGGCTTCGCCTTGCCGATGCGCTTCTTCAGGCCGGCAAGCATGTGGGCGAGGTCCTCGCGCGCCGTTTCGGCGTTGCGCTCACAGAACAGGATCGACTGGCCCTGTTCCAGCATGTCGCCGATGCCGATGAGCTTGCGCTGCGGATCGATGCCAGTGATGTTGCGCACCATGTAGTCGCCGTCATCCGATCCTTCGACCGGCACGCCGGCGAAGACGCGGCCGGCGGCGCGGCGCAGGTTGGCCGCGAATTCCGGGCCGATATCCTCGAAGAAGACGTCGAGTGCGGGGCGGTTGTCGATCTTGATCACCACGTTGCGCTGGCATTCGGTGATGCGGCGCGTGGGCCCCATCGGCCGGCAGCCCTGCGACAGTCCCGTCGCCACCGCCACCTCGGGCGCGAACAGCACGCCGGACAGGCCGCCGCCGGTCAGCTTGCCCGCCACCTGCGCCTTGTCGACCTCGGGCGTGGTCAGGCCGCCCACTAGGAAGCCATCCGTCGCCGCGGCGAAGGCGGGCAGCAGGCGCAGGATTTCTGCGCCGCCGGGATCGCCATGGACGATGCCGAAGCAGGGATCGGCCGACGGCTTCAGCTTGTGCCAGTCGAGCACCGTGTCCGCCGCCGTGTCGACGACGCGGAACTGTCCTTCAGGAATTGTGCCGGCCAGCACGGCGACGGCCGGCTCGCGGAAATATTCGCTGCCGGTGGCGCAGATGCCGATCCCGGCGGCGCCGACCCAGTGCTCGATGCCGGTTTCAAGCTTCAGGTTCTGCACGATGGCGCCCAGCTCGGCGCCGGCCTCCTGCGTCACATAGACGAAGCCGAGGTTGGCGCCGGCCGGCAGCTCGCCCAGCTGCCTGGTGGCGGCGCGACTCGCCTTGCGCCAGTCGGCGCCGCTGGCGTGGCCCAGCGCAAAGGGCGCGGCGACGGGTTTGGCAACCTTGGGGGTCTTGCTCACTTGCCGCCCTGGTGGGTGAAGGCGGCGATGATCTCGTTGCTGCCCATCACGTCACCATATTTCTGGTCCATGTCGAACAGGCTCGCCTCATGCGGGCCAAGGGCGCGGTCGCCAACGCAGTCGCGGACGATGATGGGGCGGAAATTGTGGCCGCAGGCATCGACCACGGTGGCGCGCACGCAGCCGCTGGTCGTCGCGCCGGTGATCACCAGTGTGTCGACCCGGCGCATGGCAAGCCAGCTCGCGAAGCCGGTGCCGAGGAAGGCGGAGGCCTCGGTCTTGTCGATGATGTATTCGCCGTCGATCGGCGTCAGCTCGGGCACCACATGGCTCAGCGGATTGTCCATCGTCAGGTCGGCGAGCTTGGCGTTCTTGGTCGCGAAGACACCGACGTTGGAACGGTCCTTGGCATACATCACGCGGGTATAGGCGACCGGCACCCGGTTGCGCCGGGCGGCGGCCAGCAAGGGCACCGTATTCTGCACCGCGTCATTGACGTTGCCGCCGCCAAAGGCGTTGGGGTCGTTGAAGCCCACCGTGAAGTCGACCAGCACCAGCGCGGCCTTCTTGCCGAAGCCGATGCGGTTGCCCATGCCCTGGCGCTTGTAAAGTTCTGCGTCGCTCATGATTCCTCCTGCGTCCACCGTAGCAGAAATGGCTCAGGCGTCGTCATCCAGATTGAGCAGCGCGGCATTGCCGCCCACCGCCGCGGTGTTGACCGAGCGCGTCTTTTCGGTGGCGAAGCGGTGCAGGTAGAAGGGCCCGCCCGCCTTGGGGCCAGTGCCGGAAAGGCCCTGCCCGCCAAAGGGCTGCACGCCCACGACGGCGCCGATCATGCCGCGGTTGACATAGGTGTTGCCCACCTTTGTGCGGCGGAAGATGTGCTCGGCCGTTGCATCGATGCGCGTGTGGATGCCGAGCGTCAGGCCATAGCTGGTGGCGTTGATCGAATCGATGACTCGGTCGAGCGCGTCGGCGCCATAACGCACGACATGCAAAACCGGGCCGAACACCTCGCCCGGCAGCATTTCGATGCCGTCGATCTCGATCAGGTGCGGGGCGAGGAAGGTTCCGTATTCTGTGCCGGGCTGCAGCGGTGCGCGGTGCAGGATCGTCGCGTCGCGTTCCATGCGGGCGATGTGTTTCCGCAAGGCCTGTAGTGCGTCGCCGTCGATGACAGGGCCGACATCGGTGTTGATCGCGCGTGGATCGCCGACGATCAGCTCGTCCATCGCGCCCTTCAGCATGACGATGACGCGCGAAGCGATCTCGTCCTGCAGGAACAGCACGCGCAGGGCGGAACAGCGCTGGCCCGCGCTCTGGAAGGCGGACGCGAGCACGTCGGCCACCACCTGTTCCGGCAGGGCCGAGGAATCGACGATCATCGCGTTCTGGCCGCCCGTCTCGGCGATGAAGGGCACGATCGGTCCGCCGCGCGCGGCCAGCCCGCGCTGGATCAGCTGCGCCGTATCGACGGAGCCGGTGAAGGCGATGCCGGAGACTCGCCGGTCCTTGACCAGCGCTGCGCCGACCACCTCGCCGGTGCCGGGCAACAGGTGAAGCGCATCGGCGGGAATGCCGGCCTGGTGGGCGAGGCGGATGGCGGCGGCGGCCGTCAGCGGCGTCTGCTCCGCCGGCTTGGCGATCACCGTGTTGCCGGCGGCAAGCGCCGCCGTGACCTGGCCCAGGAAGATGGCGAGCGGGAAGTTCCACGGTGCGATGCAGGCGAAGACACCACGGCCGCCGAGGTGCAATTCGTTGCGCTCGCCGGTCGGGCCGGGCAGCACGAGGGGCGCGGTGAAATCGGCGCGCGCCTCGCGGGCGTAGTAGCGGCAGTAATCTACCGCCTCGCGCACCTCGGCCACCGCCTCGCCCCAGGTCTTGCCCGCTTCCCGGATGGCGAGTGCCATCAGGTTGTGGATGTCGCGTTCCATCAGGCGGGCGAGGCGTTCGAGCGCGGCGGCGCGGGTCTCGACC
>CANJEJ010000200.1 GCA_947473325.1 Alphaproteobacteria bacterium | reverse complement strand
TACCCTGGACCGTTCACCCCCCATGGCCCGTCTGCGTTCCCTTTGCGTCTATTGCGGCTCGAGCAGCCGGGTCGATCCCGCCTTCAAGGCGGCGGCGGCCGCGCTGGGCCGTGAACTGGCGGCCGAAGAGATCACCCTGGTCTTCGGCGGCGGCCGGGTCGGGCTGATGGGCATCATCGCCGACGCGGCGCTGGGGGCGGGTGGCAAGGTCATCGGCGTCATTCCCCGCCACCTCGACCGCGAAGAGGTCGGGCATCGCGGCATCGCCGAACTGCACGTCGTCGAGACGATGCACGAACGAAAGGCGCTGATGTTCCAGCTGTCGGACGCCTTCGCGGTGCTGCCGGGCGGCCTCGGCACGCTCGACGAAACTTTCGAGATGATCACCTGGCGGCAGCTTCGCCTGCATGACCGGCCGGTCGTGCTGGTAAACCAGGACGGTTACTGGGACCCGCTGCTCGCCATGCTGCACGGCATCGCCGAGGCAGGCTTCGCCCAGAGGGGCCTGTTCGAGCTCTTCACCGAGGTCAAGCGGGTCGACGAGGTGATTCCCACCATCCGGACCCTGCCCGACGCCGCGATTCCGGCCCAGCCCCACAAGACGTGATTCGCCGCCACCGGTTTGCTTGAACGGGCTACTCTGCCCCGATATTGTGCGCCGCAATCACAAAGCAGCGCGTCCAGGAGACGGAAATGGCCAAGATCAAGGTGAAGAACCCGGTTGTCGAGCTCGACGGCGACGAGATGACCCGGATCATCTGGGACTTCATCAAGCAGAAGCTGATCCTGCCCTATCTCGACATCGACCTGAAGTATTACGACCTCGGGATGGAGTCGCGCGACAAGACGGGCGACCAGATCACCATCGACGCGGCGGAAGCGATCAACAAGTACGGCGTCGGCATCAAGTGCGCGACCATCACCCCGGATGAAGCACGGGTGAAGGAGTTCAACCTCAAGAAGATGTGGAAGTCGCCAAACGGCACGATCCGCAACATCCTGGGCGGCACCGTGTTCCGCGAGCCGATCATCTGCAAGAACGTGCCGCGCCTCGTCCCCGGCTGGACCGACCCCATCGTGATCGGCCGCCATGCCTTCGGCGACCAGTATCGCGCCACCGACTTCAAGGTGCCCGGCAAGGGCAAGCTGACCATGCGCTTCGAGCCGGAAGGCGGCGGCGAGGCTGTCGAATATGAAGTGTTCAAGTTCCCGAGCGCCGGTGTGGCGATGGGGATGTACAACCTGGACGAGTCGATCCGCGGCTTTGCCCAGGCCTGCCTCAACTATGGCCTCAACCGCGGCTGGCCGGTCTATCTCTCGACCAAGAACACGATCCTCAAGGCCTATGACGGCCGCTTCAAGGACATCTTCGCCGAAGTCTTCGAGAGCGAATTCAAGGACAAGTTCAAGGCGGCGGGCATCACCTATGAGCACCGCCTGATCGACGACATGGTCGCCTCCGCCCTGAAGTGGAGCGGCAAGTTCGTCTGGGCCTGCAAGAACTACGACGGCGACGTGCAGTCCGACACGGTGGCCCAGGGCTTCGGCTCGCTCGGCCTGATGACCTCGGTGCTGATGACGCCGGACGGCAAGGTCGTGGAGGCCGAAGCCGCGCATGGCACGGTGACGCGGCATTACCGCCAGCACCAGAAGGGCGAGGAAACCTCGACCAACCCGATCGCCTCGATCTTCGCCTGGACGGGCGGCCTCAAGCACCGCGCCAAGCTCGACAACACGCCGGAACTGCGCAAGTTCGCCGAGACGCTGGAAAAGGTCTGCGTCGATACGGTGGAAGACGGCCACATGACCAAGGACCTCGCCGTTCTGGTCGGCCCGCAGCAGAAGTGGCTGACGACACCCAAGTTCCTCGACAAGCTGAACGAGAACCTGCAGAAGGCGATGGCCGCCTAGGCAGCCCTCTCCTTCCCTCGATCACCGGCTGGACGGTGGCCTGCGGGCCACCCTCCGGCCGGTTTCGTTTCAGGCCGGTTCGACGGCCGGCATCTCGGCCGTGCTCGCGGCGCGTTCTGCGGCAATGGCTTCCACCGCCTTGCGCAAGCTGTCGTCTTCCGCCATCAGGCGGTGGAAGTCATCGACCTCGAGCACCAGCAGCCGCACCTGGGTCATCGCCCGGACGGTTGCCGTACGCACGGAATGCTGCAGCAGGCCGACCTCGCCGAAGAAGTCGCCTTCCTGCAGGGTGATGGGGCTGGGCTGCACCATCACCTCGACCTCGCCTCCCGCGATGAAGAACATCGCGTCGGCCGGCATGCCGGCACGGGTGATCAGCGAGCCGGGCTGCGCCACGCGCGAGCGCAGCAGTTGCGCGACGCGAGAGACAGCAACCGCGTCGAGCTTGGCGAAGAGTGGAACGCGCGCCACCATGCCCCAGCTGACGACGAATTCGCGGCGGTGAATCTCGCTGGCAAAGCCCGAGGCGATGATGCCGACCGGCAGGGCGAACATGCCAAGCCCCAGCACCATGATGACGCCACCGACCGCCTTGCCCGCGGGTGTGATTGGCACGACATCGCCGAATCCCACCGTGGTCAGCGCCGCGATCGACCACCACATGGCGTCGGGAATACTGGCGAACTTGTCGGGCTGGGCATGACGCTCCAGGTGATACATCCCGGTTGAGCCGAGAATCAGTAGCACCGCCATGATGAAGACGGCGGCGCCAAGCGCCCGCCGTTCCTGCACGATGACGCGCCCGAGCGAGGCGAGCGCCGGTGAATAGCGCGCAAGCTTGAGCAGCCGCAGCAGGCGCAGGATGCGCAGCACGCGCAGGTCCATGCCGGGAAACAGCAGAGCGATCCAGAAGGGCGCGAAGGACAGGATGTCGATGATCGAATAGGGCTCGCGCATGTAGCGCAGGCGGGCGCGCCAGGCCGGCAGGCGACTGTAGGGCAGATGGTCCGGCGCGACCCACAGGCGCGCGAGATATTCGGCGGTAAAAATGAGGACAGAAATGACTTCGAAGAGATGGAAGGCGTACCGGTATTCTTCGTGCAGGCTTTCCACCGTCTCGAGCGTGACGGCGGCGACATTCGCCACGATCAGGATCACCATCAGGCGATCGACCAGCATGCCAATGGGTTCGTCTGGGTTGCCAGCCTCCAGAATGCGATAGAGCCGCTGGCGCCACGTCGGATGGGGACGCGCCTCGGCCATCGCTGATGCCTTACGCGGCTGCCCGGAGGGTTTGTTCGATCGCCGCCATGGCTTCGGCGAGGCGGCTGCCATCGGGCGCGCCGGCCTGGGCCATGTCGGGCCGGCCGCCACCGCCCTTCCCGCCCATCGCTTCTGCTCCGGCCTTGACGAGATCGACGGCGCTGAAGCGCGTAGTGAGATCCTCGGTGACACCAACGACAAGGGCAGCCTTGCCTTCGGTAACCGTCGCGATGGCGACGATACCGGAGCCAAGCTGCTTCTTCGCCGCGTCGGCCATGCCGCGCAGGTCCTTGGCCGGGATACCGTCGAGCGTGCGGACGGCGAAGCGGACGCCGCCGACATCGCGCACATCGGGCCCGCCGCCCTCGCCGCCGCTCGCCAGTTTCCGGCGCAGGTCGGCGATCTCGCGTTCGAGCTTCTTGCGTTCCTCGATCAGGCTGGTGACGCGGTCGGCTACGTCGGCCGGCGCGGTGCGCAGCGAGGCCGCGGTACGCCGCAGCAGCGCTTCCTCGTCCTGGACATAGTTGACAGCCATGGAACCGGTCATCGCCTCGATGCGGCGCACGCCGGCGGCGACGCCGCTTTCGGCCGCGACCTTGAAGAAGCCGATGTCGCCGGTGCGGCGCACATGGGTGCCGCCGCACAGCTCGACTGAATAGTGGACGCTGTTATCGCCTCGGCTGCCCATCGAGACGACGCGCACCTCGTCGCCATATTTCTCGCCGAACAGCGCCATGGCGCCCGCCTTGACCGCGTCGTCCGGTGCCATCAGTACCGTGGTGACCGATTCATTGGCGCGGATCTCGTCGTTGACGAGCTTCTCGACGGCGACGATTTCCTCGTCGCTCAGCGGCTTCGGGTGGCTGATGTCAAAGCGCAGGCGTTCGGGTGCGACCAGCGAGCCCTTCTGCGTCACATGCGGCCCGAGCGTCTTGCGCAGTGCGGCGTGCAGCAGATGCGTGGCTGAGTGATTGGCGCGCACTGCACGGCGGCGTTCGAGATCGATGCGGAGCTCGACCACCTGCCCGACCTTCAGCGTTCCGCGCGTCACCGTGCCGAGATGGACGGTAAGGTCGCCAAGCTTCTTCTGCGCGTCGCGCACCGTGACTTCGGTGCCATCGGCGCTGAACAGCACGCCGGCATCACCCATCTGGCCGCCCGATTCGCCGTAGAACGGCGTCTGGTTGACGATGACAGTGACGTCCTGGCCGGCGGCAGCGGATTGCACCTCGGCGCCATCGACGATCAGGCCTTCGACGCGGCCTTCGGCGGTTTCGGCGTCATAGCCGAGAAATTCGGTGGCGCCGACGCGTTCGCGCAGCGGGAACCAGACCTGCTCGGTGGCCTTGTCGCCTGACCCGGACCAGGCGGCGCGCGCGTCTTCGCGCTGCTTCGCCATCGCGGCGTTGAAGCCATCGAGGTCGACTGCGCGGTTCATGCCACGCAGCGCGTCCTGCGTCAGGTCGAGTGGGAAGCCATAGGTGTCGTAGAGGCGGAAGGCGACGTCGCCGGGCAGCGCGCTGGTGGCGGGCAGGCGTGCGAGTTCATCGTCAAGCAGGCGAAGACCGCGTTCCAGCGTCTGGCGGAAGCGCGTTTCCTCCAGCTTCAGTGTCTCGGTGATGAGCGGCTGGGCGCGCTCCAGTTCGTGATAGGCCATGCCCATCTCGTTGACCAGCGCCGGCACCAGCTTCCACATCAGCGGATCGCGCGCGCCCATCATGTGCGCATGACGCATGGCGCGTCGCATAATGCGGCGCAGCACATAGCCACGGCCTTCGTTCGACGGCAGCACACCATCGGCGATCAGGAAGGAGGCAGAGCGCAGATGGTCGGCAACGACGCGGTGCGACACCGCATGCGGCCCATCGACCGCGGCGCCCGACTCATGCGCCGAGGCGAGGATCAGATTGCGCATCAGGTCGATGTCGTAATTGTCGTGCTTGCCCTGCATCACGGCCGAAATGCGCTCCAGCCCCATGCCGGTGTCGATCGAGGGGCGCGGCAGCGGCACGCGTCCGTCCGGGCGCTCCTCGAATTGCATGAAGACGAGATTCCAGATCTCGATGAAGCGGTCGCCGTCCTCATCCGGGCTGCCGGGCGGGCCGCCGGGAATTCTGTCGCCGTGGTCGAAGAAGATTTCCGAGCATGGGCCGCATGGCCCGGTGTCGCCCATGCGCCAGAAATTGGCGTCGGTGGCGATGCGGATGATCTTGCTGTCGGACAGGCCGGCGATCTTCTTCCACAGCACCGCCGCCTCTTCGTCCTCGTGATAGACGGTGACGAGCAGCTTCTCCTTCGGAAGGCCGTATTCCCTAGTGATCAGGTTCCAGGCGAGCTCGATTGCCCGTTCCTTGAAATAGTCGCCGAAGGAAAAGTTGCCCAGCATCTCGAAGAAGGTGTGGTGGCGGGCGGTGTAGCCGACATTGTCGAGGTCGTTGTGCTTGCCGCCAGCGCGCACGCATTTCTGCGACGAGGCCGCGCGGCTGTAGGGCCGCTTCTCGGCGCCGGTGAAGACATTCTTGAACTGGACCATGCCCGCGTTGGTGAACAGCAGGGTCGGGTCGTTGTGCGGCACGAGCGGGCTCGAGGCCACGACCTCATGGCCGTTGGTCCGGAAGTATTCCAGGAAAGCGCGCCGGATATCGTTGACGCTTGTCATGGTCGTCCCCGTGCAGCGAGCCGCGTGTTTCTCTTGCCCCAAAGGGGCGGCGCGGGCTCCCGATCTTCGTGAAAAGCGAGCCCGAGGCCCGCAGGTTCCGCCCGCTTTCTAGCGGTTCGGGGCGTTCAAGTCCAGAAAGGTAAAATTCCCTCTAAGCCTGTGGGCTCAAACAAAAAAACAGGGGCGCGAACCTGTCGCGCCCCTATTCCCGTGACCGCCTGTTGGAGGGTTCAGGCTTCCGCAGCGTTGTCCTCGTCGTCGTCGCTGGAAGGAGCCGTATCGGTGACCACCAGTCCCGCGTTGCCGCGGATGGCGGCTTCGATGGCCGCCGCGATGGCCGGGTTGTCGCGCAGGAACTGCTTGGCGTTCTCGCGGCCCTGGCCGATGCGCTGGTCGGAATAGGAGAACCACGATCCCGATTTCTCGACCACATTGGCCTTGACGCCGAGATCGATGAGCTCGCCCATCTTGGACACGCCCTCGCCATACATGATGTCGAATTCGATGACCTTGAACGGCGGTGCGACCTTGTTCTTCACCACCTTTACCCGGGTCTGCGACCCCACCACCTCTTCCCGGTCCTTGATCGCGCCGATGCGGCGGATATCGAGGCGGACGGAAGCGTAGAACTTGAGTGCGTTGCCGCCCGACGTCGTTTCGGGGTTGCCG
>CANJEJ010000199.1 GCA_947473325.1 Alphaproteobacteria bacterium | reverse complement strand
ATCGTGTCGGGTTTCTTCGCCGCACCAATGCAATAACTTGCCCAGGGGGCCGTCATCTTGGCGGGTGGCGACGGCGGCGCGGCAGGCTGCGCGGCCCGGCGCGCAGCCACCACCCTGGCACGCTCGTCGCGCACGGCCGGGCGCACGTCCTTGCCCAGCGCGGCGAGCGCGTCGAGGATCAGCGCGGTGTCGCCGGCGATGGCAAGGTCGCTCGCGAAGCTGCGTGTCGGATAGGCCGTAAACAACGGGTCGCCAGCGATCTGCACGATGCGCGTGGCGGAAGGTGGCTTGGCGGCGGCCGGAATCCACGGCACGTCGTGGTCGATGACCAGGATAAGATCGGCGCTCTGCAGCAGGTCGCCGGTTTCCACGCCGGCATGCCAGGCGTGGCTGGACGGCAGGTTCATGTGCTTGGGCCGATATTCCACCACCGGCACGCCCCAGGCGGCGGCGAAGCGGCCCAGCGCATCGACGCCCGCCGCCGAGCGGCCGACCGACGACACGATGGCGATCGGCTGCTTCGCGCGGTGCAGCCAGCCGGCGAGGCGTTCGAGGGCCTGCGGGCTGCCGGCGCCCGGCGACGTGGGCTGCAGGCGAAGCGGGCGATCGACATCGGCGCCCGCCACCTCGCGCGCCAGCACCTCGCGCGGCAAGCTGAGATAGACCGGCCCGGCCGGCGTGCCGTTCATCACGGCGAAGGCACGGTCGATCACCTCGAGCATCTCGTGGCCGTCGCGCAGTTCGTAATCCCAGCGCGTGAACTCGCGCACCAGCGAACCCTGGTCGCGCATCTCCTGCACCCAGTGGATGCCGATGCTGCGCGACCCTGCCGGGCCATCCTCGAACAGCGGCGTGCGGCCGGCGCAGACCATCACCGGCACCTGGCTCGACGCCGCGTTGATGACGCCGGCCAGCGCATTCGCCGTGCCGACATTCACATGCGTCATCACCGCCTGGGCGCGGCCCGACACCATGGCAAAGCCATGCGCCATGCCCATGGCGAGGTTCTCGTGCGTGGCGATCAGCGAGAGGGGCATCTGCACCGCGCCGCGTGCATAGGCCTCGACGATCGGCGCGAAATCGGTGCCGGGGTTGTTGAAGAAATAGTCGACGCCGAGCGCCTTGAGGCGGCCGAGGAAAACTTCCGCGACAGAAAGTGATGACATGTGACCGCTACCCCGCTTCAGATCGGTTGTCGGCGCCGCGCGAAACCGGCACCATGGTCCGGCAATGACCTGTACAGGATGAAGCCATGACCGCCCCCTTCCCGCATGCCCTGATGCCCAAGGCCGAACATGACGAGCTTGCGCGCTGCGAATTCGTCCAGATGTTCAAGGTGCATCTTGCCAACAAGGTGCGGCCGAACAACAGGGCGATTTTCGATGCCCGCGTGGCGCCGAGGCTGGCGAAAACGACGCCCAAGGCGTTGACCCGGCACGACGTGCGGCGCGGCATGCTGGCCGATACCGGCTATCAGATGTGGGGCTCGCTCCAGCGCACCAGCCAGGAACTGCTCTGGGATTCGGTTGGCGACACCGTGTTGCGCGAATTGCCGGACATGATCGAGACGGCGGGCACCCAGACGAAGAAGCGCGGCAGCCTGCGCCTCGCGGACAAGAGCTTCGTCGCGCCGGGCTATATCGCCGATGTCGACATCCATTGCATGCCGGGCGGCTATGTCACCGACTTGCGCGAAGACGACCTGACGGCCGGCGGCTATTACGACTTCGGCGTCTACTGGTACACGATGAGCGGACTCGGCAGCCTGAACGACGAAAAGGGCCGCACGACGCTGCGCTTCCTGAACAAGTACTACCCGGGCCTGAAGCCGCGCCGCGTGCTCGACATGGGCTGCACGGTGGGCCATTCCACACTGCCCTATTGCGACGCCTTCCCGCAGGCCGAGATCCACGCCATCGACGTCGGCGCGCCGGTGCTGCGCTATGCCCATGCCCGCGCCGAAGGGCTGGGTAAGTCCGTGCATTTCGCCCAGGAGAACGCGGAAGCCACGTCCTACCCCTCCGGCTCCTTCGACGTTGTGGTGTCGCACATCCTGCTGCACGAGGTGTCGCGCAAGGCGCTGGACGCGATCATGAAAGAATGCTTCCGCCTCCTCGCACCAGGCGGCGTGATGTTGCATGTCGACGTGCCGCTGTTCCACGGCATGGCGCCCTATGACGCCTTCGACGCCGACTGGGACACCTATAACAACAACGAGCCCTGCTGGGCGCAGATGCGCGAAGCCAACATCCAGCAGATTCTCGCGAAGGCGGGATTCAAGGCCGGCGACGTGCTGGAACGCTGGTCGCCGGTGACGGATCTGCACGCCTTTGAAGACAAGCCGGTCAACCCGCGCTGGTATTTCCTGGCGGCCCGCAAACCCGGCTGAGGCGCGGGCCCACCCTTCGAGACGGCGCTCCGCGCCTCCTCAGGGTGAGGTCAGAAAATCCAATAATTCCAACCTCATGCTGAGGAGCGAGGCGAAGCCTCGCGTCTCGAAGCATGGTCCGCACCACAGATCCTGCTTGACCTTGAATCAAATGTTCTCTATTTGTTCCTTCACCGGAAGGGAGAACAATCATGAGCGTCCAGCAGGTCAATCTCGGTTTCGAACCCTATCTCGCCACGGTGCGGCGGCGGCTCCTGGACGTGTTCGGACCCCAGCGCGACGCCGCCTATGCCGATCCGCTGGACGTGATGGTGCTGGCGATGGTCAGCAGCCACACCACCGATGATGTCGCCGCCGCGGCCTATGCCCGCCTGCGCATTCGCTATCCGTCCTGGGGCGATGTGGCCCGCGCCACGACCGATGACATGCTGGAACTGATCGGCACGGTCACGCATGCCGAGAGCAAGGCGCTGTTCATCCCCCAGGCGCTGCGCAGCTTGCGCGCCTGCTCCGGGCATCTCAGCCTCGATTTCCTCGATGGCTGGCCGCTCCACCTCGCCCTCACCTGGCTCGACAACCTGCCCGGCGTCGGGCCGAAGGTTGCCGCCACGACATTGAACTTCAGCCGCATGCGCAAGCGGGTGCTGTCGGTCGATACGCATCTGGTTCGCGTCGGCGAGCGGCTGGGCCTGACGCCGGACGGCTCCACCTTCGGCCGCGCGCTTGAATCCTACATGAACATCCTGCCCAACGACTGGGATGGCGAGGACCTCTACGAGTTCCACTGGCTGATGAAGATGCTTGGGCAGCAGGTTTGCACCGCGAATTACACGCGCTGCGCCGCCTGCCCTCTCGCCGACCTCTGCCAGCAGGCGCGCCTGCGCGAGCCGGCCAACGAGTTGCAGGCGGCCTAGGCGCTACCACGCGTAGGTGCGGCCGTCGTAGAGCAGGAAGCGGCCGCTATCAGCCGGTGTGGTGGCGTCGATGACGCGGCGGATGCCGGCGACCGAGGGGACGATGTCGAGCGGCGCATCCGCCCCGCCCATTTCCGTCTTCACATGGCCGGGCGCGAGCGAGAGCACGGTGATGCCGCGCGGGCGCAGCTCGTTGGCAAGGTTGCGCGTCACCATGTTGAGGCCGGCCTTGCTGGTCCGGTAGTAGAGCAGCTTGCCGGGCGGCGGGCCCGGCGGCTCGGGCACGTTCCAGGCCATGCTGGCATGGCCCGAGGCCATGTTGACGATCAGCTTGCGCTCGCTGGCCGCGACATGGTCGACGAAAGCCTCGGCCATCTTCATGGGCCCAAGCAGGTTGGTGCGCAGCACGCGCATCCACATCTCGTAGTCATAGGACCCGAAGTCCTGGTGTTCGCCGCCCTTTATCCCTGCGTTGTTGTAAAGCACGTCGATCGGCGTGCCGCGCAGGCGTGCCGCCAGCGCATCGACCGCAGCGTGATTGTCGTTGTCGAGGTCGTGGATCTGCAGGGCACCCGTCACCGCCTTCAGGTCGGCGGCCGTTTCCGGCTGCAGGCAGGTGGCGATCACCGACCAGCCGGCCCCGGCATACTGGCGGGTAAGCTCGAGGCCGAGCCCCTGCCGCGCGCCGGTGACCAGGATGGTCGGCATGGCGCTATTTTCGCGCCGTCACCACGAAGCGCCAGTCCGGGCCCTGGTTGGGCGTCTGGGTGATGCGGCTCGGGCTTTTCACCGGGTCGTCGGACTTCGGCACATAACCGCAGCGCACTTCCGAGAAGCCCGCGGCCTTTGCCGCCTTCTCGAGATCGGCCGAGCAGACGCCATCCCAGAAGGGCTCGTCGTTGTAGCGCGTCTGCCAGCCGCGGATGACCTGGTCATAGAGCGGCAGGTCGCGATAGCGCACCGGCACGTCCATGTGCACCATCACGCCGCCCTTGCGCAGGATGCGCGCGGATTCCCTGAAAATCTGCGGCACGGCCTTGGCCGAGGTCTCGTGCAGCATGATATGCGACACGACAAGGTCGAAGGCGCCAGTCGCGAAATCGGTCTTCTCGGCATTCTGCTGCGAGAAATGGATGGCAACGCCCATGGCTTCCGCCCGCGCATGGCCATAGCGCAAGCAGGGCGCGCCGGCATCGATGGCATCGATGCGCGCGCCGGGGAAGAATTCGGCAAGCGGCACGGTGCTCTGTCCCGCCGTGCAGCCCATGTCGAGAACGCGCTTCGGCTTCAGATCGGGGTATTCACCATGCACCACGGCCACCAGCGTCCGCCCCATGACGTCGGCCAGCGTGCCGCGCCCGCCGAGGTGATACAGGTTCACGCTGCGCTCGAAGATGGCGCCGGCGCGCACGTCGCCTGCTTGCGTGTCGCTGTGGTAACTGCCCGGCATGCCGTGGTGGTCAACCGCCTCAAGGTAGCGCGGCAGCACGAAATGCGGGTCGAGCCGGAGCGAGCCCTTCGGCTTCTTAGGCACCGAGCGCGCCATCAGACCGGGCAGCTGGCGGTCGATCGAATCCTCGATCGAATCCCACATCTGCTCCTGTGCCACGCGCATCAGCGAAGACCAGGCCTGGTGGTAGGGGTCCTGCTCCATGGCATGGCGCAGTTCCATGCGGTCCTTCGGATTGCGGCCGGCCTGCCTGCGGAAGTTGGGGAGCACGCGGCCCTCCATCGCCCGCTTGTTGCCCGGCGTCAGGTCGCGGGCAAGGAAGGTCTTGAAGCCGAGCACGAAGCCCTGCCGCGCGCCTTCATCGTGATTGGGAACGGGGCTGAACGCGGAATCGGCCATGGGTCTTCCTCAATCGTTGGTGGTCAGGCTGATCATGCCCTTGGCCTGCAGGGCCGCGAAGCGCGCGCCGCGGTCGAACAGCTTCCCGCCTTTCGCCTTCGGCCTTTCGCGGCGCAGCGCATCGGTCCGGGCCGCGTCGAGCACGCCGTCGGCGGAGACCGCGACGCCATAGTCATCCTGCGCCGCGCCGATGGAGACATTGCCCATCTGCACGTCCATCGCGACCTCGTCCGCCGGCCGCAGCCAGGGATCGCCCCAGCCACCACCGCCCGGCGTGATGCAGAGCAGGCGATCGCCCTTCTGTACCGTAAGCGCATCGATCTTGTGGTCGAGCTCGGTCTCGGCGCCGACGGCCGGCTGCAGCATGTATTGCGTGCCGCCGCCCGCCTTGCCGCCCGCCACGCCCCAGGGCTGGGTTTGCTGGCGGTCATCGACGATATGGATCAGCCCGCCTTCCTCGAAGCGGACGATGCGCTCGCAGCCAAGGCCGCCACGGTGCAGGCCGGCGCCACCCGAATCGGTCGGCAGCGCGTCGCGCTCGACGATCATGGGATAGAAGGCCTCGACGAATTCCGCCGGGATACTGCGGCCGGCGACATTGCCGTTGAGTGCATCGGAGCCGTCAGTCGAGATGCGGCCGCCGCCGCCGCCGCCGAGCACGTCGCGGAAGAACAACGGTGCACCATCATGGCCGCGCACCGCGATGCCCCAGACCGAACGGGTATCGGACGAACCCGGCACCTTGTCGGGGATCGCGCGCGACAGCGCGCCCAGGCAGAGCTCGGGCAGGCGGAACAGCGTGAAGGCGCGGCAGGAGGCCGAGGCCGGATATTGCGCCGACAGAACCGTGCCCTTGGGCAGTGTCACCGAAATGGCGCGCACGGCGCCGCCGTTGAACACCGTGTCGGGCACCAGGTTGCGGAAGATCGAGACGACATATTTGACGTAGTAGCGCTCATCGCCCGCGATGTTGATCGAGGCCTTGGACTGCGAATCGGTGCCGGTGAAGTCGAAATTGACGTGGTCACCCTTCTTGGTGAGCGTCACCTTGAGCCGGATGAAGGGGCGCTTTTCCGCCGGCACGGCGCCGGCGATCTCGATGAAATCCTCAAAGGGATACACGCCATCGGGAATCTGCGGGAAGGCCACCTCGCGCAGCGCCCTGGCGCAGCGTTCTAGCAACTCCTCGAAACAGGCATCGACCATCTCGGCACCATAGCGGTCGAACAGGCCCTGGATGCGCGCCACGCCGACGCGGCAGGCCATGATCTCCGCATCAAGGTCGCCGCGCACGTCGTCGGGGTAGCGGCTGTTGTTGAGGATCAGGCGATAGAGCGGTTCGATCACCTTGCCGCGGTCCATGATCT
>CANJEJ010000198.1 GCA_947473325.1 Alphaproteobacteria bacterium | reverse complement strand
GGGCATAGCCGGCACGAAGCGCCGAGGTCAGGGCAGCGACCCCCGTGGCCTCGCAGATGCTTCGGGTAAGAGCCGCTGGCAGGACCAGGACCGTCGAATGGTCAAGCGCGCGCACGGTGGCCGCGCGTGGCGCGTTCTCGAGCACGCCGAGCTCGCCGACGAAGGTACCCGGTCCACTTGAGCCCAGCACACGCGAGCTGCCCTTGTCCCACTTCAGGGCTTCGAAATGGCCGGACAGCACGAGGCAGGCGAAATCGGCCGGATCCCCCTCCGAAAACAGGACTTCGCCGGGCGCAACATGGCGCGTCACGAGCTCGTCGGCGTGCTCGAGCAAGCCGGCGATCTCGGCGCCCGTCGAGGAAAAGGTCTCGAGCTGCTTCAGCGCCTGGCGGCGGCTGAGCGCAGCCAGGAAGTCGCCCACCTGACTGTCGGCCGCGACGGTCGATCGCAGAAAAACACCTGGAACAACGGCAACCGAGCAGCGCTCCGCTGCCAGGATGCTCGCATCACGCCGGTTGCCGAACTGGAGACAGGACTGCTCCCCCACCAGGGCGCCGGCTTCATGACGGGCGATCGTCACAGATTTCTGGTGCACGTCGACGGTGGCAACGCGAAGGGCGCCCGACAGGACCACATAGGCGTTGTCATCCACCAGGCCCTCGGCCGAAATCAGGGAGTCGGCATCGTAGGTCTTGATCACGAAATCCACGGTAGCGATCGCGTCCGGCTTGACAGACAGGGCTCGCGCAATGACGTCCTTGGCAGGTGTTGGCGATGATGTCGTCACGTCATTGGGCTCCTTGCCACAAGTCGATTCTACCGCACGGAGGATAGCACTGCAGGAAGGGACGGAGCAGGGGCCATCGGGGAAATGGCCGGGGATTCGAATCGCGGTTTCGAATCAAGCCACCTGCGTACAAGTTGAAGGGCCGCGCCAATGGCAAGATATCCTATTGTCGCAACCCTAGGGAGTGCCTGGCGGGCCTGCCGTCGGCATTCAAACTTAAACCCTGACGGCGACGATCAATCGTCAGCCATCGGTGTCTTCAGGGTCGTATGCCTGTTCGTGACGCCACCGCGGTTGCCGACCTCGATGCTGCCGTAGCGGTCCTTCCAGATCGGCGGCAACGGGCGGGCGCCGAAGGCCGCGATCCATAGGCGCAACAGGTGGCGCTTGCGCTCCGGCTCGGGCCAATCCTCATAGGCCGTCCGGTCGTGCAGGATGGTGTAGTTGTGCACCCACTGAATATCGCCGACTTCCAGCCACATGTTGAGGCGCAGGTCCTGCTCCTCGGCGATGCTGGCAAACAGGTCGATGGCTTCCTGCGGATTGCGCAGCGCCCCCGCGAACCGGCAGGCCGAGTTGACGGAGCGGCCGCTGAAGGATACTGACAACAGGCCTTCGTGTTCGTTGAAGACGGGGATTTCGTACCACCCCTTCTCGCCGTCGCGAATCTCGCCCCGACGATCGAAGGCGACCGGCTCAAACAGGCGCGCCGCAAGATCGGGCCGGCGCCTGACCATCTCGTTGTAGACCGTCATCGAGCTGACGACCGACGACTCGCCGCCTTTCTTCGCCGTTTGCAGGCACAGGAGCCCGACGACATCGCAGGTGTCGGTGTGGAAGAACTGGCGTTCCGTGCTCTGGGACGCGCGGACGTTGGGATCGATCGCCGCAACCTTCCCCGCGTCGCGCACATGGCCCAGCATGTGGCCGCGGATGTTCTGGCTCACGGGATTGCCAAGGTGCCGGCCGATGCCCCAGAAGACCATGGCATTTTCCTCGATCGGCCGGCCGGCCATGGGATAGCCGCGCAAAACCTGAAAGCCGATGCCATGGAGAAGTTCGTGGCGCAGCGCCTCGATCCGGGGGCCGAAGGTCGGCAGCGGGAAATCGGCCCTTGTGATTTCCAGCATCGGCTTGCCGGTGGAGAGGGCTGCGGCCGTCGCCGCCTGCAGCTCGGCAATCTCTGGCGGCGAGAGACGATAGATCCACTTCTCCGGTTGCCGGGAGAGCTCGACGCCCCGCCACGCCGAAGGTCCCTCGACCAAGGGCCGCAGCAAGACCGTGCTGGTATCATCGGGCATCATCAGTTCTCCATCGCGACTTCTGTGCGTCTGCCGGGACATCGGCAGCAGACACCGATAAGCAAAGGCACCGGCCGCAGATGTAGGCAGTCCATCTTCAGTGC
Organism: Alphaproteobacteria bacterium; assembly: GCA_947473325.1. Classification (GTDB taxonomy): domain Bacteria; phylum Pseudomonadota; class Alphaproteobacteria; order SHVP01; family SHVP01; genus CANJEJ01. The sequence goes on along the minus strand of CANJEJ010000198.1, from coordinate 4,373 downwards.
CATAGCATCGGGTGGCGCTCGTATTCGGGCAAGACCAAATGACCGATCGATACACGGCAATTCGATCAGCCGCTTTCGACCATGTGCGGAAGCTGACGGCGCTTTATGAAGCCATTCCCTCGTCGGCACTAACGGAAGGCGTTTTGCTCGGTGGGGTAAGGATATCGCTGAGCTGCGACGAACATTCACGATCGTTCAGCGCGACAGGCGGCCCTGCCGTTAAGGAACCCCGATCGGTCACAGATCAAGAATCTTGCGGGCGTTCTCATTCAGGACCAGAGGACGCACTTCAGGCTTGATCTCAAGCCCCTCGAAGTCCTTGAGCCATCGGTCCGGGGTAATCACCGGCCAATCCGATCCGAAGAGCACCTTGTGCCGCAGAATCGAGTTCGTGTAGCGCACCAGGATCGGCGGAAAATACTTCGGCGACCAGTCCGAGAGGTCGAAATAGACATTGGGTTTATGCTGCGCCACGGCGAGCGCCTCCTCCTGCCAGGGAAAGGAGGCATGTGGCATGATGATAGGCATTTCCGGGAAGTCCGCAGCGGCATCGTCAAGGTAAAGAAGCTTCGAGTACTTGAGCCATAGAGTCCCAGGCGGTGCGCCCCACGGACCATCTTCCAGGCGCGATAGCCGATAAGGCCGGCGCACAGCAACGGGGCCGCCCCGACATCGGAATAGCCTGGCGGAATGGGCAGGCAATAGCGTGCGTCGGCGACAGCATAGTCGGCATAGCCGCCATCCCGCGTGTAACCGGTGAACTGAGGATGGTCGCACAGGTTCTCGCGATCGCTGCGGCAGAAGCCGCAGCTCCCGCAGGTCCAGCCAAGCCAGGGCACACCCACGCGATCCCCCGCCTTCACGGACAGAACACCCTCACCGAGCGTCTCGACGATGCCCACAACTTCATGACCGGGAACCAGGGGAAGCTTCGGCGCGGCAAGATCGCCATCGATAATATGGATATCCGTCCGGCAGACGCCGCACGCGCCAACCCGGATCAGCACTTCCCCCTGTCCTGGCTGGGGGCGCGGAAAATCCGGATCGACCGTCAGGTCGCAACCAACCCCGGAAAAGACTGCGGCACGCACCCTCGTCTTCCTCCTGCACAGGGTAACAAGATGGCCAGAAATCGCGCGCTTCACATCATGGCCCAGCCCGCTCTTGCACGCCAACAAGACGTGGTGGCGCGAAGCGGATCGCGGCTGCCCGTCAGTCCTGCTCCGCAACGGATGGAGCGGCGCTCTCCAGCATCACGGCCGTGACCTTGTATTCCGGCGCCTTGACGATGGAGTCGCGGTGGGGGCTGGTTACCGCGTTCAGCAGTCGCGTGGCGTCGTGGAAAGTGGCGAACACTTCGCCCAGCTTGACCGTGCGCGATACGCGTGCGGGCAGTGTCGCGTTGCCATAGCGGCTGCGGACGCGAACCAGGGCGCCATCCCTGACACCCAGTCGCGCCGCATCATCGGCCGAAATGTCCAGCGTGTCGGTCTCCCGCAGGCGAGCGCTGGCCGAACGGCCGGTCATCGTGCCGGCGTTGAACTGGTACAGGTTCCGCCCCGTCGTCAGTAGCAACGGATACTGGTCATCCGTCTGCTCCGGCGTCGGGCGGTATTCGATGCATTGCAACGGTGCCCGCTCGCTGCGGGCAAAGGAATCGCGGTGCAGCACCGCGGTGCCGGGGTGACTTTCGTCCGGACAGGGCCATTGCAGGCCGCCCTGTTCCAGCCGGTCATAGGAAATGCCGGCGCCATCGGGCCAGACGCGGCGCACTTCGTCCCAGATCTCTCGCGCAGAGGCAAAGGAAAAACCGGCCCCCTGCCCCATCTCGCGGGCGACGTCAGCGACGATGCGCCAGTCCTCGCGCGCCTTGCCCGGCGGCGCCACGACCTTACGCACCCGCTGGATGCGCCGCTCGGAATTCATGAAGGTGCCATCGCGCTCGAAGACCGAGGCAGCAGGCAGGAAGACATGGCCAAAGGCCCGCGCGGTCTCCGTCTGGAAAATGTCCTGCACCACGATGAACTCCAGACGGCCCAGCGCCTTCCGCGTCTCGTTGGTGTTCGCCAGTGTCTGCAGGATGTCATAGCCCATGACCCACAGGGCGCGCAGGGCGCCGCCCGCTGCGGCATCGCACATCTCGAGCAGGTTGAGGCCGCGCCGTGCCGGCAGCCGCGTGCCCCACACGGATTCGAACAGGGCCCGTCCCTCCTCGATCGCAACCGAGCCGGTCAGGATGCCAGGGTCGCACCCCATATGTGCGCCGCCCTGCACGTTGTTCTGCCCGCGCAGGGGATTGATGCCGCTGCCGGGCCGCCCGATGTTGCCGGTCAGCAGCGCAAGGTTGACCAGCGCCATGACCCCTTCCGTGCCCTGGCTGTGTTCCGTGACGCCGAGGCCGTGGAACGCCATGGCCGGGCGGCATGAGCCGTAAAGCCGGGCGGCACGGCGGATGTCATCCGCGTCAACGCCGCAGATCGCGGCGGCGTGTTCCGCCGGCCACGCCGCGACGAAGGCCTTGAATGCGGCAAACTCGCTCGTCCGTCGCGACAGGAAGTCGCCGTCGGCCAGTCCCTGCTGCAGGATCTCGTGCGCGAGGGCGTGGAACAGCGGAATGTTGGTGCCCGGCCGCAACGCGAGGTGGACATCGGCGGCGGCGGCCATCTCCGTCCGGCGCGGGTCGATCACGACCAGCCGTGCGCCGTGCTGGCGCACCTGCTGGCGGATGCGCGCGCCCACCACCGGGTGATTTTCGTCGGGATTGGCACCCGCCACGAGGAAGGCGCGGGCCAGACCGATGTCGTCAAAGCTGTTGGTCGCCGCGCCGGTGCCCAGCATCCGCTTCATGGCCGCCGCCGTCGGTGTGTGACAGACGCGGGCGCAGGTGTCGATGTTGTGCGTGCCGATCACCACCCGCGCGAATTTCTGCAGCAGGTAGTTGTCTTCATTGGTGGCACGCGCCGAGCCCAGCAGGGCGATGGCATCGGGCCCGCTTTCGCGGCGAATCCGCGCGAAGGTGCCCGCGGTCAGCGCCACAGCATCGGCCCAGGGGATGTCCGTCCAGCCCGCCCCATCGCGCCGCCGGGGGTGGCGTGCCCGGTCCGGCGCGTGGTTGAACGCGAAATCGTAGCGCCCCTTGACGCAGGCATGGCCGTGGCTCGTGCGCGACTCATGGGCCGGACGCACGGCGGAAACCCGCCCATCGTCGCTGCTCACTTCAAGCTCGCAGCCGACGCCGCAATAGCCGCAGACTGTTCGCTGCCAGCTTCGCGCCGGTACCGCCGGCGGGGCGGCGCTGTCGGTCAGCGCGTCGGTCGGGCAGGTGTCGACGCAGGCCCCGCAGCCGACGCAGGAACTCTCGGCCAGCGTCGTCCCGGAATCCGGGACAATGTGGGTGCGCTCGCCGCGCTCGACCGCGTGCCAGACATTCTGTCCCTGAACATCGGCGCAGATGCGGACACAGCGATAGCAGGCGATGCATTGCGACATGTCGACCCGGATCAGCGGGTGGCTGTCGTCAATCGCAGTCAGGGTCGTCGCCGGACCGACCGGCGCCACGTCATGCGCGCGCAGGATGCGATGGAGAAGCTTTTCCGGATGCTGCTTCGCCGCCTCGGGCGACACATGCCGCGCGAGAAGGTCGAGCATCGTGGCGCGAAAAAGGCGCAGGGCGGCCGTGTCCGTTTCCACCACTAGCCCGGGGCGCACCGGGGTGATGCAGGCCGGCACGGGCTCGTCCCCGCCGTCCAGGGTGACGCTGCACAGCCGGCAGCTTGCCGTCGGCTTGAGGCGGTCGTCGTTGCATACGGCCGGAAGGTCGATGCCGAGCCGCCGCAGGACGGCGAGAAGATACTCTGACTCCCCGACGGAAACATCCGCGCCATTGACGCGGATCATGAGGGAGCCTGTGGCCGCGTCACTCATCGCTCTGCCCCTGCCTTGTCGGAATATCCTGCCACCGGCAGGGCGGCCGGCGCTTGACCAATATCAAGGGGCCGCCCGCGGTTCACCGCGCCACGGCATCCGGATGCCCATCCCTCAGTGCTTCCACGATCAGGTTGTAGGTCACGCGAGCATTGGACACCGAGCGATAGAAGGTGACCAGCTGATCCCATGGGTCTGACAGTTTCTGGAAGCCGGAAATGAACACCACCAGCGTGCTCACGGTGGTGTGCCCCTGAATGACGAGGTAGCCGCCCAGGCCGAGAACGGCAAGCGGCCCGAGCGCATCGAGGAAATTACCCAGGAACGTCAGGAAATACTTCAGGCGATAGGTGTGCATGCGCGTGCGAAGAATCTGTTCTACCAGGACCTGCGCATGCGCGTCGCCATGGCGGCCGCCCGTTGTCCCGCCGCGCAGGGCAATCGCCACG
>CANJEJ010000197.1 GCA_947473325.1 Alphaproteobacteria bacterium | reverse complement strand
GGCGCGCAGGCCATACCACGTGGCGGGCGACGGCTGCGTGCCGGTTTCGGTCGGCGGCGAGTTGGCGAGCGCCTGCCAGTCGCCCGGCGGCACGGCATAGCCCAGCGCCTCGAACATGGTGAAGACGAAGCCGGCGCGGGTGCGACGCTGCACATCGGGCAGGCGATCCATGCCGCGCCACCATTGCGACACCGCCTCGGGCGTCCAGGGCGCATCGCGGTCGGCGATCTGGATCAGCGGCCACAGGTCGGCCACCGCCTTCGCGGCATTGGGATCGTTGGCAAGGCCGCGCGCCGCCGTGTACCAGACGCGCACGCCGTCAATGTCGCCATTGACCAGCAGCGCCCGTCCGGCATCGCCGGCAAACCAGGCCAGGCCGCCAGCGGGCTGCACGAGGCGCAACGTGCCTAGATTGGCGCGCGCGGCGGCCGGGAACATCGTCTCCTTGCGCGCGATTTCGTAGACCGTCTTCAGCGCTTCGGCGCGCGTCGCGTCTGTCGGCTGGGCGCGGGCGGCCTGGTAGAGCCGCGCGTTGGCGCGCGGGCCAGGCTGCGATTGCGCCAGCGACACCGCATTCACGAGCTCCGCCGCCGGAATATCGAGATCCTGGTAGACGGTGGCGAGTCGATCGCCTGGCAGCAGGCCCAGGATCACCGCGCGCTCGGCCGCGGCGAGCCGCACCTCGGGCGTCGCGTTGCGATCGCCGGCCAGTGCATAGAGCAGCGGCGGCGCGGCACCGGCCACGGCGTCGGCCGGCACCGGCAGCTTCGCCGCGCGCAACATGGCCAGGTGCAAGGGCGTCGGCAGCGGCAGGCTGTCGATCTTGACCGTGGTATCGCCCGACAGCGCGGCGACGAGCAGCGAGAAGGCTTCGTCACGCGAACCGAGTTCATCCAGCGCGTCGGCCGTCATGCGCGCGGCGACGCTCTGGCCATTCACGGCGCGGCAATAGGTGGCAGACTTGAGCCAGAAGGCATCGCGGGCATTGCTGCGCACCGCCGGCTCGACAATGGTGCAGGCACCCTGCGTGTCGCCGTCGAGCAGCAGCAGATCGACCTTGAGCTTCTCGAGCGGGGGGTCCTGGAACTGCACGCCCGCGACCGCGATCAGGTCGCGCGCGCCCTGGACCTCGCCCGCGGCGTAAAGCCGTTCGACCCGGCGCGCGAGGAAGCTTGGCCCGCTCGCCGCCCCTTCGGGCACGGCGGCGGGCGACAGCAGGAGGCGGCGGAACAGGTCTCGCATGGCCGGCGAGGCCATGGCCACCGGCAGGCGCGGCAGCAGCGCCTCGATGGTCGAGCGGCGCGAACCGGCCCAGAGATCGGCGCCAAAGGCGCCGTCGGCAGGGCGCAGGGCGCCGCCCGAGGAGGGATCGAGCGCCTGCAGCGGCGCGATGGAGACCGGTTCTTCCGACGCTGCCGAGCGCCGCGGCGCGGCAGAGGCATCGCCCGGCCCGATGGCCGGCGTGGCCGGCACCAGTCCTTCGCTGATGCTGCGGCCGATGGGCGGGCGCGGCGCGGTCTGGGCCGGCTGCGGTTGGGCCGGCGGCGGGCCGAGGCGGACCGGTGGACCCAGGCCCTGCTGGGCCAGCACGGGCCCGGCGCCGAGCAGCAACGCGGCACTGCCAGCCGCGATCAGTCGGGCAGCGCGGCCGACCATCGATTTACTTGGGGAAACGGTCATTCGGCAGGGTTTTCTCGACCTGCCGGCTGGGCGCAGGAATGTCCCAGGTGGCCAGGAAAACCGCCCCGCCGATCAAAACGACCGCGACAACCAGAAGCAGAATGCGAAGAATCATGCGACAAGGGCCCGAACGCCTCGTGCAACCGGAGAGGCGTATTATGCTAGTTTTCAACTATGGCGAAGTTGCGACAGTCTACCGGCTGCGCGGACTCAGCACAATGAAGTGCGCTGCCGTTCATCCGCATTCCGATCCATGACCGAGACACCTCCTTCCCGCCCCGACGCGCCAGCACGATCCATCGTGCTGATCGGCATGATGGGCGTGGGCAAGACGACGATCGGCCGCCGGCTCGCCAAGCGCCTGGCGCTCTCGTTTGTCGATGCCGATGCCGAGATCGAGAAGGCGGCCGGCTGCTCTATCCCCGACATCTTCGCGTTGCATGGCGAAGCGGCCTTCCGCGACGGTGAGCAGCGCGTGCTCGCCCGGCTGCTCAGCCAGCCGCCACAGGTGATCGCCACCGGTGGCGGCGCCTTCATGAACGCCGAGACACGGGCGCTGATCCAGGCCCGCGGCACGTCGATCTGGCTCCGCGCCGATCTCGACGTGCTGGTGAAGCGCGTCAAGCGCAATCACAATCGCCCGCTGCTGCGCCAGGGCGACCCGCGTGACATTCTTGCGCGTCTGATGCGCGAGCGCGACCCCGTCTATGGCGAAGCCGACTTCGCCATCGAGAGCAACGAAGGCGAGCCCGAGCAGGTGGTCGAGGCGATCCTCGCCCGACTGCGCCAGCGACCGGCTCTGAGCCCATCGAGTATTTCCGTCCCCCTGAGTGAAAACATGACCTCCGCGCCCGTCACCGTTTCCGTCGCGCTGGGCGAGCGCAGCTATGACATTCTTGTCGGTGCGGGCCTGATCGGCCGCGCCGCCGAGCTGCTGCGCCCTGTCCTGTCCCGCGCCGTCACCGCCATCGTTACCGACGAACTGGTGGCGAAGCTGCACCTGCCCGCGTTGCAGGCGGCACTCGATGCAGGCGGCATCCAGCACCGCGCCATCGTCGTCCCGGCCGGCGAACAGACGAAAGACTTCCGCCATCTTGAACAGGTGACCGACGGCCTGCTCGACGCCCGCGTCGAACGCAGCGACCCGATCATCGCGCTGGGCGGCGGCGTCATCGGCGACCTGACCGGTTTTGCCGCCAGCATCCTGCGCCGCGGCGCGCCTGTGGTGCAGATTCCCACCACGCTGCTTGCCCAGGTCGACAGTTCGGTCGGTGGCAAGACCGGCATCAACACGCGCCAGGGCAAGAACCTGGTTGGCACCTTCCACCAGCCCAGCCTGGTGCTGGCGGATGTGGGCGTGCTGGCCACGCTGCCGCCACGCGAATTCCGCGCCGGCTATGCCGAGGTGGTGAAATACGGTCTCCTGGGCGACGCGCCCTTCTTTGAATGGCTGGAAACGAACGGGCAGAAGGTGATGGCGCAGGACAGCACCGCACTGACCCATGCCGTCGTCACAAGCTGCCGCGCCAAGGCCGACATTGTGGCGCGCGATGAACGCGAGAACGGCGACCGTGCGCTGCTGAACCTGGGGCATACCTTCGCCCATGCCATCGAGACCGCCGCCGGCTATGGCACCGTGTTGCATGGCGAAGCCGTGTCCGTCGGCATGGTCTGCGCCTTTGAACTGTCGGCGCGGCTCGGCCTGTGCCCGGCGGACGATGTGACGCGGGTGATTCATCACTTGCGCGCCAACGGCATGCCGGTGGGCTGGCGCGACCTTGGCAACCGCTGGGACCCGGCCGAGCTCGTGCGCCACATGGCGCAGGACAAGAAGGCCAAGGGCGGCACCATCACCTTTGTCCTGGTGCGCGGCATCGGCAAGGCCTTCCTGAGCCGCGACGTGGCCGCCGCCGATGTCGAGGCCGTGCTGGCGCGGGATCTGGCGGCGTGATCGCCGCCGCGTGATGGAGACCCTGCCCCGCCGACTGGTCGATCGCATGCGGCGCCTGCTGGGCGCAGGAAGGGATGAGACTGCGCCGCCGCTGTCGCAGCCCGAGGTGAAGAATCGCCTCGATATGCTGCAGGGCGTGGCCGACCTCGCCAACGTCACGGTCGTGGACATCATGGTCCACCGCAAGAACATGCTGATGCTGGACGCGGACCAGCCGGCCAGCGCCACGCTGCAGCAGGTGCTGGAAAGCCCCTTCACCCGCCTGCCGTTGTGGCGCGACGACCCGGAAAACATCATTGGCGTGCTGCATGTAAAAGACCTGCTGCGCGAACTGACGGCAAGGGATCTGCGCATCGACCAGCTTCGTATCGCCGACATTGCACAGGCGCCGTGGTTCGTGCCGGAGACCACCACGCTGCGCGACCAGCTCGCTGCCTTCCGCGCCCGCGCCACGCCGCTCGCGCTGGTGGTCGACGAATATGGCGCGCTGATGGGGCTCGTCACGCTCGAGGATATCCTTGAGGAAATCGTCGGGCCGATCGCCGACGAGCACGACGTCGCCGTGCGCCCGGTGCGGCCCCAGCGCGATGGCAGCTTCCTCGTCGATGGCACGGCAACGATCCGCGACCTCAACCGCGATTTCGGCTGGGCCCTGCCAGATGACGAGGCCACCACCATTGCCGGCCTGGTGCTGCACGAGGCGCGCGCGATTCCTGAGGTCGGCCAGGTCTTCGCCTTTCACAATCTTCGCTTCGATATCGTTCGCCGGCGGCGCAACCAGATCACCGTGCTGCGTCTTACGCCCCTTTCCGACAGTCCCTAGGCACCGGCGCCCTGAGCGCGCGGTGGTGGCCCATCCGTCATGTTCGAGCAACTGTTCGCGGTCATCGCGCCGGTCTTCATCACCGCCGGCATCGGTTACGTCTGGGCGAAGATGGGCAAGTCCTTCGACACCGAGCTGATCACCAGCCTGGTGACACAGGTGGGCACGCCCTGCCTGGTCTTCGCCTCGCTCAGCAATCTTGCGGTGTCGCCGGCGTCGCTCGGCACCATCGCCGTCGTCTACGCCGTCGTCATGGCGGGCATGCTGGTCATCGGCATCAGTGCGCTGCGACTGATGCGCCTGCCGCTCCACTCCTACCTGCCATCGATCATCTTCCCCAACGCCGGCAACATGGGCCTGCCGCTGGCGCTGTTCGCTTTCGGCCAGGAAGGCCTGTCCATCGCGGTCGGCCTGTTCGCGTTGCATTCAATCCTGCAGTTCACACTGGGCATCTGGATCGCGTCCGGCACAGCCAGCATCCGGCTGCTCACACGCAATCCGATGATCCTGGGCGTCGTTGTCGCCCTGCCCTTCCTGTTCTTTCAGGAAAAGCCGCCGGTCTGGGTCAGCAACACGATGCAGCTGCTGGCCGGCATCGTGATCCCGCTGATGGTGATGATGCTCGGTGTGTCGCTCGCCAACCTCAAGGTGACGCGCTTCCGCCGCGCGTTCGCGATTTCAGTCCTGCGACTGGGTGGCGGCTTCGGCGTGGGCCTCGCCACCGCCACGGCCTTCGGACTGGAAGGCCCGATGCGCGGCGTGCTGCTGATCATCTGCACCATGCCCTGCGCGGTGTTCGGCTATGTCTTCGCCCTGCGCTACAAGCGCGAACCGGACGACATCGCGGCGGCGATCGTCATTTCGACGAGTCTCGCCTTCGTGATCCTGCCCTTCCTGCTTGCCTACGTGCTCTAGCGCCGTCAGCGACGCGCGGCGTCTTCCTCGGGTGTCAGCGTGGTGAGGGCAAGAGCGTGGACGCGGGTTTCCAGCTCCTGCGCGAGTGCGGCATAGACGGCACGCTGGCGTGTCACGCGGTTCTGCCCGGCAAAGGCCGCGGAGACGATCTCGACCGTGAAATGGGTCTCGCCCTCGGGCCGGGCGCCACCATGGCCGGCATGGCGGTGGGAATCATCGACAATGTCGAGCCGGATGGGCGCGAAGGCGGCGCGGAGCTTGTCTTCCATGGCGCGGCGAACCTGCATCGCGGGATGTCCTCTTCAACTTGTCGGGAGGGTGGGCGATGCCCACATTCCGCTGCCGGCCACACAGACCGACTCAATCGCCAACCTTAGCAAATTTTCCGCCCCGCCGCTGCATTGCGGCGGTCGCCGAAGCCCCCCCATACTGTCACCATGGCGCGAAAACGCCCCACCTTTGACGACATCCCGACGACGACGCGCAGCTGCGACAGTCCTGGCTGTTCTGCGTCCGGCGAATACCGCGCGCCCCGCGCGCCTGACGACCTTGGCAGCCATCGCTGGTTCTGCCTCGACCATGTGCGCGAATACAACCGGACCTGGAACTACTTCACCGGCTGGAAGCCCGAGCAGATCGAAGCCTATCGCCATGCCGCTAACACCTGGCACCGGCCGACCTGGCGCGTCGGCGTCGGACCCGACGGCAAGCGGCGGGCGGCATTCGGGCCCGATGGCCTGCGCGACGATTTCGGCGTTTTCGAGGGGGCCGATCCCCTGGGTGCGGCGACCGGTCACACCGCCCCGGCCAAGATGCAGGCCCCGGTGGCGCGGGCCTTTACCGAGCTGAATCTGGGTCCCAAGGCCTCCGCACAGGAGATCAAAGTGCGCTATAAGGCACTGGTCAAACAGTTCCATCCCGACCTCAATGGCGGCAGCAAAGACGCCGAGGAACGGTTCAAGACGATCAATGAAGCCTATTCTTGCCTGGTGGCGCATGGCTACGCCTGAGCCGCCGGCACGAAGCCATGACTGAGAGTGAAAGTTTCGCCATGTCTCCCGAAGAACGCCTGGCCGCCGCGCAAGACCCGAAGCATGTGCCCGACATCGATGTGTCGGTGCGCCAGGTCTTCGGCATCGACATCGACATGCAGGTGCCGGCCTTCTCGAAGGCCAATGAATATGTGCCGGACCTGGACGAGGCCTATCGCTTCGACCATGACACGACGCTCGCGATCC
>CANJEJ010000196.1 GCA_947473325.1 Alphaproteobacteria bacterium | reverse complement strand
CTGCAGCTTTTCCTTGTCGTAGTCCGAGGTGGTTTCCTCGATCTGCGCGCGGATCTGGCTGCAACGGGCCTCGATCTCCTTCTTCGCGCCCGAACCGTCGACGATCGTCGTCTCTTCCTTGGTGATCGACACGCGCTTGGCGCGGCCGAGCATTTCCAGCGTGACGTTCTCGAGCTTGATGCCGAGGTCTTCGGCGACGAGTTCGCCCTTGGTCAGCACCGCGATGTCTTCGAGCATGGCCTTGCGGCGATCGCCGAAGCCCGGGGCCTTCACGGCGGCAACCTTGAGGCCGCCGCGCAGCTTGTTGACGACGAGGGTGGCGAGCGCCTCGCCTTCGACGTCTTCCGCGATGATCAGCAGCGGACGGCCGGACTTGGCCACCGCCTCGAGCACCGGCAGCATGGCCTGAAGGCCCGTCAGCTTCTTTTCGTAGATCAGGATGAAGGGGTCATCCAGCTCGCACGTCATCTTCTCGGCATTGGTGACGAAATACGGCGAGAGATAGCCGCGGTCGAACAGCATGCCTTCGACGACTTCCAGCTCGGTGTCGAAGCCCTTGGCTTCCTCGACCGTGATGACGCCTTCCTTGCCGACCTTCTGCATCGCTTCGGCGAGGATGTTGCCGATGGTGCTGTCGCCGTTGGCCGACACGGTGCCGACCTGGGCGATCTCGGCGTTGTCGCCAATCTTCTTGGAGCGCTTCTTGAGATCTTCGACAACCGCTGCGACGGCGATGTCGATGCCGCGCTTCAGGTCCATCGGGTTGGCGCCGGCCGCGACCGACTTCGCGCCTTCGCGCGCGATCGCCTGGGCGAGCACGGTGGCGGTGGTGGTGCCGTCACCCGCCTCGTCGGCGGTCTTCTGCGCGACGCTGCGCATGAGCTGGGCGCCCATGTTCTCGAACTTGTCCGCAAGCTCGATTTCCTTCGCGACGGTCACGCCGTCCTTGGTGATGCGCGGTGCGCCATAAGCCTTGTCGATGACGACGTTGCGGCCCTTGGGGCCGAGCGTCGACTTGACGGTGTTGGCGAGGATGTCGATGCCGCGCAGCATCTTCTCGCGTGCATCGCCGGAAAACCTGACGAGTTTCGCTGCCATGAAATGTCTCCTGAATGGGGGTGCGGCTTGGTGCGGCTTCAGGGCAGCGCGCCAGCAAGATCGCCAAGGGCGTCTCGATGGGGGCGCGCTGCCCTAAAAATTGGCTGCGTGAGCAGCCCTGTGGGTCAGGCCGCCTTCTTCTTGGACGCGGTGACTTCGATCACGCCCATGATGTCGGATTCCTTCATGATGATGAGCTCTTCACCATTCATCTTCACTTCCGTGCCCGACCATTTGCCGAACAGGATGCGGTCGCCAACCTTCACGTCCATCGGCTGGATCTCGCCCTTTTCGTTGCGGGCGCCGCCGCCGACGGCGACGACTTCGCCTTCCATCGGCTTTTCCTGGGCGGTGTCGGGAATGATGATCCCACCCGCGCTCTTGGCTTCGGAGGTAACGCGACGAACCAGGACGCGATCATGCAACGGCTTGAAAGACATGGATTTTTCTCCGGATGGGCCGGGGAATAGCACTCCCGCCGGCTGACTGCCAAATGACAGCCTGCGATGTAGGGCCGCCAGCCTAGGCGGTCAAGCCCCGCGGCCGCCGAAAAGCCGGGTTTCTCGCCCTGGGACGGTCTTTTGCTACCGAAGTCCCGGCCGGTCGAGGAAGCGCGGCTCGGCCCGGCTGGTCTCGGCCAGCGGGTTCATCACCCGGATCGGCTTGCCCGCCAGATAGGCGACGACGTTTTCCACCGTGTCGCCGAAGAAGACGTCGTAGGTCACGGCGGTGACATAGCCGATATGCGGCGTGATCAGCACGTTGGGCAGGCGGCGCAGGGGATGGTGCTCGGATAGCGGCTCGACGTCGAAGGCATCGAGCGCGGCGCCGGCAATGCGTTCCTCGCGCAGCACGTGGATCAGCGCCGCCTCGTCGACCAGCGGCCCGCGCGAAGTATTGACGAACAGCGCGTCGGGTTTCATGCGGGCAAGCTCGGCCGCGCCGATCATGCCGCGCGTGCGGTCGGACAGCACCATGTGGACCGTGACGATGTCGGCGCGGGAGAACAGCTCCTCCTTCGTCACCAGCGTGGCGCCGGCGGCTTCCGCCGTTTCCTTCGTCATGTTCGGGCTCCAAGCAATCACCTGCATGCCAAAAGCCTTGCCCACCTTGGCCACCTTGGCGCCAAGGCGGCCAAGGCCGATCACGCCGAGGGTGAGATAGGACACGTCGCGGCCGATCTTCTGCTGCCAGCCACCCTGGCGCACGTTCTGGTACTCCCCGGGGATGTTGCGCATGAAGGCAAGGATGAGCGCCCAGGTGAGTTCAGCCGTGGCGCCATTCGAGGAGCCGGTGCCGCACACGGTGACGCCGCGCGATGCCGCATAACCCACGTCGATCACGGCGTTGCGCGGCGCGGTCGAACACAGCAGCTTCAGGTTGGGCAGCCGGTCGAGCAGCTCTTTCTGGAACGGCGTGCGCTCGCGCATCGCACAGATGATCTCGAAGGGCGCGAGGCGCGAGGCCAGCGCATCAAGATCGTGCAGATGGTCGTTGAAGACGGTGATGGCGCAGTCCTTCATTACCGGCCGCCAGTCGGCCATGGTCAGCGCGTTGTCGAGATAGTCGTCGATGATGGCGATCTTGCGCATGGCCGTTCCCCTCCCCTTGCTCCGCCTCAGAAGGCGACCGTTTCGCCGTTGTAGCGGGTGAAGCTGCCGGACTTTTCCATGGTTGCCGCGGCGAGCAGCTTGCGCATGCCAGCGATGGAATCACGGCGGTGCACATTGGCGTCGCGACCGCCCATGTCGGTCATGACATGGCCGGGGCAGAAGGTGAGGCAGATGATGCCGCGCGGCTTCAGCGTTTCGGCCATCAGTCCCATTACCTTGGTCACTGCCGCCTTGGACGAGGCATAGGCATAGACCGGCGCCTTCATCTCGGTGTTGGAGCCGACGGTGGAAGACACGGTGGCGATCTTCTTCTGGTCGCTGGCGGCAACGTGGTCGGCAAAAGCCTCCGACACCTTCATCGGGCCGAACAGGTTCACCTGCAGCACCTTCTGCCATTCGGCATAGTCCATGGTGCCGAAGCTCTGGCGCACGATGTCGCGGCGCACCGGGCCGATGATGCCGGCATTGTTGATCAGGATGTCGATGGGCGTGCCGCGGTATCTGGCGGCCATGGCATCGATGGCGGCATGGTCGGTTATCTCCACCGCCTCGACCTTGACCTTGCCCTTGGCCCCCGCGGCGGTGGCCTGCAGCTCGGTCGCCGTGCCCGGATCGCGGCAGGCGGCGATCACCGACCAGCCATCGGCGGCATATTGCTGGACGAATTCCAGTCCCAGGCCGCGATTGGCCCCGGTCACGAGCACGGTGGGCATGCTGTCCTCCCCGACAAGCGTATGATTTTCTTTGGGATTATCCGCGCTTCGGCGGGCTGGCGGAAAGCGTAAATCTCTTGCCCTGCGCTATGGCCAGCAGCCAAGGCATCTGCTATATGACCCGCCCATTCCCCGGTAGCTCAGTGGTAGAGCAACCGGCTGTTAACCGGTTGGTCGCTGGTTCGAATCCGGCCCGGGGAGCCAGATTCATCAAGGGGTTAGGCGAGTGATCGCCTGACCCCTTGTTGCGTTTGGGTAGCCGATAGGGTTCTAGGGGTAACCTTCTCCCAGCGGCGAATCATCTAACCCTCCAAAGAACGATGATGAAGTCTCCGCAGAGGGTCTTCCGGAGGCCTGTTCCGTGTTTGAAGGTCATGCAGCAACACCACAGACCAAGTTGTACGGACGCGCTGCCGACGTTGCTTGAGATTGTCTCTGGGCTGGGTTTTCGGCGCAATCCGCCCCCTTAATGTCCAACTAAAAGCTAGGCGGGCCAGGCGGTAGATTTGTCAGTCCTGCATGCGACCGAGCAGGAACCAGGTTTCCTGGATTCCCTTGCCCTTTATTTCGATCCCGTGCCGCGGTTCCAGTCGATGCGTTTCGTGCAACAGACGCTCCGTCGCGGCGCTGACCTGTATGTGCCCAGGCAGTCCGTGGCTTTCCATGCGACCAGCAGTGTTCACCGGATCGCCCCACAGGTCATAGGCGAATTTGCTCCGGCCGATGACGCCTGCCACCACCGCCCCTGAACTGATGCCGATGCGCAGGGACAAAGGTTTGCCCTGATCGTCGAGGCGGCCCGCCATCGCGGCCATCATGTCGAGCGCAAGGTCCGCGGCCACCTGCGCATGATCGGCGCGCGCCTCGGGCAGACCCACCGCCACCATATAGGCGTCGCCGATGGTCTTGATCTTCTCTGCTCCATAGCGTTCGGTCAGTTGGTCGAAGGCAGAGAATATCTCGTCGAGCAACTGGACCAGGCGCTCGGGGCTGAGACGTTCCGCCATTGTCGTGAAGTCCACCAGGTCGGCAAACAGGATGGACACCGCCTCATGCCGCTCGGCGATTGCCGTACGGTCGTGTTTCAGACGACCGGCGACAACCCGCGGCAGGATATTGTGCAGCAGGGCCTCGGACTGGCCATAGGCACGCCGCACCTCAGCCTCGGCCCGCCGCACCGCAAGCTCATAGCTGGCCACAATGCCGACCAGCAGGGAGGTGACACCCAACGCATTGAAGGCGAACAGTCCCCAGAGCCAGCTGTTCTCGTCCTCAGGCGCTGCGATCGGGAGCCAGCCAGCGCGCGCTGCAACCAGACCGCCAATGCCCGCCACCGCATAGGCTCCCTTCAACCAGCGCGGATAGTAGGGTACCAGCCAGGGATAGACGGCGATGACGAGCAGGTAGAGTTCGAATCCGCCCGTCGGGAAGGTAGCTGCGCCGATCAGGCTGTGCAAAGCGACGGCTGCGGACGCAAGGTGCGGCCCGCGGCGATACCGCCCTCGGCGATGCCGTGCCAGCAGGAGGGCGAGAATCGCCGCTGTCGCGGCACTGGCCGCCGCGAGGAATCCCGGTGCCGCCAGGAAGAAGACCACCGCCATCACAGCATAGATCGGAATGGCCACGACATAACTGATCGTGGTGAAGACAAATGCGCGCTGCGCTTCCTCCGGGACACTTGACGGAACTGCACGCAGCCAGGCCCCCACACCCGACTGGGTGCCGGGTGTGCGGGGCAAGGGCGGCAAGGAGGCACGAAGGCGATCAGTCACCGGCGGTGCCCTCCCCTGCCTTTTCCGGTCATGCTGGTCCTGCGATACGATGGTCGTCGCGCAGCCAGACATAGACGGCGGGAATGGCCAGCAGCGTCAGCAGCGTCGATGAGATCAGGCCGAACACCATCGAGATCGCCAGGCCCTGGAAGATCGGGTCGGTGATGATGAAGGCAGCCCCGATCACCGCCGCGGCGGCCGTCAGGAAGATAGGCTTGGCGCGGATCGCGCCGGCGTCGAGCAGCGCCTCGCGCAAGCCGGCGCCGGCGGCGCGACGGTGGCGGATGAAATCCACCAGCAGGATCGAGTTGCGCACGATGATCCCCGCCAGCGCGATGAAACCGATCATCGAGGTGGCGGTAAAGGCCGCGCCCAGCATCCAGTGCCCAAGCACAATGCCGATCAGGGTCAGCGGAACCGGGATCAGGACGACAAGCGGCAGACGGAACGAGCCGAACTGGCCGACAACCAGAAGGTAGATGCCCAGCAGCGCCACGGCAAAGGCGGCGCCCATGTCGCGGAAGGTGACATAGGTCACTTCCCACTCGCCATCCCACAGAAGCGACACATGCGATTCATCCTCGGGCTGGCCGTAGAGACGGATTTTCGGGGGGCCGTCCTTGCCCCAGTCCATCGCCGCAATCCTTTCCTCGACCGCCAGCATTCCGTAGATCGGTGCCTCGAACGTCCCCGCAAGTTCGGCCGTCACCATTTCGGCGAAGCGGCCGTTGCGGCGGAAGATCGTGTGCGAGGCATCCTCCACTGTCATGGTGACCACATCGCCGAGTTCCACGTTCTGGCCGGCACGCTTGGTGCCGCCGGCGGGGACGGGTGTCGTCAGCAGGCGCTCGCCCGGCGCCAGGGCGCTGCGCGGTAGCCGCAAGGCGATCTCGATCGGTTTGGCGCCCGCGCCGCGCTGGGAATAGCCGATGCTGACACCGCCGCCGATCGCAGCGATCGTGTCATAGACGGCCTGTTCATCGACCCCATGGAACTCAAGATTCTCCTGGTCGATCGCAAAGCGGAGGCGGCGGGCCGGGGCACGCAGCGTGTCATCGATGTCGACGATGAAATCCACCGCCTCGAAAGCCGCACGCACCTGGCGGGCGGCGGCCATACGACTGCTCGCGTCCGGCCCATAGACTTCCGCCAGCAGCGTGGCCAGCACCGGCGGGCCGGGCGGCACCTCGACCACCTTGAGAACGGTACCCGCCGGCATCGTCAGGCCAGCGAGGCGCTGGCGCACGTCGAGCGCAATGTCATGGCTTGCGCGCGACCGCGCATTCTTGCCCTTCAGATTGAGCTGCAGGTCGCCAAGCTCCTGTCCCCGCCGCAGATAGGCATGCCGCACGAGACCATTGAAGTTGAAAGGCGCGGCCGTGCCCGCGAAGGCTTCGATGGCGGTCAGCTCCGGCAGGCTCTTCAGG
>CANJEJ010000195.1 GCA_947473325.1 Alphaproteobacteria bacterium | reverse complement strand
GACCTTGACCACCTGCGCGGCATCGACCTGCAGCATCAGTTCATGAAGCTCGATGGACGTGCCTGTCACCGCGCCGGGCAACGACGCGGCAACATGGTCCCCCAAGTCCTTCAGCCCCTGGTCCATACGCGTCAGTCCTAGCGTGCGATCGTGGCGGTGCGGCGGATCTTCTTCTGCAACTGCAGGATCCCGTAGACCAGCGCCTCGGCCGTCGGCGGGCAGCCGGGCACATAGACGTCGACAGGGACGATGCGGTCGCAGCCGCGAACCACGGAATAGGAATAGTGGTAGTAGCCGCCGCCATTGGCGCAACTGCCCATCGAGATGACATAGCGCGGCTCGGCCATCTGGTCGTAGACCTTGCGCAAGGCGGGCGCCATCTTGTTGGTCAGCGTGCCGGCAACAATCATCACATCGGACTGGCGCGGCGAAGCGCGCGGCATGACGCCGAAGCGGTCGAGGTCATAGCGCGGCATCGAGGCGTGCATCATCTCGACGGCACAGCAGGCGAGACCGAAGGTCATCCACCACAGCGAGCCGGTGCGCGCCCAGTTCACCACCTTGTCGAGATTGGCGACGACAAAGCCTTTATCGGAAAGCTCGTCCGACATCTGGCGGAAAAACGGATCGTCGTTCCCCGGGCCGCCCGGCTGGGCCAGCGTGGGGTCGAGCTGGGTGGTCACTCCCATTCCAGCGCTCCCTTTTTCCATTCGTAGATGAAGCCGACCGTCAGCACGCCGAGGAACACAACCATCGACCAGAAGCCGAAGACGCCGATCTCGCCGAGCGACACCGCCCAGGGGAACAGGAAGGCGACCTCAAGGTCGAAGATGATGAACAGGATGGCGACGAGGTAAAAGCGCACGTCGAAGCGGCCGCGCGTGTCGGTGAAGGGCTCGAAGCCGCACTCATAGGTCGACAGCTTTTCAGCGTCAGGTTCCTGCTTGGCGATGATGAAGGATCCCGCCATCAGCGCGATACCCACCACGACCACAAGCCCGATAAAAATGAGAATCGGCAAATAGGAAAGAAGTAGCTGTTCCATCGGCTTGGCCCCGGTGCCGTGTCGATCCGGGTGTGACGCCGCACCCGGCCCGTGAAAGCGCGCGGATTATAGGCGTGTGCACCCGCGAACAAAACCTTTGTGTGCAATTTGAAGATTTTTTTCAAGCGCTTAGAAGCCGCAGGTACAGCAAGCGCGCAAGAGCGGCGAGCGGCCCGAGGGCCCGCTGGCTTCGCCAGCGGTCAACACCCGTGGGTGGACCGATATTCCTTTGGTACGGATAGAAAGTGGCGGGAGTGACGGGGCTCGAACCCGCGACCTCCGGCGTGACAGGCCGGCGCTCTAACCAACTGAGCTACACCCCCGTACAAAGGCGGCCCCGATGTACTTGACCCCCCGTGGGGTGTCAAGGATTGCAGGGCAGTATTCCGCCCTTTCTCAACCGCCTGTGCGACGCCAGACGACGGCGCTGGTCTGCAGGCCCCGGCGGGTCTTCTGGGCCGGTGTCAGGAGATGCAGGCGGTCGCCCTCGAAGCGTAGCGTACGGTCCTGCACCTGGCCTACCCAGTTGGGGTATTGGCAGGTCTCGACGCGGTGGATCACCCGGTCGCCCTCCACCGAGAACGATCCGCAATAGGAGAAGTAGCTGTCCCAGCCGCGGATCTTCTCCTCGGCCGTGGCGGTCAGCTGTTCGCCGGTCGTGAAAGCCGGGCGCTGGCCGCGCGACAGGAAGGCCGACATATAGTTGTCGGGCGTGTAGAGCAGGAAGCCGGTCGCATCCTCGCCCATCGGGTAGATCAGGCGGCCGTCTTCGTACTGGGTGGTCCAACGTTCGAGCCTCCAGGCCCCGATCAGCCGTTCCTTCGACATCGCGCCCTGCCCTCCGGTCTAGTGAATGGTGGCCGGCGCCTGCGGCCGCAACTGGCGATAGATCAGCGACAGAGCGGTGACGGCAATGGCCGTGCTGGCAAAGGCGACCGCCTGGTTGAGCAGCGATCCCAGCAGAAGCGGCAACAGCGTTGGACGCAGGGTGACCTGCGGCAGGATGATTGCCGATGCCACGATGGCCGCCATCATCAGCACGATAACCACCGGCATCATGACTGCCAGGATGCGGAAGGTGTTGCCCTCGGTCAGCCGCCAGCAGCCGGCGAAGCTCGCTGGTTCGTCGACGGATGCGGCCGGCAGCACGAAGACCAGCCGCGAATAGATCAGCCCGATCAGGACTACGCCAAGGACCGCGACGCGCGAAGTTATGGCGGCGACGACGCCAAGCAGCGCGAACAGCCCCAGCGACAGCAGCATGTAGCGGGTGTGGACGGCCTGCCAGCGCAGCGTCTCGCCCACGGTTGGCCCCTCGCCCGCCGCAAGGTAGCGGCGGTGCCAGGCGATCGCGAAGGTGCTCCAGAAATAGAGCGCCGGTACCGAGAAGATCAGCACCGTCAGCAGGAAATTTTCCGGGATCATGTCGGCCGCTGGAGGGGTGACGCCCTCTTCGGGCGCGACGGCATCCGGCCGTGGCAGGATCACCGACAGCACGGCATTGACGAGCGACAGGATGATGATGCCCGGCGCCGCCAGCAGCAGAAGATCGCGCCGGTTGCGCCAGCAAAAGGCAAACGCTTCGCTGATCGTGGGCCCGATGGCCACGGTCCGGACGGGAGGCTTGGGGCTGGGACTACGCACGGGGACCGCGAACGGTAAAAGGATTGGTGGGCGATGACAGGTTCGAACTGCCGACACCCTCGGTGTAAACGAGGTGCTCTACCAGCTGAGCTAATCGCCCTGGGACCACAGGTTTAGGCATCGCGCCCCGCCCTGTCCACCCGAGCCGCTGTCACAAAGCGGCGGAAAACGAAAAAGCGCCGGCCGTTTCGAGCCAGCGCTTTTGGTGCCGTGAGGCGGAACTCAGTTGACGGCGTCTTTCAGGGCCTTGCCAGCCTTGAACTTGGGCTGGTTGCTGGCGGGAATCTGAATCTTCTCGCCGGTGCGCGGGTTGCGGCCTTCCGAGGCCTTTCGCTTGGTGACGGCAAAGGTGCCGAAACCGGCCAGGCGAATCTCTTCACCCTTCTTCAGGTTCGCGGCGATGATGTCGAGCATGCTGTCGACAGCCTTGGTCGCGTCGGCTTTCGAGAGGCCGGAAGATTCGGCAACGGCCGCGACCAGATCATTCTTGTTCACAGGGCGCCCCCTTGAGAGGTGTATCGGGCTTTTGAGCGTTAGGGCTCACGCAAAACGCAGCAAAGTCTAGGCCGTGCCAATTCGGGGCGTCAAAGAGAAAAGGGCCGCAGACAACGGGTATTCTTTCATCAGAGGGTGGCGAAAGAACGAAAAAGGCCGGCGGATGCGTGTGCATCCGCCGGCCTGCTTTCGGAGTAGAGGCAGGCTTTGCCTGCCGTCCTAGTGCGTGACGACCGTGGTGTGGCCGTCTTCGGGTTTCTGCTCGGCGACCTTCGCCGCATCCTGGGCCTCTTCGTCCCACTCGATCGGAACCAGCGGGCGTTCCAGCGCGTGCTGCAGCACTTCGTCGACGCGGATCACCGGAATGATCGTCAGCCCCTTTTTCACGTTCTCGGGGATTTCCGGCAGGTCTTTTTCATTCTCTTTCGGAATGAGCACCGTCGTCAGGCCGCCGCGATGCGCGGCCAACAGCTTTTCCTTCAGGCCGCCGATCGGCATGACACGGCCACGCAAGGAAATCTCCCCCGTCATGGCCACGTCCTTGCGGACCGGATTCTTCGTCAGCACGGAGACGATCGAGGTGATCATCGCCACGCCGGCGGACGGACCGTCCTTCGGTGTTGCGCCTTCCGGCACATGGACATGGACGTCGCGCTTGTCGAACAGAGTCGGCTTGATGCCAAAAGCGGTCGAGCGGGCGCGGACGTAGGACCACGCCGCCTGAATCGACTCCTGCATCACGTCGCCAAGCTTGCCCGTGTACTTGATGTTGCCCTTGCCGGGCACGATCAGGGCTTCGATGCTCAGCAGTTCGCCGCCAACTTCGGTCCAGGCCAGGCCCGTGGTTATGCCGACAAGATTCTCGGTCTCGACCTCGCCGTAGCGATAGCGCTTCACGCCGGCATAGGTCTCGATGTTCTTGCTGGTCACCGCGACGGACTTCTTGCCCTTGGAAACGATCTCCTTCACCGCCTTGCGGACAAGGTTCGCGACCTCACGTTCAAGATTCCGGACGCCGGCCTCGCGCGTGTAGTAGCGGATCAGGTCGCGCAATGCGCCGTCGGACACGTTCCATTCCTTGTCGGTCAAGCCATGCGCCTTGCGCTGCTTGTCGATCAGGTGCGCCTTCGCGATTTCGACCTTTTCGTCCTCGGTGTAGCCGGAGAGGCGGATCACCTCCATGCGGTCGAGCAGCGGCGCCGGAATGCGCAGCGTGTTCGCCGTGGCGATGAACATCACATCCGACAGGTCGTAGTCGACCTCGAGGTAGTGGTCGTTGAACGAGCCGTTCTGTTCCGGATCCAGCACCTCGAGCAGTGCCGAGGACGGATCGCCGCGGAAGTCCTGGCCCAGCTTGTCGACCTCGTCGAGCATGAAGATCGGGTTCGATGTCTTCGCCTTCTTCATCGACTGGATGACCTTGCCGGGCATCGAACCGATGTAGGTGCGGCGATGGCCGCGAATCTCCGCCTCGTCACGCACGCCGCCGAGGGAGATGCGCACGAAGTTGCGCCCCGTCGCCTTCGCGATCGACTTGCCGAGCGAAGTCTTGCCAACGCCCGGCGGACCGACGAGGCACAGGATCGGGCCGCGCATCTTCTTCACCCGGGTCTGCACGGCCAGGTATTCGAGGATGCGTTCCTTGACCTTCTCGAGGCCGTAGTGATCCTCGTTCAGGACCTTCTCGGCGAAGCTCAGGTCGGCCTTCAGCTTGCTGCGGCGCTTCCATGGAATGCTCAGCAGCCAGTCGAGGTAGTTGCGCACCACCGTCGCCTCGGCCGACATCGGGCTCATGGCGCGCAGCTTCTTCAACTCGCCCAGCGCCTTCTCGCGTGCTTCCTTGGTCAGCTTGGTGCGCTTGATCTTTTCCTCGAGCTCGCCAAGCTCCTCGCGCTCTTCCCCGTCGCCCAGCTCCTTCTGGATCGCCTTGAGCTGTTCGTTCAGGTAGTACTCGCGCTGCGTCTTCTCCATCTGCCTCTTCACGCGGCTGCGGATCTTCTTCTCGACCTGGAGGACGCCGATCTCGCTTTCCATGAAGGCATAGAGGCGCTCAAGCCGCTCGGCGATGTTGATTGTCTCGAGCAGTTCCTGCTTCTCCGTCACGCGCAGCGCCATGTGCGCCGCCACCGTGTCGGCGAGCTTCGAGGGATCCTCGATCTGGTTGAGCGACACCAGCACTTCGGCCGGGATCTTCTTGTTGAGCTTCACATACTGCTCGAACTGGCTCACCACCGATCGGGCAAGCGCCTCGAGTTCCTGCGAATCACCCACCGATTCGGCAACCGGCTCGGCATAGGCCTGGAAGAAGTCCTTGTTCTCGGCAAAGTCGGTGATAAGGGCGCGGTTGCCGCCCTCGACCAGCACCTTGACAGTGCCATCGGGCAGCTTCAGCAGCTGCAGGACCGCGCCGACCGTGCCCATCTTGTGGATGTCGGTCGGCGACGGATCGTCGAGGCTGGCGTCCTTCTGGGCGACGAGCAGGATCTGCTTGTCTTCCTTCATGACGTCTTCAAGCGCCTTGACGGACTTCTCCCGGCCCACGAAGAGCGGCACGATCATGTGCGGAAACACGACGATGTCGCGCAGTGGCAGAACCGGATAGAGATGCGTGGTGTCTTTAGTCATGGCGCACTCACTGGAAAACGGAAACGGGCATGACGCCCAACCAAACAGGACTTGCGGGAATACCCGAACATCCTGATCAGGTGGCGCTGGCGGGGTGCCACTTCAAGCAGTCGGCCTTCTGGCCTGCCAAACGCGGGCATGATGCGCCACTCAGGCGCTCGTGCTCGCGTCTTTCCGGCGGTCGGCGTAGATGAGCAGCGGCTGGGCGCGGCCTTCGACGACCTCGGAATTGATGACGACTTCCTCGGCGCCCTCGAGCGAGGGCAGCTCGAACATGGTGTCGAGCAGGATGGCTTCCATGATCGAGCGCAGGCCGCGCGCGCCGGTCTTGCGGGCGATCGCCTTGCGCGAGATCGCGCGCAGGGCGTCGTCGGAGAAGGTCAGCGACACGCCTTCCATCTCGAACAGACGCTGATACTGCTTCACGAGCGCGTTCTTCGGCTTGGACAGGATGTCCACCAGCGCGGCCTCGTCGAGGTCGGTCAGGGTGGCAATCACCGGCAGGCGGCCGACGAATTCGGGAATCAACCCGAAGCGCAGCAGATCTTCAGGCTCGACGTCCTTCAGCACCTCGCCCACCGGGCGGTCGGTCGGCGAACGCACGTCGGCACCGAAGCCGATGGAGCTGCCGCGGCCGCGTGCCGAGATCAGCTTCTCGAGGCCCGAGAAGGCGCCGCCGCAGATGAACAGGATGTTGGTGGTGTCGACCTGCAGGAACTCCTGCTGCGGATGCTTGCGCCCGCCCTGCGGCGGCACGGAGGCGACGGTGCCTTCCATGATCTTAAGCAGCGCCTGCTGCACACCCTCGCCCGACACGTCG
>CANJEJ010000194.1 GCA_947473325.1 Alphaproteobacteria bacterium | reverse complement strand
GGCCGGCCTTGCTGATCGTGTAGGAGAAGAAATGCTCGGTCAGGTTCCAGACGCGCTGGTCGATGATGTTGATGACATTGCCACTCGCGCCGTCGGGCAGCTGCGCCGCGAATCCTTGCGTCAGCAGCGCGGGCGCGCGCAGGTTGACGTCGAGATGCTCGTCCCAGGACTGCAGCGTCAGCGTCGGCAGCATGTCCTTCTCGAACAGCGACGCGTTGTTGATCAGGCAGGTCAGCGGGCCGAGCGCCGCAGCCGCGCGGCCAACCAGTGCCAGCGTCGCCGCCCCGTCGGCGAGATCAGCATCGAGCGCCACCGCCTTGCCGCCCTTCGCCGTGATGGCGGCCACCACATCCTCGGCGTCCTGGCGCGAGGTGCTGTAATGCACCGCGACCTGCCAGCCCCGCGCGCCAAGGTCGAGCGCCAGCGCCTTGCCGATGCGCTTGGCCGCGCCGGTGATCAGGACGGTTCCGGTGGTGATCTGGGACATGCGGCCTTGGGGCATCCACGAAAGGGGAGCCCGCTATGTAGGAGCCCGGCGCGGGGAAGGCAACCAGCGTTCGGCGCAACCCCTTCGCCCTTCGTCAGGCTCAGGGCGAGGGTCTTTTCCTATGAAAAAACTCAACCCTCATGGTGAGCCTGACGAACCATGAGTTCCAGAAGGATACGATTCACCCGTTCGGCGGCATGTAGGCGTGCTTCGGCATCCAGTCGCCGCGGCCCTCGGGCAGCAGGTCGAACAGGTTCCACACCGGTGTCAGCAGGTCGATGCCGCGCCACTGGTTCGGCCCCAGGTCGGCGCACTGGGTGTATCGGTGGTGCACCGTGCCCTCGGCATCGCGGCTGAAGATGCTGACGCCCGGCATTTGCCCGCCGTCGGCCGTCTCCATCCGGAAGTCCGGATTGAAGCTGTTGTCCGCGCTCGACAGCAGGCGGAGATTCTTCCAGCCACGGCCATGGGCGAAGTCCCGCAGCTTGTCGATCGGCGCGCGCGCCACCAGCGCCACGGGCACGCGGGTACCGACATGCCGCGCGATGGCGTCATAGCCGTCGGTCCACATGGCGCACATGGAGCAGGGCTTCGTGTCGGCCGCCGTAAACATGAAATGGATGACCAGCAGGCTTGGCTTGCCGGGCTCGAACAGGTCGGCGAGCGCCACGTCGCCGTCGCTGCCGTGGAAGACATAGTTCTGCACGGTGGTTCCAACGGGCAGCGCGCGCCGCATCTGCGCCACGGCCTCGATCTGGTCGCGCAGGGCGACCTCGGCGGCCAGCAGGGCTTCGCGTGCGGCGCGATAGCCAGGCGCGGCGTTGAGGGGGATCTGGTGTTGCATGATGCAGCTCCTTCCATGCAGCCCATGTTTCGAGACGCAGGCGTTCCGCCAGCCCTCGGCATGAGCTTTCCGTTTGTTGCGACCTCACCCTGAGGCGCCCGCGTAGCGGGCGTCTCGAAAGGTGGCCGCCTGTGCGTCTTCTCAGCTCGGCGCGCCGGCCTGCAGCCAGGCCTCGAGATTCTCGCCGATGCCGGTCCACCCCCAGGTGTGGCCCTTGATCTGGTCGGCGGGCAGCTTTTCATGCGTCAGGATCAGCTCGGTGCCGCCCTCGACCGCCTTGAGTTCCAGCGTGACGACCGACGGTTCCGGCCCGGTCGCGTGCGATTCCCAGGTGAAGACCAGGCGGTGCGGGCGATCGATCGCGAGGTAGACGCCGTGATGCGGCAGGTCCTTCGTGCTGTTGCTCATGACAACCTCGAAGGCGCCGCCGACGCGCAGGTCGGCGCGGGCACTGCTGACATGGGTGTCGCCCGGCGCCATCCAGTGGCGGAACTTCTGCGGGTCGGTCCAGGCGTCGAAGACCTGTTCGGGCGTGGCGGCGAGGCGGCGGGTGACGCGGGCCACGGGGGCGAGGGTGGCGGTGTTCATTTCGATTCGTCCTTTGGCTTCGGCGGTGGGGTGATGGCTGTTGGCGCGATGCTCTGGCGCAGGAAGGCGTCGAGCTGGTCGATGCGGCTTTCCCAGAAGCGCTGCGCCTGGTCGATCCAGGCGGCGGTGGCGTCGAGCCCGCCGGGGGCGAGCGCGAAGCGGTGCTCGCGGCCCTCGATGCGGCGGGCGATCAGGCCGGCCTGTTCCAGCGTGCGCAGGTGTTTCGAGATCGCCGGCAGCGACACGGCGAAAGGCGCGGCGAGCTCGGTCACCCGCTGCTCCCCCCCTTGCAGGCGCGCGAGGATGGCGCGCCGGGTGGGGTCGGCCAGGGCGGCAAAGGTGCGGTCGAGGGCGGGCGTGGGGGTCATCATTTAACTCATACGTTTAATGAAATGGAGGGGCCGCGTCAAGCGATCCGTGCGGCGCCTGCCGCCGAAATGCTAGGGATGCCCATCCTCCGTCATCGCCCATCCTTCCCGATCGAGAGTTCCCCATGCCCATCGCCAAGCCGGCCGACACGGCCCATCCCATCCACCCTCTGCTGCGCGAACGCTGGAGCCCCCGCGCTTTTGCGATGAAGGCCGTGGAGCGGGAGAAGCTCCTGTCGCTGCTCGAGGCGGGGCGCTGGGCGGCGTCGTGTGCCAACGAACAGTCCTGGGCCTTCGTGGTCGCCACGGCGGACGACCATGCTGGCTTCGCGACGATGATGGGCTGCCTGACGGCCGGGAACCAGGTGTGGTGCGCCCATGCGCCGGTGCTGATGCTCAGCTTCGCGCGCACCCATTTCGCCGCGCGCGGCGTACCCAACCGTCACCATATGCACGACGTCGGCCAGTTTGCCGCCAACATGGCGATCCAGGCGGTCGCACAGGGGCTGGTGATCCACCAGATGGCCGGCATCGTGGCGGACCGCATCCGCGAAACCTATGCCGTGCCCGACGGCTACGAGCCTTGCACCGCCATCGCCATCGGCTACCACGGTGAACTCGCCGATCTGCCGAATGACGAACAGCGGGCGAAGGAACAGGCGGCGCGCACGCGCAAGCCGCTTGGCGATTTCGTCTTTGGTGGAAAGTTCGGCGACACCAGCCCGCTGGTCGGCTGACAACGTCGGACCCGCTGGGCCCCCGATTCAGTCGGCGACGGGAAATTCCGGCTGGCCGTCCATGAAACGCGGACCGAGTCCCGGCCGGTGCGCCCGCACGTCAAGGCTGGTGCGCAGGGCGGTCATGTCGTCGGTCAGGTGGGTTCCGTGCAGCGTGGTGGCGGTGAACAGGAAGGCGTCGCCCGCCGCGAAGACCGGCTTCCAGAGATCGCCGCGCAGCGGCTGCAGCGCATCCTCGCGGGCGTGCCATTTCGACTGCTTGGTTGGCAGCAAGGTGTCGAGCCGGCGGGGATAGATCTGCAGGCCGGGTGCATCGCGGCCGCAATCCATAAAGGGCGTCCAGCAAGTAACGATCAGCCGATCGCCATAGTCGGCCGAGGCCGCGTCCTGGTGGAGGTGCAGGCGCCTGTGTCCGACCGCCGGTGCCTGGCGTCGCACCCGCGAGGCGTCATAGGAGAAGGCGACCGGGCCGTCGAAGATGGCCGCAAGGATCGGCGCCAGGCCCGTGCCCGCCAGCCGCCGCAGGACGCTGTGCTCGAAGACGCCGAGATTCTTGGCATAAAAGCCAAGATCGACGCCCGACCACACGGCCACCGGCGCCTTGATGCGGGTGCCGGAAACCTCCACCTCGCGCGGCGATTCGTCGAGGAATCCGACATCGAGGTCGGTGGCCGGCGTGTCGTGCTTGAGGCGATCGAGCAGCGCGAAATTCTTCGCCGCGAGGAGGCGCCAGTGCGCCGCCAGCGGGGCGGGAATCAGCCCGCGGACCAGCGCGCAGCCTGATTGCTGCACCGCCGCCGCAATGGCGGCGGGCGTGTCATCGGCATGGAATTCGGGGTGCAGCATGGCGGGTTTCCCTGCCTGCCATTCTTGCCGCCTGCGGTAAACAGAAGGCTAACGGCCGGCGACGCGGAGCAGGCCGGTGTGCTTCTTCAGGTGGCGCAGCACCAGATAGGCGACCGTTCCCGTAGTGGCGAAGGCGAGCCAGCCGCTCTCCGACCGAACCCAGTCGCCAAGCGATTCCCGTTCGATCACAAGGTCGGTCAGCAGGTCGAGCAAGGTGAAATAGGCGATGATCAGGTAGAAGCCGTTGTATTCGCGGCGCAGCACGCTGCGCAGTGAAAACGGATAGGCGGGCGTCGTCCAGCCCGACGGGCGCGGCAGGAAGGCAGGCGTGCGCCTCGCCCAGGCGGTGTAGGCCGCGCCGAAGCGGCCGGCGAGGAAGCGTTCCTCGGCCATCATGATGCGCTCGTAGTAAAGGATGTAGATCAGCACCGCGATCAGCGCGAACCACCACACCTTCAGCGCCAGCACGAAGCCGAGGAACATCAGGTAGTTGGCGAGGTAGAGCGGGTGGCGCACCGTGCCGTAGATGCCGGTGGTGTTGAGCTCGGTCGCGCGCTGCTCCTGCGTGTTGCGGCCCGACGTGCCGGCGGGCACGAAGCCGACGGTCAGGATGCGCAGCCCAAGGCCCGCGAAGGCGATGGCGACGCAGACGCCGTCCCAGGCCGATTCCAGGCCCTCGCCCAGTCCCATGACAACGGGACCGGATTCGTAGAAGGCAAAGGCCACCAGGGGCAGCAGCAGCGCCGGCAGGAAGCTCCGCCAGCGGAACAGCCATCCGCCCTGGTTCTCAAGCTGGTCTTTCAGCATGGCGCCCTCCATTGCGGCGGCGCCAGCCTAGCCCCGCCGGCCCTGCGGTAGCAGAGCGGTGTCTTGCCGCAGCGCGGGGCCGCGAAGAATACTGGCCATCCAATCCGCGAAAGGGAGAGCGCCGATGTCCTTCTACCGAGGCATGACCTGTGAAAACGTGACCATCAAGGGCGATGGCGGCACGCCGCTCACCGCCTATGTCGCCCGGCCGGAGGGCAGGGGGCCGTTTCCCGGCGTCGTGCTGATCCACCACGCCCCGGGCTGGGACGAGCTTTATATCGAGTTCACGCGGCGCTTCGCCCACAACGGCTACTTCGCCATCAGCCACAACCTCTACGAACGCGCGCCGGGCAGCACTCCGGACGACGCGGCGGCGCGCGTCCGCGCCGATGGCGGCATTTCCGATGCGCAGATGGTCGGCGACACGGCGGGCGCGGTGGCCTGGCTGCGCGCCCAGCCGCAGAGCAACGGCAAGGTCGGCGTCATCGGCTCCTGCTCGGGCGGACGCCACGCGCTCATCTATGCCAGCCAGCGCACGGATGTCGACGCCTGCGCCGACCTGTGGGGCGGCCGCGTGGTGATGACGCGGGAAGAGCTCAACGCCCGGACGCCGATCCCGCCGATCGACATGACCAACAACCTCGCCTGCCCGCTGCTCGGCATCTTCGGCAACGACGACCGCGCCCCCAGCCCCGAGCAGGTGAATGCGCATGAGGTCGCGCTGCAGCAACACAGCAAGGTCTATGAATTCTATCGCTACGACGGCGCCGGCCACGGCTTCTTCTACTGGAACCGGCCCATCTATCGCGTCGAGCAGACGAATGACGGCTGGGCCAGGATCTTCGCCTTCTTCGGCAAGCATCTCGCCTGACGGAGCGCATCATGTGCACATCGATTGTCGAGATCGTCCGCGCCGAGGGCATGGCGCAGCGCGGCGACACCTGGTTCACGCTGAGCCAGGCCGTCGTCACCTATGACCACGCCCGCCATGCGCCGCTGGAAGACGTCATCACGCTCGATTTCGTCGACGCGGGCAGTTCCCGCGCGGGTGTCGAACTGACTCTGGAGTCGGCGAAGGCCCTGCGCGCCGCGCTCGACCGCGCCATCGCGGCCGCGGACTATGAAGAAGCGGAAGTGCGCGGCAAGGGCGCGGTGGTGGCGAAGGCGGCCTGACGGACTACATCAGCCCGCGCATGAAGGCGACGAATTCGGCGGCGCGGGCCGTGGTCAGCTTGACGTTGGCCTCAAGCTGAACCTTGCTCGCGGCGATCTGGTCGCGCAGGCGCTTCAGGCGATCGTCGTCGGGCCTGTCCAGCAGCAGCGCGTTGACCGTGTCGAGCGCCTGGTCGAGGCGGCCGACGACCATCTGCTGCTGCGCCGCGTCGTCGTTGACGAATTGCAGCATCTGCGGGCCGCGGTCCTCGTTGCGGCGGAACAGGCGGTCGAGCATGGGTCAGATCCTCATCTGGCGCTGGGCCTTGCCGCGTTTCGAGCGCGTGCCGGCGCGGCCGCCGGTGGAACGCGCGCCGCTGCCCTTCAGCTCTTTCTGGCGCGCGCGGATTTCCATCGTCGTCTCGCCGGGCAGGCCAAGCTCGGCGCTTTCCAGGCGCTTCATCTCGTCGCGGATGCGGGCCGCGTCCTCGAACTCGAGGTTCGAGGCATGTTCCAGCATCTGCTTCTCGAGATCGGCGAGATAGCTCTTGAGGTTGTGGCCGACAAGGTGCGGCGCGCCGCCCTCGCCGGTGTCGGGCGTCAGGTAGTCGGCGCGTTCGAACACTGAGTCGAGGATGTCGCCGATGCTCTTCTTCACGCTTTCCGGCGTGATGCCATGGGCGGCGTTGTAGGCCTGCTGCTTCTCGCGGCGGCGGTTGGTTTCCTCCAGCGCGCCTTCCAGGCTGCGCGTCATCGTGTCGGCATAGAGGATGACGCGGCCGTCGACGTTGCGCGCGGCGCGGCCGATGGT
>CANJEJ010000193.1 GCA_947473325.1 Alphaproteobacteria bacterium | reverse complement strand
TCCAGCGCGAAGGCGATCTCGCCGGCGCAGGCGTAAGCCGGCGTGGCGAGCAGGCGGTTGGTGGAGATGACGGGCGTGACGCCGGTGTGGATCAGCGCAAAACAGCCGGTGCCGAAGGTGCACTTCGCCATGCCGGGCTGCAGGCAGGCCTGGCCGATCATCGCCGCATGCTGGTCGCCGACCAGCGCGGCAATAGGCAGCGCGGCGGGGAACAGGCCGGGCGCGGTCGCGCCATAGTCGGCAGCGCTGTCCTTTACTTCGGGCAGCAGCGCGCGCGGCACGCCGAACAGGGTGAGAAGGTCGTCGTCCCAGCTCCTGGTGCGGATGTTGAACAGCAGCGTCCGCGCGGCATTGGTGACGTCGGTCGCATGCACGCGGCCGCCGGTCAGGCGCCAGAGCAGGAAGCTGTCGATGGTGCCGAAGGCAAGCTCGCCGTTTTCCGCGCGGGCCTGCGCGCCGTCGACCTGGTCGAGGATCCAGCGGATCTTGGTGGCGGAGAAATACGAATCGAGCAGCAGCCCGGTCTTCGCCTGCACCGCCGGCTCGTGGCCGGCGCGCCTTAGCTCGTCGCACCAGGGGGCGCCACGCCGGTCCTGCCAGACGATGGCCGGGTAGACGGGCGCGCCCGTATTGCGGTCCCAGACCACCGTGGTCTCGCGCTGGTTGGTGATGCCGATGGCGGCGACCGGACCGGGCGCGTTGTGCAGCGCGGCGCGGCACACGTCGAGCGTTGCCTGCCAGATCTGTTCCGGGTCGTGTTCGACCCAACCGTCGCGCGGAAAGCTCTGGTTGAACTCGCGCTGCTCGGTCCGCAACACCAGTCCGTCGGCCCGGAACAGCAGGGCGCGGGTGCTGGTGGTGCCTTCGTCGATGGCCAGCAGGAGCGGGGTGGACACGGATGCCCTCTTGCGAAAGGGTCGACAGTCTGACATTGAGCAACGCGTCGTGACAGAACTTCCTGCCCTTGGCGCCCATCCTGGACAGCCCGCCGATCTTCTGATCATCGGCGGCGGCATCAATGGCGCCGGCATTGCGCGCGACGCAGCCGGCCGCGGCCTGCGCGTCATCCTGTGCGAGCAGAACGACCTGGCCAGCGGCACCTCCTCGATGAGTTCGAAGCTCATCCATGGCGGACTGCGCTATCTCGAATATGGAGAGTTCCGCCTCGTGCGCGAGGCGCTGGCCGAGCGCGAGGTGATGCTGCGCATCGCCGGCCACATGTGCTGGCCGGTGCCGATCGTACTGCCTCAGGTGCCGGGCCTGCGGCCGGGCTGGCTGATCCGCCTCGGCCTGTTCCTGTATGACCATATCGGCAGCCGCAAGCGCGTGCCGGCCAGCCACGCCATCGACCTGCGTCGCGACCCCATCGGGCCATCGCTTGAAGCCGGCTACCGCCACGGCTTCCGCTTCTATGACTGCTGGATAGACGATGCGCGCCTAGTGGTGCTCAATGCGGTCGATGCAGCCGTCCATGGTGCCGACATCCGCACCCGCACCCGTTGCGTCGCGGCGCGGCAGGAGCAGGGGCTCTGGCGCGCCACCTTGCACGGCGCGGCGGGCGACAGCGACGTCTGGGCGCGGGCGGTGGTGAATGCGGCCGGGCCCTGGGCGGGCGAGGTCGGGCGTGACGTACTCGCGCTGCCGAACCCGCCGCAGCTGTCGCTGGTCAAGGGCAGCCATATCGTCGTGCCACGCCTGCTGGCCGGGCAGGACGCGCTGATGCTGCAGAATCCCGACCGCCGCATCGTCTTCGTCCTGCCCTATGAGGACGACTACACGTTGATCGGCACGACGGAAGAGGTTCACCACGGCGATCCCGCTGACGCGTCAATCAGCGCCGACGAGCTCGACTATCTGCTGGCCACCTCGGCACGTTTCCTGCGCCGCAAGCCACGGCTGAAGGATGTGCGATGGAGTTTTGCCGGCGTGCGGCCGCTGATCGAAAGCGGCGCGGGCGGCCCCACCAGCGCCTCGCGCGACTACAGCTTCAGTCTGGACATACCGGCGGACGGGGCGCCGCTGCTGCAGGTGCTCGGCGGCAAGCTGACGACCTATCGCCGCCTGGCCGAGGAAGCTCTGGAGCGCCTGCAACCTGTCTTTCCCGCGCTTGGTAAGGCGTGGACCGCCAGCGCCGCGCTGCCAGGATCGGACACGGACGATCTCGTCGCCTGGCACCGCGCCTTCCTGGGCGCCTATCCCGGCCTGCCGAATTCATTGCTGCGCCGCCTGGCCCGCACCTATGGCACGCGATCCAGCGCGATCCTGGGCCAGGCGCGCTATCCCGGCGATCTCGGCGCGTCCTTCGGCTCGGGTCTCAGCGAGGCCGAGCTGACCTACCTGCGCGACCGGGAATGGGCGCGCACGGCGGCGGACGCACTGTGGCGGCGGACGAAGATGGGTTTGAGATTGACCGCCGACGAAGCGGCGCGGGTCGAACGCTGGTTCGGGCGCTAGCCCAGCCGTCAGCCGAAAGCGGCGACAGGCAGCTTGCCGGCGGGCAGGAAACGTCCGGTCACCCGGGCGCCGGAGGCAATCTGGATGGTTTCGTATTGCAGGTCGGCCTCGACATCGGCGGTGGCTTCGAGCGCGATATGCAGCGCCTTCACCTTGCCCGTCAGCCGGCCGCCGATGATGACCTCGTCCGCGTTGACATGGCCGGTGACGACCGCGTCGGGTGCGACGCGGATATGGCGGGCATCGATGCCGCCGTCGAGCGTACCCAGCACTTCGACATCGGTCAGCCCCTTGATCGTTCCGACGAGCACGACCTGGCGGCCGATGACGGAAACGCCTTCGCCGGACAGGTTGGGCGCGCGGGGTGACTTGCTCATCAGGTCGGGGTCCCGTTCAAAAACGATTGGCCGCCTTGGACGATTCCAGCAGCCATGTCACCATAAAGACATGCACGTCTTAAACAATCGTAAAGCATGACTGACTCATCCAAGAGTGCCCCGCTGACGTTCGAAGGCCGCGTTATCGCCCATCGCGGGGCGAGCGGCCACGCCCCCGAAAATACCATCGCCGCCATGAAGCGTGCGGCCGAACTCGGCGCCCGCTGGGTCGAGGTGGATGTCAAACTGTCGCAGGACGGGGCGCTTGTCCTGCTGCATGACGACACGCTGGAACGCACCACCAACGCACGCGGGCCGGTGCAGAACGCCACCGCGGCCACGCTGGCGGGGCTGGATGCCGGGCGCTGGTTCGGCGCGACCTTCGCCGGGGAACGCATCCCGACCTTCGTGCAGTTCGCCGAGATCTGCGCCACGCTGAAGCTGCAGGCGAATATCGAGATCAAGCCATGTGCGGGGCGGGAGCGGGAAACGGCCTCGGCGCTGGCCGCCGCCCTGCGCCGCCATTGGACGGCGCCGCCGCCGCTGATCAGTTCCTTTGCCGAATCGGCAAGCGAGGCCTTTCATGCCGCAATGCCCGAGATTGCGCGCGGCTTCCTGACCGGCACGATCCCGCCGGACAACCGTCTGGCCGGACTCGCCGGCGAGTATGTCGCGATCCATGCCGGCGTGAATCACCTGAAGGCGACGGATGTCCGCCGCGCCAGGGCGAAGGGCTTTCAGGTGCTGGTGTGGACGGTGAACGACCCGCAGCAGGCCCAGGCTCTGTTCGACATGGGCGTCGATGCTGTGTTCAGCGATTTCCCCGAGCGGATCCTGGCGCTCGGGGCCTGACTGCCACTACTGCGCAGCCACTGCCGGCGTGTGGGCCGCCATCTTCTTGCTGAGGTCGCCATAGGCGCCCGGCACGTCGATGATGTTGGTCTGCTGCATGCCGTCGGCGACGACGACGCGCACTGCGACCTCCGCGCCGTCGAAGTCATATTCCACCAGGCCGACTTCCTTGGTGCCGATGCGCGGCTGATAGGCGTCGGGCAGGATGAAGGCGGTCGACGGCGCCCAGACATGGGTGATGCCGTCCTTCTCGAAGATGCGGTGCTGGTGCACATGGCCGCAGGCGACCAGCTTCAGGTTCGTATCCCGGGCCAGGTCGAACAGCCGCTGGCGCGGCGTCGGCACGACATAGCGGTGCTTCGATTCATTCGTCTCGCCCGGTTCGTCCTTGAACAGCGGCTTGTGCAGGAACAGGGCGATGGGCTTCCGGCCGGCATCCTTGAAGGCCTCGCGCAGGAAGGACCACTGGCTTTCCTCGGCGGGCAGGCCGCTGCCCAGCAGCTGGGCGTTCATCGCGACCAGGCGCCAGTCGCCGGCATCCTGGGTCCAGAACTCGTCGGCGAAATGGGCGAGGTAGCGGCGGCGGCGGTCGTCGGCGATCGGCTGCTTCGGCGCGTCGTCGGGGCTCGCCGGATTGTCGCCGATATCATGGTTGCCCGGGATGGTGCGCACGGGCACCTGCAGGCGTGCATGCTGCTCGGCGGAGAAGCGCAGGTCGTCCTCGACATCGGCGCCGTTCAGCGCGATGTCGCCCGAATTGATCACCAGGTCCGGCTTGGCCGCATTGATATGAGTTACCACCGCGTCCCAGTTGCCGCAGAAGAACGGGCGTTCGCGGCTTAGGTGGGTGTCGGAAACCTGGATGATCCGGAAAGAAGACATGGCGGGTCCTTGCGAGTCGCTGTTCGATTTCCCCTTATGCGCCGCCGATGTGACGGTTCGTTGACGCTTCGATGAAAAGTGACGCCGAGGCCGTCACAAAACTGTCTTGTGTGAGTCCGGTCCCTGTCACATGTGGCTGTTAGGAGTCCGCCGCCATCGCGACATCCCGTGCCGACATCCGGTGCCGGTCTGAAATATCGCGACTACCAATAGTGGAGCCCAGGGCATGAAAACCCTCCGCAATCTGCTCGCCGCCGCAACGCTGGTCCTTGCCGGCTCGACCGCGGTCCAGGCGCAGACCAAGACTGAAATCGTCTTCTACCACTACCAGACGGGCGCGCCCGGCCAGCTGATGCGCGACATTCTGAACGACTTCGAGAAGGCCAACCCTGACATCGTGGTCAAGGACATCTTCAAGCAGTCCGAGCAGATCACCGCCGAAGTGCAGGCCGCGCTCGCCGCGCGCCGTCCGGTCGACGTCACCTCGGTGATTGGCAAGAACATCATCTACTTCGCCAATTCGACGCCCGCCGTGGCTCTGAACGACCCGAAGAACGGCGACTCGTCCTGGCTGAACGGCTACCTGTCCAACTTCCTCGACGCCGGCCGCATCGGCGACAAGATCTATGCGATCCCGCATGCCTACGGCACGCCGCAGCTCTATTACAACAAGGACATCTTCCGGAAGGCCGGCCTTGACCCGGACAAGCCGCCGCGCACCTGGGACGAAGTGATCGCCGCTGGCAAGCAGATCAAGGAAAAAACCGGCCTGCCTGGCGTCGCGCATCTGCATGCGGCCATGGGCGACTACGGCACAATGGTGATGGTCACCAACGCTGGCGGCACTTACCTGACGCCGGATGGCACGGAAGCGAAGTTCGACAGCCCCGAAGGCATCGCCGTGCTGCAGATGTGGCAGGACATGGCGAAGAGCGGGATCATGCCCATTGCGAACGACCAGCAGTGGAGTGCCGCGTTCAACGCCGGCCAGATGGGCATGTACATGACTTCCAGCGCCGGCCTTCGCAGCACGATGAAGGCAGCGGAAGGCAAGTTCGAGCTTGGCGTCACCAACTACCCGCTGTGGAAGAACAACCCGCGCAAGGTGAACAACTCCGGCGCCGCGATCATGATGCACGCACCGGAAGGCCCGCGCCGCGACGCCTCGCTGAAGCTGATCAAGTATCTGTCGCAGCAGTCGGTGTCGAACCGCTGGTCGCGCGAGACGGGTTACATGCCGCTGATCCGCAACCCGGAAGCCGATCCTGCGATGGCGGCCTATATGAAGGAGAATCCGCTGGTGATGTCGTCCATCAGCCAGATGCCGGAAACCGTTCCGACGGCGACCTGGCCGGCGGAAGGTACGCTCGAAGCGCAGACGCACATCAAGAACATGCTGGACGAACTCTGGGCCGCCAAGCGCCCGGCGAGCCAGATCGTGCCCGAGACGGTCAAGAAGGTGAACGAAGCCCTCGCCGTCAACAAGAAGAAGAGCTAGCCGTATGACCGTGCGGGACAGCCTGGTGGTGCCAATTGGCGCTGCCCGGCACCAGCAGGCGGATGCGACAGGGCGGGTGGCGGCGGCCATCCGCCCGCTGCGCCGCCCGGTGAAGAAGCTGCGTCTCGCGCCCTATCTCTATGTGGCGCCGATGCTGGTGCTGCTGGTGGTGTTCACCTACTGGCCGTTCTTCCACACGATCTATCTCAGCCTGGTGAAGTGGAACCTGACGCCCGGCGCGCCGATGACCTTCGTCGGCTTCCGGAACTACGAAGGCATTGTCGGCAGCTCCCTGTTCGACGCGGCCTTCCGCAACACGCTCATCTACATCATCGCCTCGGTGCCGTTGAAGGTCCTGATCCCGATCCCGATCGCGGTCTTCCTCTGGAGCCTGGCGCAGCGCGGCTTCGCCTATCGCTCGGTCATCTTCCTGCCGACCCTGTTCAGCTTCACCGTGGTCGCGGTTGTCTTCCTGTGGATGCTGAACCCGATCAGCGGCCATTTCGTCCAGGCGACGCGCTGGTTTGGCGGCCAGTTCCCCAATGTGATGAACGATCCGGACACCGCCATCTGGGTCAT
>CANJEJ010000192.1 GCA_947473325.1 Alphaproteobacteria bacterium | reverse complement strand
CCAGGTCGTGGTGCCGAACCCCGACATCCTCGGCCGCGAGAAGATCCTCAAGGTCCACATGCGCAAGGTGCCGCTCGGCCCCGACGTCGTGGCGCGCACCATCGCGCGCGGCACGCCAGGCTTCTCGGGCGCCGACCTCGCCAACCTCGTCAACGAAGCCGCGCTGCTCGCCGCCCGCAAGGGCAAGCGCGTGGTGACGATGGACGACTTCGAGCATGCCAAGGACAAGGTCATGATGGGTGCGGAACGCCGCTCCATGGTGATGAGCGAGGATGAGAAGCGCCTGACCGCCTATCATGAGGCGGGCCATGCGCTGGTCACCCTGCATGTCCCGTCGACCGATCCGATCCACAAGGCGACGATCATCCCGCGCGGTCGCGCGCTCGGCCTCGTGCAGCGCCTGCCGGAACGCGACCGCTATTCGCAGACGCGCGAATACCTGAAGTCGGCGCTGGCGATCGCGCTTGGCGGCCGCCTCGCGGAAGAGCTGATCTTCGGCAAGGAAAACGTGACCACCGGCGCGTCGAGCGACATCCAGATGGTGTCAGACCTGTCGCGCCGCATGGTCACCGAATGGGGCATGAGCGACAAGCTCGGGCCGCTGCGCTTCGGCGGCAACGAGGAAGAAGTGTTCCTCGGCCACTCCGTCGCCCAGCGCAAGAACATCTCCGAGCGCACGGCGCAGATGATCGACGAGGAAATCCGCGTGCTGGTCGACGAGGCGGAAGCCACGGCGCGCCGGATCCTGACCGACAACCTCGACCAGCTGCATCTGCTGGCCAAGGCCTTGCTGGAGTATGAAACGCTGACCGGCGAAGAGATCAAGGCGCTGCTGCGCGGCGAGACGATCACCCGCCGCGAAGACGAACCGCCGTCCTCGGACCGCGGCACGGCCTCGCCGATCCCGACCTCGGGCCCGCTCAAGGGTTCGCCGCCGGGCTTCAATCCGGAGCCCCAGCCAGGGGCATAACGGGGCTGCCGGCATGACACACGGACTGGAAGACCCCGCCTTTGGGCGGGGTTTTTCTTTGGCGGCCCGGCGCTATGTGCGGCCGGTGGGGTTGCTGGCGCCGGGCGAAGCCGCGCCCGGCTTGGTCGCCAGCGGCGATGCCCTGCCGCTCGCGGGCGGCCCGCATCACTTCCTCGCCGTTGAGCTGCTCTGGCGTGCCGACGACAACACACGGCGCGCGCTGACCCTGCCGCTCGCGGCTGCGCGGGCTGCGGCACGGCGGCACGGCAACGATCTCTCGTCCTGGCTTGAAGAAAAGCTTGCCGTGCTCAGCCGGCCGCGCGCGGCGCTTACGGGCCTGAAGGACTGGCGGCCGCTGGTGATGGGCGTGGTCAACGTCACGCCCGACAGCTTCTCCGACGGCGGCCGCTTCCTCGATCCCGCCACCGCCATCGCGCAAGGCCGCGCGCTGGCGGCAGCGGGTGCCGACATCCTCGACATCGGCGGGGAATCGACGCGGCCCGGCGCCGACCCCGTGCCGCCGGACGAGGAGATGCGCCGCGTGCTGCCGGTGCTGGAAGGGTTGCGCGGGGTGGCACCGCTGTCGCTCGACAGCCGTCGCGCGGCGGTGATGCGGGCGGGCCTCGCGGTGGGGGCCAGCCTCCTGAATGACGTCACGGCGCTCACGGGCGATCCTGGCAGCCTGACGGTGGCGCGCGAGACGGGTGTGCCGGTCGTGCTGATGCATGCCCGGGGCGAGCCCAAGACCATGCAGCAGGACCCGCGCTATGACGACGCGGCGCTGGATATCTATGACTATCTCGAAGCCCGGCTGGCGGCCTGCGCCGCGGCCGGGATCGCGCCCGGGCGGCTGATCGCCGACCCCGGCATCGGCTTTGGCCAGACGCTAGACCATGTCCGCACGGTGCTGCGCGACCTGTCGCTGTTCCACGGGCTTGGCGTGCCGCTTCTGGTTGGCCTGTCGCGCAAGGCCTTCATCGGCCGGGTCAGCGGTGGGGCGAAGGCCGATGCGCGGCTGCCGGGCTCGCTCGCCGGGGCGCTGTGGTGCTGGCGGAACGGCGTGCAAATCCTTCGCGTTCACGATGTGGGGGAGACGCGCCAGGCGCTGGCGGTCTGGCAGGCCGCGGCGGATTTTGCGTCTTCGCCCGCGCTGTTCTAAGAATGACGCCGTCTCCAGACGAAACAGGCTCATGACTCGCAAGTATTTCGGCACCGACGGCATTCGCGGCCTCGCCAACACAGAACCGATGACGGCGGAAACCGCGCTGCGCCTTGGCATTGCCGCGGGCCGCGTCTTCAACCGCGGCGACCATCGCCACCGGGTGGTGATCGGCAAGGACACGCGGCTGTCGGGTTATATGCTGGAGCCCGCCCTTACCGCGGGCTTCATCGCCATGGGCATGGACGTGACGCTGGTCGGGCCGATGCCGACGCCGGCCATCGGCATGCTGACGCGCAGCTTGCGCGCCGACCTCGGCGTCATGATCTCCGCCTCGCACAACGCCTTCCAGGACAACGGCATCAAGCTGTTCGGGCCCGATGGCTTCAAGCTGTCGGACGACACCGAGCGCCGCATCGAGACCGAGATGGACTCGGGCGCCCGCCACGACCTCGCCGCGCCGGAAAAGCTCGGCCGTGCCAAGCGCCTCGATGACGTCGAAGGCCGCTACATCGAATTCGCCAAGCGCACCTTCCCGCGCGGCCGTACGCTCAACGGCCTCAAGATCGTCATCGATTGCGCCAACGGCGCCGCCTACAAGGTGGCGCCGACGGTGCTGTGGGAACTGGGCGCCGAGGTCATTCCCATCGGCGTGTCGCCCAACGGCTTCAACATCAACGACAAGTGCGGCTCGACCTCGCCGCAGGCGATGCGCGAACAGGTGGTGGCGCATGGCGCCCATGCCGGCATCGCGCTCGACGGCGACGCCGACCGGCTCGTGATGTGCGACGAGCACGGGGTTCTGCTCGACGGCGACCAGCTGATGGGCATGATCGCGCATCGCTGGCACGCGCTCGACCGGCTCAAGGGCGGCGCGCTGGTCGCCACCGTGATGTCGAATCTCGGCCTCGAAAATTTCCTGAAGACCAAGGGCGTCACGCTGCACCGCGTCGGCGTCGGCGACCGCTATGTCGTCGAGGCGATGCGCGAAAAGGGCTTCAACGTCGGCGGCGAACAGTCCGGCCATATCGTGCTGACCGATTTCTGCACCACCGGCGACGGGCTGATCGCGGCGCTGCAGGTGCTCGCCACCGTCATCGAATCGGGCGAACCGGTCAGCGCGGTGTGCCGCGTGTTCGAGCCGGTGCCGCAGACGCTGCGCAACGTGCGCTTCAAGTCGGGCAAGCCGCTGGAAAACGACGCCGTGCGCCAGGCCATTGCCGATGGAGAGAAGCGCCTGCAGGGCAATGGCCGGCTTCTGATCCGCCCGTCGGGCACTGAACCCGTCATCCGCGTCATGGCCGAGGGCACCGACGAAAAGCTGGTGTCCGCCGTGGTCGGCAACATCGTCGAAGCGCTCGAACGCGCTGCCGCGTGATATCGGTCTGATGCGCGGCCGCGTCCTCAGCATCGCCGGCACCGATCCCTCGGGCGGCGCCGGCATCCAGGCCGACATCAAGACGGTGACGGCGCTGGGCGGCTTTGCCACCACGGCGATTACCGCGCTGGTCGCCCAGAACACCCAGGGCGTCTATCGCATCGTCGACGTACCGGAAGACTTCATCGCCCAGCAGATCGAGAATGTGCTGGACGACATCGGTGCCGATGCGATCAAGACCGGCATGCTGCACACGCTGGGCGTGATGAAGACCGTGGCCGACATGCTGAAGCGCAAGGCGGCCGGCGTGCCGCTGGTCGTCGATCCCGTCATGGTGGCGAAAAGCGGCGATGCGTTGCTGCTGGAAAATGCCCAGGCCGCCGTGCGCGACTGGCTGGTGCCGCTTGCCACCGTGGTGACGCCCAATCAGCCGGAAGCGGAAATCCTCGCCGGCATGTCGATCCGCACGCGGGAAGAGCAGGTCGAGGCCGGCCGCCGCATTGTCGCCGGCGGCGCCCGGGCGGCGCTGATCAAGGGTGGCCACCTGCCCGGCGACACCGTCTGCGATGTGCTGGTGCTGGATGGCCGGGTGGAAACCTTCGAGGCGCCACGTCTGCAGACCACCTCCACCCATGGCACCGGCTGCACGTTGTCCTCAGCGATCGCCACCGGCCTCGCCCAGGGCCTCGATATCGTCGCGGCGGTGCGGCGCGGCCGGATATATACGTGGGAGGCGATCCGCACCGCGCCTGGCTATGGCCAGGGCCATGGGCCGCTCAACCACGGCCACGCCATTCCCGACACGCCGGCCTGAAAAAAAAGCCCGGTCGAAACCGGGCTTTTCCATGAGGTCAGGTTCGCGTCAGCTCGTCTTGCCCTTCACATGGCCAAAGGCCGCGGCGGGGACCAGCACCATGTCCTCGGTGCCGGGCGGCTGCCAGAAGAGTTGCAGGGTCGCGGTGTTGCGCTTCTCGAAATAGAGCAGCGAGATCGGGTACCAGCCCGCCTTTTCGATCTTCACCTCCAGCGCGGGCGAGAATCGGTCGGCCAGCACATTTCCGTCCTCGTGGATCTTCACGCCACCGATCGACAGGCGCAGGCCGTCATTCTGTTCGGCGGTAAAGGTGTAAACGCCGGTCTTCTCCAGATGGATGAATCCGTCGATATAGGCGCCAACCAGATCTTCCTTGCCGCTTGTCAGCACCTCGCCGTCGCCGACCTTGTAATTGAGCTGGGGCAGCGGCTTGCCATCGACCGGCTTCACGCCCCGGGTCCAGTTCTCGACATCGGTCAGCGAGTCGAACTTCTCGAAGACGTAGCGCACCGCAAGGCCCGGCTGCAGGTCGGCCGCCGCTGGCTGCGGTTCGGCGATCTTCAGGTTGGTGAATTCCTTGGCCGCGACCGTGCCGGTGGCCAGCAGGCTGGCGGCAAGCAGGGGGGCGGCAAAACGGACCAGACGCGCGAACTTCATCACATTCCTCCACCGGGGATTGGCGGCGCCCTTCTCGGCCAAGCGGGGGCGCCTGCGGTCAATTTGTCGCAGTCTCCCATGCAGCCAAGCGGCCCGCAACACAGACCAACTTCAAATAAACGCTGGCGATCCTAGGGGGTGGCGATGACAAAGCTGTGGATAGCTTCAGTAGCCAGAGACAGAAGTTTTCCGCCTGGGCGGACTGTCTCAGAACCGCGTTGACTCCCCCCGCCGCACCCGCCTATATCCCGCGCGGGCCACAACCCCCCAACGGGTTGCACCTATTCTGGAAGGAATAGTCGATGACGACTGCCGCCAAGCCGAACACTCGGCCTGCCAATCCCAATTTTTCCTCTGGTCCCTGCGCGAAACGTCCCGGCTGGTCGGCCGATGCGTTGAAGAATGCCGTGCTGGGCCGTTCCCACCGTTCCAAGCTGGGCAAGGCCCGGCTGCAGAAGGTGATCGAGCAGACCAAGGCCGTGCTCGGCATCCCCGCCGGGTACCGCGTCGGCATCGTACCGGCTTCGGACACCGGCGCCGTCGAGATGGCGCTGTGGTCGCTGCTCGGTCCCAAGCCCGTCGATATCCTTGCCTGGGAAAGCTTCGGCTCCGGCTGGGTCACCGACGTGGTGAAGCAGCTCAAGCTGAAGGATGTGCGGGTGATGGAGGCCGACTACGGCCAGCTCCCCGACCTCAAGGCGGTCGACTTCAAGAAGGACGTCGTGTTTGTCTGGAACGGCACCACCTCGGGCGTGAAGGTGCCGAACGGCGACTGGATCCCGGCTGACCGCGAAGGCCTGACCATCTGTGACGCCACCTCGGCCGTCTTCGCGATGGACATGCCCTGGGACAAGCTCGATGTCGTCACCTATTCCTGGCAGAAGGTGCTGGGCGGCGAGGGCGCGCATGGCATGCTGATCCTGTCGCCCCGCGCGGTGGCCCGGCTGGAAAGCCACAAGCCGTCCTGGCCGTTGCCGAAGATCTTCCGCATGACCAAGGACGGCAAGATCGACGACTCGATCTTCGAAGGTGCCACGATCAACACGCCGTCGATGCTCTGCGTCGAAGACGCGGTCGATTCGCTCGACTGGGCCGCGAAGATCGGCGGCCTGCCGGCGATGATCAAGCGCTCGCAGGACAATCTCGCGGCGCTGACCGCCTGGGTGGAAAAGACCGATTGGGTCGACTTCCTCGCCAGCGATCCAAAGATCCGCTCAAACACCTCGGTCTGCCTCAAGATCGTCGATCCCTGGTTCACCGGCCAGTCCGAGAAGGACCAGGCCGCGATCGCGAAGAACATCGCAGCCATGCTGGAAAAGGAAAATGCCGGCTTCGACGTCGATGGCTATCGCGATGCCCCGCCGGGCCTGCGCATCTGGTGCGGCGCCACGGTGGAAGCCAGCGATCTCAAGGCGCTGACGCCCTGGCTCGACTGGGCCTACGCCCAGGTCAAAGCCGGCGCGGCGAAAGCGGCCTAAGCAGCAAACTGGGTGGCTGTGGCCGCCTCACAAGGATTCGATCCCATGCCCAAGGTTCTGATTTCCGACAAGCTCAGCCCCGCCGCCGCGCAGATCTTCCGCGACCGAGGCATCGAAGTCGTTGAAAAGGTCGGCATGAAGCCCGACGAGCTGATCAAGGTGATCGGCGAGTTCGACGGCCTTGCCAT
>CANJEJ010000191.1 GCA_947473325.1 Alphaproteobacteria bacterium | reverse complement strand
GAGGTTGATCCCGGCATCGCCCGCGCCTTTGCCGCCGCCCTCGACGTGCTGCGCGGCCTTGGCGCCACCATCCGCGACGTGCGGGTGCCGGGCTATGATTTCGGCAAGGCGCGCCGCGCCGGCCTTGTGGTGACAGAGGCCGAAGGCGCCGTCATCCATGCCGACGACATCAAGCACCGGTCTGACAAGTTTTCTCCCACGCTGCGCAGCATGCTCGACTATGGCGTCAGCATGAAGGCAAGCCACCTGGTTGCGGCGCAGCGCCTCATCGCCGACATCGCGATGCGGGCACGGGCCGCCTTCGCCGGTTGCGACGCGATCCTTACCCCGCATGGGCCGCAGACAGCCTTTCCCTTCGACACGGATGTGCCGCACAGCCAGGCGGATTTCACCGCCATCGCCAACCTGCTGGGCGTGCCGGCGCTCAGCGTGCCGATGGGCTTTGCGCCGAACGGCCTGCCCATGGGCCTGCACCTCATCGGCGGCGCGTGGCAGGAAGCCGCACTGCTGCGCATCGCCCGCGCCTATGAACGGGCGGCGGGCTTCGACATGCGGCCCAGGGGGCTTGCCTGACCGCGCCCTGGCAGCGTGACGTCACCAGCCTGGCGGCGGGCCTTGCCGCAGGCGAATTTTCTGCCCGCGACCTAACCGAGCTTTACCTGGCGCGCATTGAACGCTTCAACCCGGCGCTCAATGCCTGGTACGCGGTGACGGCGGCAGACGCCCGCATCACCGCTGCTGCCTCCGACGAACGCCGCGCGCGCCACGCGGCGCGCGGGCCGCTCGACG
Source organism: Alphaproteobacteria bacterium (assembly GCA_947473325.1). GTDB lineage: Bacteria > Pseudomonadota > Alphaproteobacteria > SHVP01 > SHVP01 > CANJEJ01. The sequence continues at coordinate 5,925 of CANJEJ010000191.1, read as the reverse complement.
GCATTCCCTTCGGCCTCAAGGACAACATCGACCTTGCGGGTGTGCCCGCCACGGCGGGGATGGAGCTGCGCCGCCACCATGTTCCGGCCGTTGACGCACCGGTTGTCTCGGCGCTGAAGCAGGCGGGCGCCGTCATCCTGGGCAAGCACAGCCTGCATGAAGCGGCGATGGGCCCATCGGCGACCAATCCGCATTATGGCTCGACCCAAAACCCGCACCGCCGCGACCATTCCGCCGGCGGCTCGTCGACAGGCGCGGGCGCCGCGTTGGCGGCCGGGCTCTGCGCCGCGGCGCTCGGCACCGACACACTGGGGTCGGTGCGCATTCCCGCCGCCTATAGCGGCATCGCGGCGCTATGCCCGACGCCGGGGCGCATCTCCACCGATGGCGTGCTGCCGCTCGCCTGGTCGCTCGACGTGGTGGGACCGATGGCGCGCCGCGCCCGCGATTTGCCGCTGCTGTTCGCCGGTCTGGCGGATACCCGCTCCGCGGCCGATCCGCGCGGCGCGACACTCGGCATCCTGACACCGCTTGATGAGGCGCAGGTGCAACCCGCCGTGATGGACGTGTTCCGGCGTGCCGTGGCGCAGTTGCGTGACGCCGGCTTCCGCACCGTTGACGTGATGCTCACGGGCGATGGCCTGCAGGCCGCCTTCAATGCCGGCCTGGTCATCTCGCGGGCCGAAGCACTCGCCGTGCATGCCACCGATTTCGCAGCGCACCCCGAAGGCTTCTCCGCCCCCATGCGCGCCAACCTGGAACAGGCGGCGGGGTTCCGCGCCACGGATCTCGTGCGGGCCATGCGAACGCGCGCCCATATCGCCATGTCCGTGCGCCGCCTGCTCGCGGGCTGCGCCGCGCTGGTCATGCCGACCACGCCGGTGCCCACCTATCGCCTCGACGGCCCGGTACCGCCGAACCAGCCGCTGTTCACCGCGCTTGCGAATGTCGCCGGCTGCCCGGCGGTGTCGGTGCCAATGGGCTTCACACCCGGCAGCCTGCCGCTCGGCCTGCAATTCCTCGGCGCGCCCGGCAGCGACGAAAGCCTGATGGCGCTGGCGGCCGCCTATGAAGACGCCGCCGGCTTTGACATGACGCCGCCAGGTTTCGAGTAGCTTTTTTTTCATGCTGGCCTGCGCCAGCATGACGCGGTGGCAAAGTCGCGCCGCCTCACCGCCATGTGAACTTGGCTTTCCGCTTTTCCATGAAGGCGCGCGTGCCTTCGCGGTAGTCCTCGCCGCGGAAGGCAGAATCGAACAGGGCCAGCGTCTCGTCCGTGTCTTCCGCCACGCCGTCCAGGATCTGGCGCACGATCTGTTTCGAGGCGCGGTGGGTGAACTGCGACCCTTCGGCGATGGTGGCGCACAGCGCCCGCACCTCGGCCTCCAGCGCGTCCGCAGCGACGAGCCGGTCGATCAGGCCCATGGCCAGTGCCTCGTCGGCGCGCACCAGCCGGCCGGTGAACAGGATGTCCTTCGCCTTCGACGGGCCCACCGCATCGACCAGCAGCTTCGTGTCCTGCAGGTTGTAGACGAGGCCGAGCTTTGCCGGCGGGATGGCGAATTTCGCGCTCGCATCGGCAAGGCGCATGTCGGCGGCAAGCGCGATGCCGCAGCCGCCGCCGACGCAGGGGCCCTGGATCATGGCGATCACCGGCTTCTCGAAACGCATCAGCCGGCGCGACGCGTCATGCACCGCGCGGTTATAGGCTTTTGACTTCGCCGGGTCGGCATGGGTCGATTCGAATTCGCTGATGTCGGCGCCGGCGGCGAAGGCGGCAGCATCGACACCGCGAATCACCACGCTGCGGATGGCGCCATCCCGCAGCGCGTCGTCGAGCAGGCCGGGGATCGCGTCCCACATCACCTTGGACAGTGCGTTGCGCTTGGCCGGCTGGTTCAGCACCAGCCAGCCGATGGAGCCGTCTTTTTCGAGGTAGATCGCGGGCTTGGTCATCGGAATTCCACGTCAGGAAATTGAACGGGCGAATGTATCGCTTTGTCCTCACCCTGAGGAGCCCGCAGAGCGGGCGTCTCGAAGGGTGGGACAGAGCTTGTGCGGTGCCACCAACCCCTCGCACTTCGAGACGCAGGCCTCTGGCCTGCTCCTCAGTGTGAGGGGTTGTTTTCAACAGACCGTATCAACCTCAACGAAGTGATGGGGGCTGCCTACTGCCAGCTTCAATCCCGCGCCAGATTGCTCTAGCTTCTATACAGAACATTCCGGGAGTTTGGGACATGAACAAGCCGCTCGACCCGCGCGTCGGTTTCACGCGCCTCGCTGATGCCACCAAGGCCGATTTCGACGTCATGCACAAATACATGGCGGCGGAACACGCGCACCTGGCCGACAGCGTGCTGAACCACCTGCGCCTCTCGGGCGACCAGCAGCCCGGCCTGCAGGTCACGCGCATGGAGCACGCGCTGCAGACCGCGACGCGCGCCTTCAAGGATGGCGCCGATGAAGAGATGGTCGTCTGCGCGCTGCTGCACGACATCGGCGATGCGCTGGCGCCTGACAACCATGGCGCCTTCGCGTCGGAAATCCTGCGCCCCTTCATCTCGGAAGCGAACTACAACATCGTCCGCTATCACCCCGAGTTCCAGGGCTACTTCTTCTTCGACAAGATCGGCGCCGACAAGAACATGCGCGAGCGCCATCGCGGCAAGGCGTGGTTCGACACCTGTCACCATTTCTGCGAACGCTGGGACATGCCGGCCTTTGACCCGGCCTACCAGTCGATGCCGCTGTCGGCCTTCGAGCCGATGGTGCGCCGCGTGTTCGACAAGCAGCCCGTTCACAACGGTGTCGCCCTGCCGACGAAATAGGACGCCGATCCACGAGGAAGGCCGGGGTTTCCCGGCCTTTTTTGTGCCCTATGCCAGCGTTCCCACCGTGGGGCGCCCGGCCATCAGGTCGTCGATCTGGCCGAGCACGATCTCGCTCTGTCGCTCCATCGCATAGGACGTCGATGCGGCAAGATGCGGCGTCAGTACGATGTTGGGCACCGCCATCAGGCGCGCCGACACGCCGGGCTCGCCCTCGAAGACGTCAAGACCGGCGCCGGCGATGACGCCCTGTTCCAGCGCCGCCGCCAGCGCTTCTTCATCCACGGCCGAGCCGCGCGAGATGTTGATCAGGTAGCCCTGCGGCCCGAGTGCGCGGAGGAAATCGGCGTCGATGATGTGACGGTTGTCGGGCCCGGCGCGCAGTGCGACGACGACGATGTCGGCCCAGTCGGCAAGCGCCTGCGGGCTGGCGAAACAGTCGAAGGCGACGTCTGTGCGCGGCGTGCGGTTGTGATAGCCGATCGCCATGCGGAAGCCGCTCGCGCGCGCTGCGACCTCCATCCCGATCATGCCAAGGCCGAGGATGCCGAGCTTGCGTCCGTGCACGCTGCGCACCTGGGCGGGCTTCGTGCTGCGCCCCTGCCAGCGGCCCTCGCGGATGAAGCGGTCGGCCTCCACCACGCGGCGCGCGCTGGCGAGCAGCAGCGCGAAGGCCATGTCTGCGACGCATTCATGGTTGCCCGACGGGCAGTGGGTGACGGTGACGGCGCGCGCCCGCGCCGCGGCGAGATCGACCTTCTCATAGCCCGAGCCGAAGCAGCTGACGAAGCGCAGGGCGGGCATGCGGTCCATCAGCGCCGCATCCGCGCCGCGCGAGCCGACCGTGCAGATGCCGGTGATGCTGTCGAGCGGCAGCCCGTCCAGCGGGTGCTCCCAGCCGCGATGCACGACATGGTTGCGTTCCAGACGGGCCAAAAAGGGCGCTGGCAGGCTGATCAGGGCAAGAATCTCGGCCATTTTTCCTCTTTTCGGCGGTTTCCCGACCTATACCGCGTTGGTGACAGGCGCGCGACAGGCGGTCCGGCTGCCACAGAAAAACCCCAGAAAGGTCAATGGTTTGACGGCTTCTGCGTCTTTCCGGATGAGGTTCGGGTACCTATCTCTACGCAGCGTACTTGGACAGGGGTGGACCCGCCTCTCTCAGTGGCTCTCAGTACCCGGCCTGGCCGTTTTGGTCCCCCGTACGCATCCAGGCCGGATTTCTTTCTTTTCGCCGCAATTCCCCCGATAGTGCGCCCCAACCGGAGCGCCTTCATGCCGATTCAGGGCCATTTCGTCGAAGATCTGCGGGTGGGACAGAGCGAGACCTTCACCAAGACGGTGTCGGAGCGCGACATCCAGCAATTTGCCGAAGTCACCGGAGACGTGAACCCCGTCCATCTCGACGAATCCTATGCCGCCACCACCCGCTTCAAGACCCGCATCGCCCACGGCATGCTGGGCGCCGGGTTCATTTCGGCCGTGATCGGCACGAAAATGCCCGGTCCGGGTACGATCTACCTCGGCCAGACGCTGAAATTCATGGCGCCCGTGAAGATCGGCGACACCGTCGTCGCCCGCGTCGAGGTTGCCGCCATCAGCGGCAAGCGCGTCACCCTCAAGACGACCTGCAGCGTCGGCGACACCGTCGTGATCGACGGCGAAGCGACCGTGATGGTCCCGTCAAAGGGCTGATTCCGGCCGATTCATGCAGGTTTTCCGTCGTTTCCAGGTGCCGGCCGCGGCGCGCGGCGCGGTCTATGCCGTGGGCAATTTCGACGGCCTGCACCGCGGCCACCGCGCCGTCATCGGCCAGGCGGGCGACATCGCCCGGAAACTGGGCGCATCCCATGGCGTTCTGACCTTCGAACCCCATCCGCGGCGCTTTTTCAGCCCCAACGACCCGCCGTTCCGCCTCACGCCCTTCGCCCTGAAGATGGCGATTCTGGCCGGCTGGGGCGTCGACCAGACCGTGGCGGTCCCGTTCGACGCCGCCCTCGCCGCGACGGAAGCCGAAGACTTCGTGCGCGGCCGCCTCGCCGCCGATCTCGGCGTGAAACATCTCGTCGTCGGCCATGATTTCGGCTTCGGCCGCAAGCGCACCGGCAACGTCGCGATGCTCCAGGCGATGGGCGCGGAGCTCGGCTTTGGCGTCACCGTCATCACGCCGCAATCGGCCACCGACGGCGAACTCTTCTCCTCCCGCGCCATCCGCAGCCACCTGCAGGCCGCGCGCCCGCGCGAGGCGGCGGAGCGGCTAGGCCGCTGGTGGTGCGTCGAAGGGGTGGTGCAGCACGGCGACAAGCGCGGTCGCGACCTCGGCTTTCCCACCGCCAACATGATGCTGGGCGATGCGCTGCAGCCGACGCTGGGCATCTATGCGGTGCGCGCTGGCTATCAGGAGGCGGGCGGTGCGTGGCGCTGGTTCGACGGCGCCGCCTCGCTCGGCACCCGGCCGCAGTTCGAGGGCCAGGGGGTGAAACTCGAAACCTTCCTGTTCGATTTCGACGGCGACCTCTATGGCAAGACCCTGCGCGTCGCCTTTGTCGCCTGGCTGCGGCCCGAACTGACCTTTCCCTCGCTCGACGCCTTTCTGGCGCAGATGACGGAAGACTGCCGGGTCGCCCGCAAGGCGCTGGCCGATGCCAAGGCAACCGCCCCGGGCCTCGCGGCCGATCTCAACGCCGCCGCGCCCAGCGGCGTGGCGGGCTAGGGCGCTGTCTCGACAGTCTTGGGGGGCCCTGTTACAAGTCCGGCCATGGCCAAAGTGCGCATCAACCGGGGCGTTTGCCACGGGCGAATTAGGGGCCCGGTCCTCTCCTAGAGGCCCGGGTTAAAACCCTTTTTCCGTATTCCTTCATCGCAAGGCGAGCGCCATGGCGAGCGACTACAAGTCCACCGTTTTCCTGCCCAAGACCGACTTCCCGATGCGCGCGGGCCTGCCGGCTGCCGAGCCGAAGTTCCTCGAGCGTTGGGCGCAGATGAACCTCTACAAGACGCTGCGCGCCGATTCGAAGGGCCGCGAGAAGTTCATCCTGCATGACGGCCCGCCCTATGCGAACGGCAACCTGCATATCGGCCATGCGCTCAACAAGAT
>CANJEJ010000190.1 GCA_947473325.1 Alphaproteobacteria bacterium | reverse complement strand
GGCGCGCGAGGTGGATCACCATGACATTGGGCTGGCCGAGCCAGGGCACCGTCATGCCGGGCCGGAAGGTGAGTAGCAATAGGAAGGCATGGCCGGGGATGCGCGGCACCAACCGGCCGAGCAGCTCCAGCGAGGTCGGGTCGCACCAATGCGCATCCTCGAACAGCATCAGCAGCGGCTGGCGTGCCGACTGGCGTTCGAGGATCGCACCCAGCAACTCCAGCGTGCGCTGCTTCACCCGTGCAGGACTGCCTGGCAGGCGCGGCGCATCCTTCGGCAGCGGCACGCCAAGGATATTGGCCAGCACCGGCAGTGCGTCAGCCTGCTCGGCGAGGTTGCGGGCGATGAAGTCGCGCAGGCCGACAAGACGGCGGGCCTCGTCCATGCCATCGGTGAAAGCGCAGGCGCGTTCCATCACACGGATGAAGGGATAGAGCGGCGAACCGGCGTGATAGGGCGAGCAGGCGAAATGGATGAACTGGTGCGGTTCCTGCCGCGCCGCCGTCACCATCGCCTCGACCAGCCGCGACTTGCCGATGCCGGCCTCGCCGCTGACCAGCACGACCTGGCCGTCGCCGCTGCGGGCGCGGCGCCAGCGGTCCTGGACCGTCGCCACCTCCTGCGCCCGGCCCAGGATTGGCTGGCGGCTGAGCAGGTCCGCAGCAAAGCGGCCGTCGGTGGAGCTTTCGGCACCAACACGCCAGGCACGCACCGGCGCCGGAATGCCCTTCAGCACATGTTCGCCGCGGTCGATGAACCAGAATCGGCCTTCCACCAGGCGGCGCGTGGCGGGCGAGACGATGATGGTGTCGGGTTCGGCCAGGCTTTGCAGGCGCGCGGCGAGGTTGGGCGTTTCGCCCAGCACGGCGCGCTCCTCCGCCGCGCCCTCGCCTACGATGTCGCCGACGACGACCAGACCGGTGGCGATGCCAATGCGCACGCGGAGCTCGACATCGGGGCGCAGCTTCAGTTTGCCCACCGCCTCGACGATGCCCAGCCCAGCGCGAATCGCGCGCTCGCCGTCGTCCTCATGCGCCTGCGGATAGCCGAAATAGACCAGGATGCCGTCACCCATGTAGCGGGCGATGAAGCCGTCATAGCGGGCGATGACTCCCCTGCAGCTGTCCTGATAGGCGGTCAGCAGGTCGCGCAGGTCTTCGGGGTCCATGCGGGTCGACATGTCGGTCGAGCCGACGAGATCGCAGAACATCACGGTGAGCTGGCGTCGTTCCGCTTCCGACGGCCGTGACTGCACGCGCACGGCGACGGGCCGTTCGGCCGTCACCGCCAGCGCCGTGCCGCATTGGCCGCAGAAACGGGCGCCGGCCGCGTTGGGAGCACCACAGGAGGGGCAGGCGCGCGGCAGCGGCGTTCCGCATTCGGTGCAGAACTTGTGCGTGTCCGCATTCTCGCTATTACAGGCGGGGCATTTCACCACCGCACTCCCCTGTTACCCCGCGCCCATCATATAGAGGCCAGGCGCGGGCGTAAGACAGTCACAGCTTCGCGCACGGCCGGGGTGATCGGGCCGTTCCGGGGGGCGTCGCGCAGGGTGGTGAACCAGTGGCCGGGCGGGTTGCGCCCGGCGCTGCGCTGCCAGGTGATGTTGCGCAGCAGGTCTTCGGCCTCGGCCGGCAGGCGGTCGGGGATGTCGCGGCCATCGATGGTCGCCCAGGCGCCGGCCCAGCAGCGCGCCACGCTCCACGGGTTGTAGCCGCCGCCGCCCGTCACCAGCACCCGATCGGCCATGCCGGTCACCGCACGAACAACCGACCAATGGGCATTGTTGGACAGGTCGAGCCGCGCCAGCGGATCCTCCGCCAGCGCATCGGCGCCGCCCTGCAGAATGACGACCTGGGGCCGGAAGGATTCGGCGACAGGCAGGATCAGTTCGTCCAGCAACAGCGCCATGTCGTCGTCATGGAAGCCGGCCGGCACCGGCACGTTGAAGACGGTGCCGCCGCCATCGTCGCGAAGCGCGCCGGTGCGCGGCCAGCGGCCGTCTTCATGCACCGACAGGATGCGCACACGCGGGTCGCCCGCCAATGCGTCCTGCACCGCATCGCAGTGATGGGCGTCGATGTCGATGTAGAGCAGCCGCTCCACGCCCTGGTCGAGGAAGGCAAGAATGCCGAGCACCGGATCGTTCAGGTAGCAGAAGCCGCTCGCCTGCGCCGGCCGGCCGTGATGCGTGCCGCCCGCCGGGCTGTAGATGACGCCCGGCTCGCGCAAGGCCTCGACGGCGTGCAGCGTGGCGCCACAGGCCGTGGCAGGACGGCTGAAGATTTCAGCGAAGACCGGGTTGCCGTTGATGCCGATATTGTAACGCGCCTTCATCTCCGGTGTCAGCGCCGCCCCCGCCTCGACGCTTTGCAGTGCGTCGAGGTAGTCGGCATCATGGAAGCGAAGGAGCTGTTCGTGCGTCGCCTGCGGGCTGACGATGTAGCGGTCCGGGTCGATCCAGCCGAGCGCGCGGCAGAGATCGATGCAGGCCGAGACGCGGGGGATGGCGAGCGGATGGCGGCCGCCGTAAGTGGAGCGGCGGAAGATGTCATGGCCGATGAACAGTGGCTTGACCGCCGCCCGGCCGCGCGGCATGAACGAAGCCTGTGTCTTGCGAGGATCAGCCATGGCCGTCACGATCTACCACAACCCGCGCTGCAGCAAATCGCGCGAAACGCTGGCGCTGCTGGAAAAGAAGGGCGTGAAGCCCAGGGTGGTCGAATACCTGAAGGAACCACCGGGCGCCAAGGAACTCGATGCGATCCTGAGCAAGCTGAAGATGGAGCCGCGCGATCTGATGCGCCAGAAGGAAGCGCCCTTCGCCGATCTCAAGCTCGGCAACCCGAAGCTGACCCGTGCCCAGCTGATCAAGGCCATGGTCGAGAACCCGGTGCTGATCGAACGGCCCATCGTGCTGTCGGGATCGAAGGCCGCCCTGGGCCGGCCACCGGAAAACGTACTGAAGATTCTCTAGGCTTCCGCGGGGCGCCGCCACAGGCGCGCGACGCCACCCGCCAGCACGAACAGTGCCAACGCGCAGACAACGATCGATGGCCCTGCCGGCGTGTCCCAGGTGAGCGAGCCGCCGAGCCCGCCGACGACGGCCAGCGCGCCCACGACGACGGCGCCCAGCGCCATCGCCTCTGGCGTGGCGGCGAAGCGGCGCGCGGCGGCGGCCGGGATGATCAGCATCGAGATGATCAGCAGCACGCCGACGATCTTCATGGCGACGCCGATCACCAGCGCGATCAGCAGCGTGTAGATGGTGTGGATGAGCTGCACCCGCACCCCCTCCACCGCCGCCAGTTCGCGGTGGACGATGATCAGCAGCAAGGGCCGCCAGATGACGGCGAGGACGGCAAGGCCCACCGCGCCGCCTGCATAGATCCAGACCAGGTCGAGCGTGCTGACCGACAGGATGTCGCCGAACAGGAAGGTGGTGAGGTCGACGCGCACGCCTTCAAGAAAGGAGAGCGCCACCAGGCCGAGCGCCAGTGCGCCATGGGCAAGAATGCCAAGCACCGTGTCCGCCGACAGGCGGCGCTGGTGTTCGAGCGCGATCATCAGGCCGGCCACGGCGATGCAGACGAGGATTACCGAGACGGTCAGGTTGACTGCCAGCATCAGGCCGAGCGCGACGCCGAGCAGCGCCGCATGCGACAGCGCGTTGCCGAAATAGGCCATGCGCCGCCACACCAGCACGCAGCCGAGGGGTCCCGCCACGGCCGCGACGCCAAGTCCGGCGATCAGCGCGCGAATCAGGAAGTCATCCATGGTTGTGCCCATGGTGGGGATGATCCGGCGCTCGGCCCCGATCATCCACCACATGCGCGTCGACGACATGGCCCGCCGGGTCGTGACGATGGTCGTGGCTGTGGTGATAGAGTGCAAAGGCGCCCGCCGCCTCGGCGCCGAACAGCGACAGGTATTCGGGATGGCGTGACACCGCTTCCGGCGCGCCCCGGCAGCAGATGTGATGATTGAGGCAGATCACCTCGTCAGTCGCCGCCATCACGAGATGCAGGTCGTGCGATACCAGCAGCACGCCGCAACCCAGCCGGTCGCGCGTGCGCCGGATCAGGTCATAGAGTTCGGTCTGGCCGGTGACATCGACACCGGCAGCGGGCTCGTCGAGCACGAGGAGGTCGGGCTTGCCGAGCAGCGCGCGGGCGAGCAGCACGCGGCGCAATTCGCCGCCTGACAGGCGCTGTAACGGACGGTCGGCGACATGCGCCGCGCCCACCTCAGACAGTGCCTTCCCGATCGCAGCACCGTCGACCTGCCGCGCGAGCTTCAGGTAGCGCGCCACAGTCAGCGGAAATGTGTCATCGAGATCGACGCGCTGGGGCACGTAGCCGATGCGCAGGGATGGCTTGCGCCACACACGGCCGGTGCCGGGCTGCAGCAGGCCGAGCGTGAGGCGCACGAGCGTCGTCTTGCCCGAGCCGTTGGGACCGATCAGGGTGACAATGCGGCCGGGTTCGAGCGTCAGGTTCACGTCGGTCAGGACGGGCTCCGCGCCGAAGCGAAGGCCGATGCCGTCCAGTGTAACCAGCGCCGTGCGTGCCGCGTCAGTGCTCATGGGCATGCGGTTGCGGCGCCGCCGGGTCGGCCGCGCAGCGCGGGCACAGGCCCGTCACCTCGATCACCTGGCCCTGCACGAGGAAGCCGGAGGCTTCGGCGCGGCGTTGCACGGTGTCGTGAATGGCGGGGTCGTCGAGCTCGGCCACTGCCTTGCAGCGGCGGCAGATCAGGAACTGGCCGCCATGGCGGTCGGCCGGCTCGGCGCAACCGACATAGGCATTGAGCGATTCGATCTTGTGGACGAAGCCGTGCTCCTGCAGGAAATCGAGCGCACGGTAGACCGTGGGCGGCGCCGCCCCGCGCCGTTCGCCACGCAGCTGGTCGAGCAGGTCATAGGCGCGCACCGGCTCGTGTCCGCTCCACACCAGTTCCAGGACCCGGCGGCGCAGTTCGGTCAGCCGCAGGCCCTTCCGCAGGCAAATGTCTTCAGCCCGCGCCAGGGCATCGCGGCGGCAGGACGAATGGTCATGCCGCTCCGTCTGGAACGGGGCAATCACGGAAGACCGACTCATGGAATGGCTTACCTGCTACACTGTTGTGGTTATACCATAACATCACCGACCCGCGAGCCCGATTGCCGCACCACATGTATTTCCCTGCTTAGGACTAGAGAAATCGGCGCGAATGGGCATGATCTGCGGCAGCGGGGTACCCGCCCACCATCAACCGGCAGCAAGCCGGACCACAGGAGAGGACGAAGGAATGAGAAAATCCACAATCCGCACGCTGGCCGCCAGCACGGCGGCCATCGCCTTGGCCATCGCCGCGCCCGCGCTCGCGCAGAGCAAGGCAGACACGCTGCGCGCCGGCGTCAACGCCTCGAACACGTTTCTGGGCAACCCCTTCATGGCCCGCGGCGTGCCCATCATCTATTTCAACAACGCGACCTATGACACGCTGACCATCATCGGGCCCCAGGGCGATGTGCGGCCGCTGCTCGCCGAGTCGTGGAAGGTCGTCGACAACAACACCTGGCAGTTCAAGTTGAAGAACGGCGCCGTGTTCACCAACGGCAAGCCGAACGACGCCGCCAACTTCGCCAAGGTGATTTCCTTCCTCCAGAGCGACTCCGGCAAGTCCATGCAGATGGGCCGTGTCCTGATGGAAGTCGAAACGGCGAAGGACATTGGCAACAACACGGTCGAGATCAAGACCAAGACGCCGCAGCCGCTGCTGCATTCCGGCGCGCTCGCCGACGTCTTCGTCATCGAGGCGGACGCGCTCGCGTCGATGGGCATGCAGGAATATTCCGCGAAGCCGGTGACCTCGGGCCCGTGGCGCGTCGTCAGCTATTCACCGGAGCAGCTCGTCGGCACGGCCTTCGACAAGGCGCTGCGCCCGGCGAAGATCAAGAACCTCGACCTGCGCTCGATGCCGGAAGCGGTCACCCGCGTGCAGGCCCTGTCGTCCGACCAGATGGACTTCGTCAGCACGCTGACGCCGGAAGACGTCAAGACGCTGAAGGCGGCGGGCCACGGCACGGAAATGACGCCGGCGCCGCAGACCATGACGGTCGCCTTCTACGAGCAGAAGCCGGGCTTCAACCCGTTCAAGGACCGCCGTGTGCGCATGGCGGCGAACATGGCCTTCGACCGCAAGGCGATCACCGAAGGCCTGATGAGCGGCCTGACGCAGCCCGCGCACCAGGCGGCAACGCCGCGCACCAAGGGCTACATCGCCGACATCAAGCCCTATCCCTACGATCCCGAAGGGGCGAAGAAGCTGCTGGCCGAAGCCGGCTATCCGAATGGCTTCGACACGGCGATGCAGGTCACTGTCGGCTCGCTGCCCTATGACAAGGAGATCTACACGCTGGTGGGCGATGCGCTGACCAAGATCGGCATCCGCACCAAGGTGATCCCGATCCAGCTCAGCGAATTGACGGCGCTGCTGTTCAAGCAGTCGGGCAAGGAGTTCGAGGGCCACATGTTCGGGTTCTCGGCCTTCGTCGATCCTGATCTCGACGCGGTGCGGCCGTTCATGCAGCACGGCTGCAACTTCAAGCCGGCGTGGGTCTGCATTGAAAGCCTGGAGAAGTTGACGCAGGCCGCCAACTCGGAGTTCGATGAGACCAAGCGTCTTGCGCTGCTGAAGCAGCTGGTCCAGCTCGGCCATGACGAGGCCGCGATGATC
>CANJEJ010000189.1 GCA_947473325.1 Alphaproteobacteria bacterium | reverse complement strand
TCGACCGGCTCATCCAGGAAGATGCGCAGCGGCCAGGGCCGCAGCGGCGATCCGCCCAGACGCTGATGCAGGAACTGCGCAATCAGCACGGGTATGCGGGCGGCCTCACCATCATCAAGGACTACCTGCGGGCCTCTCGCCGCGCGCAAGCCTAGGCACGCGCAAGGCAGACGCACGCGAAATGGTGGTCCCTTTTTTCTCCGCCTTGACTTCGTCGCACAATCAGCCCGACACTGCAGACAACTAGAAAAGCAATCTCGGGAGGATTGTCATGAGCAGCACCACGCGAATTCCGTCATCTGGCGTCTCACGCCGCACCGCGCTGAAGGCGGGTGGCGCCGTTGCCGCGCTTGCCGTCACCGGCTTTCCGCTGATCGCAAAGGCGCAGAACAAAGAGCTCGTGATGAACGTGCCAGGCGGCATCTACGAGCAGAATTTCAAGCAGCACGTTGTGGCGCCGTTCGAGCAGAAGACCGGCAAGAAGATCAACCTGCGCTTCACGCCGAGCGACGTGGTGCTGACCAGCATGATGGCGCAGCGCGACAATCCCGAATATGACATCGCCTACCTGTCCTACCCGCTGGCGATGAAGGCGATCACGACCAAGGACCTGTTCATCGACCTGCCGGTTAGCCTGATCCCGAATGCGAAGGACCTGCACCCGCTGTTCTACGACCTGTACGAACGCAAGGCGGCGGGTTTCAACTTCGCGCCCTTCGGCATCGGCTACAACACCGACAAGGTGAAGCCGGCGCCGACCTCATGGCAGGACCTGTGGCGCCCGGAGCTCAAGGGCCGCGTATCCGTTACCGATCTGGGCGGTGGCTTTGCCTTCGAGACGGTGGTGATTGCCGCGCTGATCAACGGCGGCAGCATCGACAACCTGGAGCCGGGCTGGGAAGCGCTGAAGAAGCTGAAGCCCAACGTGGTCCGCTGGTACAAGAGCGCTCCCGAAGGCGCGCAACTGATGGAACGTGAAGAAGCCTGGGTCAGTACCATCGCTTCGTCGCGCATGTATGCGGTTCAGGATGCCGGCAAGCCTGTCGATTGGGTGGCGCCCAAGGAAGGGGCGCCGGTGGGCGTGCTGTCCTTCCATGTGGCGAACAAGACGCCGAACCGCGACCTTGCGCTCGAATTCATCAACTTTGCGATCAGCAAGGAGCCGCAGGAAGGCTTCGCCAACGGCATCGAGTTCGGCGCTTGCAACGTCAAGGCCGAACTCAAGGGCCGCGCCAAGGATCGTGTCCCGCCGCATGAAAAGCTGATGCGCATCGACTGGCCGAAGCTCGAGCCGAAGATGTCGGCCATGGCCGAGCGCTGGCAGCGCGAAATCGTCAGCTGACCTGATCAGTCGCAGGGGCCGCCCATCCCGTCTGGTGCGGGATGGGCGCCGCATTTCTGGAGACCGCGATGACCAAGGTGCAGAAGGGCCGCCAGCTTTCCCTGGCGGAGAAGGTCGATCCCGCCCACGCGGCGCTGGTCGTTGTCGATATGCAGAACGACTTCTGCCATCCGGATGGCTATCACGGCCGCAACGGCGACGACCTGTCGATGATGCCAGGGGCGATTGCCAACATGCGGCGCCTTGTCCTGACCGCCCGCCAGGCCGGCGCGCTGATCGTCTGGATTCGCGCCACCTATGACGAGGTGGTGCTGGGTGAACCTCTGGCTGAGGTGTTGTCCAAGGGCGGCACGTCGCCGGTGCGCTGCGCCGAAGGTTCCTGGGGCGCCGATTTCCTCGACGAATTGCGCCCACTGGATGCACCGAACGAGATCGTGCTGACGAAGCACCGCTTCAGCGCCTTCTGGGACACCGAGATCGACCTGACATTGCGCAGCAATGGGATCAGGAGTGTGGTGGTAGCCGGCGTCATCACCAGCGGATGCGTCGAATCGACGGCTCGCGACGCCTATTTCCGCAACTACTACGTCGTGTTGCCGGGCGACGCCTCGGGCTCTTATTCGCGGGAACGGCACGATGCCGCGCTGCGCAAGCTCGCCCTGACCTTCGGTGTGGTGACGCAGACCGACGATGTCGCGCGGCTGTGGAGCCAGGCTGCTGCCGGGCCGCGCGGCTGGCAACTCGATGCGAAGCGGGCCCAGGTCCTGCATACGCTGGAACAACTGACCGATCCGGCCCATGCCGCGCTGGTCATCGTCGACATGCAGAATGACTTTTGCCACCCCGACGGCCTGATGGGAAAGCGGGGCGAAGACCTGTCGCACAATCGTACGATCATCGCCACCATTGCCCGCCTGCTTGAATCAGCGCGCAGGGCTGGCGTCATGGTGGTCCACGTGCAGGCTCAATACGGCAACAGCAGCGGTACCCCGTCCTGGCTGTTCAGCGCCGACGACTCGAAGACGACCCAGCATATCTGCCTGCCTGGTTCCTGGGGCGCGCAGCAGGTGGATGAACTCGCGCCGAAGGATGGCGAGCCCATCGTCGTCAAGCATCGCTACAGCGCCTTCATCGACACGGCGCTGGAATTGCTGCTTCGCTCGAACGGCATCCGCTCGCTGGTGGTGACCGGCACGGCGACCCAGGCCTGCGTCGAATCGACCGTGCGCGACGCCAAGATGCTCGACTACTACGTCACCGTGCCGCGCGACGGCGTTGGCGCCCGGGCGCGTCACCGGCACATGCACGACGCCTCGCTGGAGGCCATGGGCACCTATTTCGCCACGATCACAGACGCCGATGCCGTCACTGCGTTGTGGGACGGCTCGAATGCCCGTTCCGCGCGCGCCGCTGAATAACGATGCTCAAGACTCGCACCGGCATCCTGCTGCTCGCCCCCGCCATCGTGCTGATGGTGGCGCTGCTGGTGCTGCCGGTGGGCTATCTGATCCGCTTCAGCTTCTATCTGGGACAGACCGGGGTGCAGACCTCGGGTGGCTTCACCTTTGCCAACTATGTGAGGCTGTTCGGCGACGGCTTCTATCTCGCCATCCTGTGGAAGACGCTCTGGGTGTCATTCGTAGTGACGGTCGTTTCCGCAATCACCGGCTACCCGCTCGCCCATTTCATGTGGAAGGCGGCGAAGCGCTGGCGTGCCCCCTTCACCATTCTGGTGCTGTCGCCGCTGCTTGTCAGCATCGTCATCAGCTCCTATGGCTGGATCGTCATCCTCGGCAACAACGGCGTGGTCAACCAGCTGCTGCAGTTCCTCGGCCTCACCACCGCGCCCGTGAAGCTGATGTACACCAACTTCGCCATCGTCGTCGGCCTTGTCCATATCGTCACGCCCTTCATGGTGCTCTCGATCCTTGCGGCACTGGAGAAAATCGACCCCCTGCTTAACGAGGCCGCGGCGACGCTGGGCGCCAACCGTTTCCGCACGCTGTGGCATATCATCCTGCCGCTCGCCCTGCCGGGCATTGGTGCCGGCACCACCATTGTCTTCTGCCTGGCGATCTCGGCCTATGTGACGCCGGCGGTGATGGGCGGCAGCGGCCCCAATTTCATCACCACGCTGATCTACCACCAGTTTGTCACGCTCTTTAACTGGCCCTTTGGTGCAACGGTGGCAGCCGTTCTGCTAGCGGTCGCCCTGACCGTCGTGTTCCTCTACGTCCGCGTGCTGTCGCGCCTTGGCGCTGCAGCTCCGGCAGCGCGGTGACGCCATGACGCGGTTGTTCCATCTGCTCATCGGCCTGTTGGCGGCCTTTATCCTGGCGCCGATCGTCGTCGTGGTCGTCGCCTCCTTCAGCGCCCGCACGGTGCCGGAGTTTCCGCCCAGCCAATGGTCCTTCCGCTGGTATGAGCATGCCCTGAACCAGGCGATTTTCGTCAACTCAGCCGTCAACAGCCTCTGGCTCGCGGCCGTTGCAACCCTGCTGGCGACACCGTTGGCGTTGGCCGTTGCCTACGCCATCGTTCGCGGCCGTTTCCCTGGCCGCGATGCGTTGCAGACCTTTCTGCTCGCGCCGCTCATCGTGCCGTCCATCGTCATCGGCCTGTCCATACTGCTGGCCCTGGCAACCCTGGGCGTCCGCGACATCGGGTTGCGGCTGGTCGGCGCCCATGTGCTGATCACCTTCCCCTATCTGGTGCGCACCATCATGGCGAGCCTGGTCCGTCTTGACCCCATGATCGAGGAGGCGGCACGGACCCTGGGCGCGCCACCGCTCCGCACTTTTCTGTCCATCACCCTTCCGCTGGTGCGGCCGGGCATCATCGCCGGCATGCTGTTTGCCTTCATCGTCTCCTTCGACAATGTCTCGTTGTCGCTGTTCCTGACCAATGCGCGCACCAACACACTGCCGCTCGCCATCTTGAGCTACCTGGAATTCAACTTCGACCCTTCGATCGCCGCCATTTCCACCATGCTGGTCGTCCTGTCGCTGACCATTGCCGTGGTGCTGGAGCGCGTCGTCGGGTTGCGCAAAGTCGTGGGTGCCTGACGAATGACCGCTGTCTCGCTGCAGAACATCACCAAGACCTATGGCGAGACGCGCGCCATCGACAACCTGTCGCTGGAGATCGCCAGTGGCGAATTCCTGACCCTGCTCGGCCCCAGCGGCTGCGGCAAGACGACCACGCTGCGCGCCATCGCCGGCCTGGTGGTGCAGGACAGCGGCAGCGTTAAAATCGGGGGGGTGGATCTGTCGGCCGTGCCGACCCACAAACGCAACATTGGCATGGTGTTCCAAAGCCATGCGCTGTTCCCGCACATGACGGTCGCCGACAATGTCGCCTTTGGCCTGCGCATGCGCGGCATGGCGAAAGACCAGCGCGAGGCTGAAGTGGAGAAGGCGCTCGATCTGGTGCGCCTGCCGGGTTATGGCAGCCGGTTCCCAAGCCAGCTGTCCGGCGGCCAGCAACAACGCGTCGCGCTCGCCCGCGCGCTGGTGATCAACCCGAGCGTGCTTCTGCTCGATGAACCCTTCGGCGCCCTGGACCGCAAGCTGCGCGAGACCATGCAGGTTGAGTTGCGCGAACTCACGCGCCGCATCGGCATCACTGCAGTCTTCGTCACCCACGACCAGGAAGAGGCGCTGATGCTCAGCGACCGAATCGCGGTGATGAACGCCGGCAGGATCGAGCAGCTGGGCAGCCCGGCGGCCATCTTCGAAGCCCCGGCCACGCGCTTCGTCGCCGACTTCATGGGCGTCGCCAATCTGATTCGTGCCCGGGTTGCTGCGGTCAATGGCGCGCATGTTAACCTGGAAGCCGGCAGCCTGCGGCTGCTGGCGCCCAGGGTCGACGGCCTGTCGGCTGGTGGCGAGATCGACGTCGCCATCCGGGCCGAGCGCATGGCGCTCGATGCGGCCGGCATGGCGGGCGAGAATGCCGCGCGCGGCCGAATCCTTTCGGCGGTGTATCACGGCAACCTCACCACCTATGAGATCGACGCGGGGGGCCAGCGCCTTACCGCCCGCGAAGCAAGCGCGCCAGGCACCGGCGGCACGCGCTTTCGCGCGGGCGACGAGGTGACGCTGCGCTGGGCGCCAGAGGCGGTCCGGGTGCTGTTGTCCTAGTTCCAATGTTCATCAGGGAGGATTAAGAAAAATGCGCAAAACCAGTCTGCCGGGTCCCGTCGCGACCCGTCGTACCGTTCTGGCCGGCGCCGCGGCCGTCGGCGTGGTCGCTGGCTTCCCCGGCATCGTGCGGGCACGGTCAAAGACCATCGTCACCACGCTGTTCGGTGGCATCTATGAAGAACGTTACCGCAAGCATGTGCTGGCGCCCTTCGAGCAGAAGCACAATGTGAAGTTCGTCATCAAATATGGCTCGCCCAACGAGTGGCTGACGAGCGCGATGGTGAACAAGGACAATCCCGAGATCGACCTGCCGTTCCTGTCGCTTCCCTTGGCGATGAAGGCGATCACCATTCCCGGCATCTTCATCGATCTGACGCCGGCGATGATCCCGAACCTGAAGGACGTCGCCCCCAACTTCTATGACGTCTATGACAAGAAGGCCGTGGGCTTCAATTACATCGACTCCGCGCTGATGTACCGCACCGACAAGGTGAGCCAGCCCCCGGCGTCCTGGAAGGATCTGTGGGATCCGCGCTTCAAGAATCAGTTGCTGATGCCCGACGTGTCAGGCGGCAGCTTCCACGAGATGGTGGTCATCGCCTCGCTCATGCATGGCGGTACGGAAACAAATCTCGAGCCGGGCTTCCAGGCGCTGAAGGCGCTGAAGCCCAACGTGGTCCGCTGGTTCAAGAGCCCGAACGAGGTCAATGCCCTGATCGAGCGCGGCGAGGGCACGGTGGCGATGTTCGCCGGCACCCGCGCCTATGCCATCCAGGCTGCTGGCGTGCCGGTGGGCTACACGGTGCCAAAGGAAGGCGCGCCGGTCGGTGTACTGTCCTACCATGTGCCAGTAAACGCCAAGAATCGCGAGCTGCTGCTGGAGTTCATCAACTTCGCGCTGGAGGTCGGACCGCAAACGGCTTTCGGCAACGAGATGGAATCCGGCATGGTCAACACCAAGGTCATGCTTGACCCGAAGGTGGCGGCCAAGGTGTCGCCGGTGGATAAGTTGATCCGTCTCGACTGGAAGAAGATCGAACCGCAAATGTCGCAGATGGCCGAGCGCTTCCAGCGCGAGATCACCGCCTAAAGAGTGGCAGGGGAGGAGCGCTCGCCTGCGCTCCTCCCCCTCTTTCCATGGACAAGACAATGCAAGCAGCGCCCATCCAGGGGCAGTGCGACACCCGTTTCGCGACGGTGCGCGATGCCTTTGCGGCCAATTTTTCCAAGGGCATCGAACAGGGCGCCTCGCTCGCGGTCTATCACCGCGGCAAGCTGGTGATCGACCTGTGGGGCGGCTTGCGCGATGCGGCCGGGCGCGAGCCGTGGCAGAGCAGCACCATGGCCTGCATGATGTCCGTGG
>CANJEJ010000188.1 GCA_947473325.1 Alphaproteobacteria bacterium | reverse complement strand
GCCGGAATCGCTGGCGCTGCTGCTCTCCTACCCGGAGGCGCCGCAGATCTTCGGCAGCCTGAAGACGCTGATCGTGGACGAGGTCCATGCCCTGGCGCCGACCAAGCGCGGCGACCTGCTGGCGCTCGGCCTGGCGCGGCTCGGCACGCTGGCCCCCGACTGTCGCCGCATCGGCCTGTCGGCGACGGTGGCCGAGCCGGATGTCCTGACGCGCTGGCTGTCATCCGGCAGTGACCAGGCGATTGAGCTGGTGCGCGGGGCCGAGGGGCTCGCCCCCGATGTCCGCATCCTGCTGCCCGGGGCCAACCTGCCCTGGTCGGGCCGCATGGGCCTGATGGCGCTGCCGGAGATCTATGAGGAAATCCGGGGGGCCCGCAGCGCCATTGTCTTCGTCAACACCCGTGCCCAGGCGGAGCTGATCTTCCAGGGCCTGTGGCGGCTTAATGTCGACAAGCTGCCGATCGCGCTTCATCACGGCAGCCTCGCGCCCGACCATCGCAAGAAGGTGGAAGCGGCGATGGCGCGTGGCGACCTGCGTGCCACGGTGGCCACCTCCTCGCTCGATCTTGGAATCGACTGGGGCGATGTGGACCTCGTGCTTCAGGTGGGCGCGCCCAAGGGCGTCAGCCGCCTGCTGCAGCGAATCGGCCGCGCCAATCACCGCCACGACGTCGCGAGCCGGGCCATCCTGGTGCCGGCCAATCGCTTCGAGGTGCTGGAATGCCGCGCCGCGCTGGATGCAATGCAGGCCGGCGAACGCGACGACGGCGCCGCGCGGGTGGGCGCGCTCGACGCGCTGGCCCAGCACGTCATCGGCACCGCCTGTTCTGCGCCCTTCGATGCCGACGCCCTGTTTGCCGAGGTGATTCGGGCCGCCCCCTATGCCGGGTTGACGCGCACCGAATTCCAGGAGGTGATGGATTTCGCCTCCACCGGCGGCTATGCGCTCCGCACCTATGATCGCTTCCGCAAGCTGCGGCAGCAGCCCGACGGGCGCTGGCGTATTTCCAACGGGATGGTGGTGCGGCAATACCGGCTCAACATCGGCACCATCGTCGACGCGCCGATGATGCGGGTGGTGATCGGCCGGCGCGTGCTGGGCACCATTGAGGAGAGCTTCGTCTCAGGCCTGACACCAGGCGATACCATCATGTTTGCCGGCCGCCTGCTGGCTTTTGTCGGCATCCGCGAGAATGACGTGCTGGTCACGCCGGCGCGCGGCAAGCATGGCGATCCTCAGGTGTCGATCTATGCCGGAGCGCGCATGCCGCTCACCACCAACCTTGCCCGCCGTGTCGAAGGCATCCTGGCGCGGCGCGAAAGCTGGCCGAACCTGCCGGAACCGGTGCAGGAATGGCTGGAGCTGCAGCGCAAGCGGTCCGTGATGCCGCCGAAGAAGGGCGTTCTGGTCGAAACCTTTCCGCGCTCGGGCCGCCACTACCTGATGTGCTATGCCTTCGAGGGGCGTAACGCACACCAGACGCTCGGCATGCTGCTGACCCGCCGGATGGAACGACGTGGCCTGCGCCCGCTCGGCTTCGTGGCCACGGACTATGTCATCGCGATCTGGAGCCTGACGCCTGTGGAAGATCTCGATGACCTGTTTGCCGAAGACATGCTCGGCGATGACCTGGAGGAATGGATGGCGGAATCGTCGCTGCTGCGGCGCAGCTTCCGGAATGTCGCGGTGGTGGCCGGCCTGATCGAACGTCGGCACCCCGGTCAGGAGAAGAATGCGCGCCAGGTCTCCTTCAGCGCCGACCTCATCTTCGACGTGCTGCGCCAGCATGAGCCGAACCACATGCTGCTGCGCGCCACCCGGGCGGAAGCCGCGCACAGCCTGGCCGATGCCGGCCGCCTCGCCGACTTCCTGAAGCGCATCAAGGGCCGCATCCGCCACAAGGCGCTCGATCGCATTTCGCCCTTCGCCATTCCTGCGCTGGTCGAACTTGGGCAGGTCAGCGTCAGCGGCGAAGCGCTCGACACCGCGTTGGAGGAACGCGCCGCGGAACTCGTGGCCGAAGCGGGCCTCTCATGACCCCGTTCACGCTTCAGGGCGAGGCCCTCCGTCTCGACGCCACCGGCGCGCTGTGGTGGCCGGCACAGCGTTTGCTGGCCGTGGCCGACCTCCATTTCGAGAAGGGCTCGTCCTTTGCCGCGCGCGGGGTGATGCTGCCGCCTTATGACACGCGGGCGACCTTGCTGCAGCTTGGCAACCTCATGCGCCGCTACGACCCAGCCACCGTTGTCTGCCTGGGCGATTCCTTCCACGACCGCAAGGCGCTGGAACGGCTGGCGCGCGACGACCTGGCGCGACTCGCAACACTGGCGACGGCACGCGACTGGATCTGGGTAGAGGGCAACCACGACCTCGGTCTGGTGCCGCCGGTCGGCCGTGTCGTCGATGAACTGGCGCTTGGCCCGCTGCTGTTCCGGCACATCCCGGCGCTGGCGCCGACGTCCGGTGAGATTGCCGGTCACTTCCATCCCAAGGCACGGGTCGCGACAAGGGCCGGCACCTTTTCCAGCAGCTGCTTTGCAACCGATGGCCGCCGGGTCGTGATGCCGGCCTTTGGCGCCTATACCGGCGGACTCGACGTGCTCGACCCGGAATTCCCGCCGCTCTTCCCGCGCGGCTTCCGCGTGCTGATGGCGGGGCGAGAGCGGTTGCACCTGTTCCCGCGCGCCGCGCTGCTTCCGGTGCCGGACCGCCCCTCCCGGCTCGACCCGGAATTTCCGCGGGCGGGGGCGCGCAAGGGCGGCTAAGCTTCCGGTCATGCTGGGTTCAGAGTTCGACATAATCATCGTTGGCGCGGGTTCGGCGGGCTGCGTGCTCGCCCACCGGCTGTCGGCCGACCGCAACCGTCGTGTGCTGCTGATCGAGGCGGGCGGGGGTGATTCTCACCCCTTCCTGCGCATTCCTCTACTCGCTCGGCTTGCCTACACAATGAGGGCGGTGAACTGGGGCTATGAGATCGAACCCCAGCCTGCGCTGGGCAACCGCACGATGGACTGGCCGCGCGGGCGGGTGCTGGGTGGATCGTCCTCGATCAACGGCATGACGTATATCCGTGGCCATGCACGCGACTACGACACATGGCGGCAGCTTGGTTGCGACGGCTGGTCCTATGCCGATGTGCTGCCCTATTTCACCCGGTCAGAACGCAATATCACAAAGGGCCCGCCGTTCCACGGCACAGACGGCCCGCTGACGCTCAGCCCGGAACGGAATGACGACCCTCTCGGCGAAGCGTTCCTCCAGGCCTGCGGCGAATACGGGCTGCAGCCGACATCCGATTTCAACGGCGCGCAGATGGAAGGCTATGGCAAGCACGACTACGCCATTGCCAATGGCCGCCGCGCTTCGACCGCACGCGCCTTTCTCGATCCCGTGCGCGATCGCAGTAACCTCACCGTCTGGTCGCATTGCGAGGTGCGGAAGATCCGTTTCGCCGGCAACCGCGCGGTCGGGATTGAAGCCGTTCGCGACGGCGATCTTGTCACGGCCACGGCGGGGGAAATCGTGCTGTCGGGCGGTGCGATCAATTCGCCCGTGTTGCTCATGCAGTCCGGCGTCGGCAATCCCGATGATCTGCAGGCTCATGGGATTCCCGTGGTCGCCGCGCTGCCGCAGGTCGGCCACAACCTGCAGGACCACCTCGGCTTCTTCGCGCAATGGGCGAGCCGCAAACCGGTGATGCTGCGGGAGAACCTGCGCCTCGATCGCGCCATCATGGCCAGTGCCCAGGCCTACCTCTTCGGCACCGGCCTCGGCAGTTCCATGGCCTTCCGCGGCTGCGCCTTCGTTCGCACCGAACCGCATCTCGAGGTGCCCGACGTGCAGATCTCGTTGCTACCCACCTTGCTCGACCGGGGCCCCTCGCAGCGGGCGTCGCGCGACGGCTTCCTGATCCATGTCTATCAATTGCGGCCGGAAAGCCGGGGCACCATCCGCCTGCGCTCGGCCGATCCGCGGGCGAAGCCGGTCATCGACCCCGGCTATCTCACGGCGCCCGAGGACATGGCCTGCCTGCGCCGCGGGCTTGATCTCATCCGGGCCTTGGCGAACCAGCCGGCGCTGTCGGCCTGGCGCGACTTTGAAATAGCACCCGGCGATGGCGTGACCGATGGCCCGGGACTCGATCGCTGGATTCGGCAGAATGCGGCGACGGCCTTCCATCCGGTCGGCACCTGCCGCATGGGCAGCGATGACGCCTCGGTGGTATCGCCGACCCTGCGCGTGCGTGGTGTCGAAGGCCTGCGTGTGGCGGACGCCTCCATCATGCCGCGGGTTCCCAGCGGCAACACGAATGCCGCCAGCATCATGATCGGCGAAAAGGCATCGGACCTGGTGCTGGGGGCCGCCTGAGCCGGAGTCACGAAAAAGGGCGGCTGGATTGCTCCTGCCGCCCTTTTTGCGCTGTCCGCGCAGGTCCGATTTCTCAGACTGTGCCCGTCATCAGCGAACGCCAGTCTGCCCGCTTGGGCAGCATCATCTCGGTTTCCTGCCGGGCGATCATGTTCTCGACCGCGATCTGCTGGTTCCGGCTGTAGGCCCGCAGGTAGCGCGCGCGGCTTATCACCGGGACGGAGCCCTTGTCGGGCTGGCTGAAGGTCTGGGTCGATTCGGACATGTCACTCTCCATTGGCGCGATCCGTATGACCCACATACGCGCGGAAACGGCAGGGGAAACAGCGCTCCAGCCCTTGTTGTGGCTTTGCTTCAGGCGCGTCCCTGTTCTGACACAAATGCGGTGTCTCGATATCCAATTGTGTCAGTTCTCGGCGGCAACCACCCGGTTTCGCCCTTCCGCCTTGGCCCGGTAGAGCGCCTTGTCGGCCCGAGCGAGCGCTTGGCCGATCGATCCATCCGACCCAAGCAGGACGGTGACACCCAGGCTAACAGTGACCGAGAAGCTTTGTTCGCCGTACTCTATCTTCATCGCGGCAACGGCGGCGCGCAGGCGTTCGCAGACAGCCAGGGCGCGATCCATGTCGGTTTCCGGCAGCAGCGCCACGAATTCCTCGCCGCCCAGCCGCGCTACCACGTCCTGCGCGCGCAACTGGCGCAGCAGCAGCTTGGCCAGCATGCTCAGCGTGCGGTCTCCGGCGGCATGGCCATAGGTATCGTTGACGCCCTTGAAGCGGTCGATGTCGATTTCCACCAGGGCGACCGGCTGGCCATAGCGGCGCGCCCGCGCCTGTTCCTGTTCGGCCCGGCTCTCGAAGGCGCGTCGGTTGGGCAGGCCGGTCAGGTCGTCAAGCGCCGCGAGCCGCAACGCCGCGTCGCGCTCCATCATCAGGGCGCCGACCAGGATCACGTTCAGCATGCCGCCAACAATGGCCAGGCCGGGGATGGGCACGCGCACGACGCCAGCCAACGTCAGCGTGTCGCCCATGGCAGCCAGGCCCGCGACCGCGATCAGAATTACGGCGGCAAAGAGCGTGCAGGCGTCGCGCGGGGTAAAGCGCAGCGCCAGCCAGGTGCATGGCACCAGCACGAGGTAGGGCAGACCCAGGAAGGCCTCGTTTCCGGCCGGCACGAAGAACTGGCTGGCGGCGATGGAGACAAGCAGTGCCGCGATGATCGCCATTTCGCCGAGGCGCTCGCGCGCCAGCGGCCGGCGGTCGAGCCACCACAGGATTGCAGGCGGCGCGATCAGCAGCGTGCCGGCCGCATCGGAGACAAACCAGCGCACAAACATGCCGGCCCAGGCATCGAAAGCCATGAACCCGGCGATCGTCGTGGCGCCGGCAAAACCCGTGATGGCGGCGTGGAGGATGACACCAAAAGCGAGGAAGCGGAGCACTTCGCGCAGGCCCCAGCTCTCCCAGCGGCCCAGGCCATGCCGCAACATCAGCGCGCCGATCCCCGGCCCCAGCATGTTTCCGAGCGAAATCGGAATCGCGGCTTCAAGCGGCGAGCCGAACAGGATCGCGTTGGAGCAGAAGGAACCGATGAAGATGGCGGGCCAGATCTTCCAGCTGCCCATGAAGGCCGCGAACAGGGCGACGCCCGCGGCGGGCCAGAAGGGCGCGGGAAACAGGCCAAGGGCGGAGAAGAAGTGGTCGAGTAGCGCGCTGGTGACGAAATAGATCGCCGCGACGGCGAAATTCGCCCTCAGCGTTTGCAGCGCCGGGCTGTCGACACGCGATTGCAGAACCACCATGCCTGCCACCCATCCCTTCGATGCCGGCGCCCCCGGTTTCTGCCCCAACCCCGTCTGCGACGCAATGGCCGAGGTGCCGCGTGCCCGCTCAGCGGGGCTGGCGCTTCACCTGCAAGGCGATGGCGAGCGCCGCATCAGCCTGGGCGGGATCGAGCATCTCGAAGGCCGAGCGCAGGGCCCGTACCAGCTCCTTGAGAAGATCGAGGTTCTTCGGGCTGGCCTCGCGTCGAGATCATTGCGCGTCTGCACCATCACGGCCTTGCTCAGCCCGCACGAATCGCTGGTTTTCCAGCTCTAGGCACTCCCCACGGCTGCCATGGCAGCATTTTCGGACCCGGCGGGCAACACTCGCGAAGCGCTGTCAGGAGAACCCGGTCCCTCGCCCGGCGTTCGTTCAGCAGTCGGTTCATGCGCGTAACGAGAGTGGCCGGTCCCTTGCGCCCGGCCTGCAGGGGCAGGGTAGATGGCGCCGGCGGACCACAGCAGCATCGAAGTTGTGCAGACCGAATCGGTGGAAGTCCGTCTCGTCTCCGGCGACAACAGCAATGGAAACGGGCACCAGGAAATTCCGCTGCCGCGCGACAGGGCCCTTATCCTGCTGACCGGAATCTTTCTGCTGCTGTTCCTCTTCGCGCTCTATTTTGCACGAGATGTGGTGGTGCCCATCGTCTTTGCCTTCGTGCTCAGTCTGATGCTGCAGCCGGTGATGCGCTGGATGACGGCGATCTATATTCCGCGGGCGATCGCGGCGCTTGCCACCATCCTTCTGCTGTTC
>CANJEJ010000187.1 GCA_947473325.1 Alphaproteobacteria bacterium | reverse complement strand
ATGCGCTGCTGCTTGCTTTCACGCTGTATGCCCCGCTCACCGGTCTTCTGGTCGCGCTGGCAAAGGGCTATCCGATCGCACCCTTCGGCCTGTTCACGATCCATGACGGCGAACCGGTGCCTTTCCTGGCACGGTTAACGGCACTTCATGGCGCGCCGCTTGTCCTTGGGCTCGGTCTGCTGACCCTCGGCCACGCCCTCATGGCGCTCAAGCACCAGTGGGTTGATCGGGACGGGACGCTTACACGGATGATTCGCGGGCCGCAGGTCAGGCGGGGCCAAAGGGGCCGGTAACGCCTTGCATGCGTCACAGGCGCGGCGGTCCCCGGTTCTGGCCCCGGCCAGGTGAAATGCGCCTAAGCCGCTGATTCCAGACAGGAATCGTCACCCCTTGGGGATTCTGCACTAACCCTGAAGCGTGCCCGAGGGGGCCAAACAAGGCTGCGCGCCACAGTTTTGCCCGCACCTTGGAACAGCGCCGTCATGGCGATTTCCCCATGTTTAGGGGGTTGGAGCGCACTGAGTCTGTCTCTGACCCGCCAACCCCAGTGCGCCGGAGGGAAACGACCATGAGAACCGCCCATTTGCCGCTGGCCATCCTTGTCGGTGCCACTGCGCTCACCATGACCGTCATCGGCACCGCCAATGCCCAGTCAAAGGCGCCTTGCGCCCCGCGCGCCGAAGTCGTGAAGTCGCTCGATGGGATGTTCAACGAAACGCCGGCCGCGCGCGCCATCGTTGCCGACGGTGCGCTGATGGAAGTTTTTGTCTCGTCGGAGGGGACGTGGACCATGCTGCTCACCTCGCCGCAGCAGGTGTCCTGCCTCGTTGGCTCGGGCGACAACTGGGAAGACCTGCCGCGCGGCAAGGGCCTCGGCCATTCGGCCAGCCTGACGGAGCCGGAAGCGACCACCCAACACTAAGTTTCGCCGCCACGGTGGCGGGCTCCAAGTCTGCAGCGGTTTGGCGCCTCCCTTCGCGTGCCTCAAGAAGCCCGACCTTTTGGCTGGGCTTTTTATTGCGCGCGCGGCACCCGCTGGTCGGCCGGCAAGCTTCTGTGGCACAACAGGGAAACCATCACGACTGGCAGGACGGGGACAGCCATGAAATATCTGCACACCATGGTCCGCGTGACCGACATCGACAAGTCTCTGCACTTCTTCCAGATGCTCGGGCTAAAGGAAATGCGGCGCCAGGACAACGAGAAGGGCCGCTTCACGCTGGTCTTCCTCGCCGCCGACGAGAACCCGCAGTCACAGGTGGAACTCACCTACAACTGGGACCCCGAGGTCTATACCGGCGGGCGCAATTTCGGCCATCTCGCCTATGAGGTCGATGACGTCTATGCGTTGTGCCAGAAGCTGAAGGACGGCGGCGTGACCATCAACCGCCCGCCGCGCGACGGCTACATGGCTTTCGTCCGCTCGCCCGACAACATCTCGGTCGAACTTCTGCAAAAGGGCGGCCCCAAGCCACCGCAGGAGCCCTGGGCGTCGATGCCCAACACTGGCGTGTGGTAGGGACGGCGCGAGTACGTCTGCAACGGCAAGCCGATGCGCCGCCGGGCCACTCTTGCGATGGTGGTGTGCCTTGCTGGCGCACCGGCATTTGGACAGGCGCAGGACACTCCCCTGGGCGCGCTGCTCACGGACGCTGAACTCGTCTCGATCCGCCGCCAGATTGTCAGTTGCTGGTCGATGCCGGCCCCTTCGTCCGGCGACCTGCCGGCGGTGCGTGTCCGCTTTTCGCTGAACCTCGATGGATCACTGCGCACATCGCCGGAGCCCTTGCCCGCCGATATCCGCGACGATGCGGCCTATCGGGTCGCACTGGGGGCGGTGCAACGGGCCATTGCCCGCTGCATGCCGCTGAAGGACCTGCCAGCTGACAAATATGGTCAGTGGGAGAATATCGATATGGTCTTTAATCCCCGCTTGCTGCCCGCCGACTAGACCTGCTCGCCCTGCGTGCGTCTTCGTTCCGTCGCTTGGACAGGTCCGGACGCGGCGGCATGATCCGCCCAATCTTTTCAGGGATCTCCATCCATGTTCGCCATTCTCCAATCCCCCTGGTCCGCCATTGCGCCGGACAAAGACATCGCGCCATTGCTATGCGCCGTGAAGAAGCGCGTGGGCGACGAGGCGTTGCTTGTCCTGCTGCCGCTGGCCGAGGATCCCGAGGGCGGGGCGCCGGCGGAGCAGGGCGTGCTGAACGCCCTGGCCACGCTGGCGAAGCAAGCGGGGATCTATCTTGCTGGCGCGGCGCGCATGGCGACGGCGCGGGGGGCGGTGCAGACGATCGCCTTCCTCGTCGGTCCCGAAGGTCCCCTGCTGCATACGCCCAAGATCACGCCCGACCTGATCGAAGGCTTCAGCGACACGACCAGCGCGCTCACCGGTCCCGCCGATTTCGCCGTGGCAAAGACGCCTCTGGGCCAGGTCGGCCTGTTGCCCGGCGAGGATGCGCTGATGCCGCATCTCGTGCGCGCGATGGCGTTGTCCGGTGCCGAGATCGTGCTCAACCCGATGCGCGAACAGAATGACGATGGCTTCGAGATGCGCCAGGTCGTGCGCCGCGCGCGGGCCTATGAAAACACCATGTATCTGCTGCAGGCCTCGCCCGCGACCTGCCGCATCGAGGGCGTGACCGTCACTTTGCCGGCCGCCTCGTCACTCAACGACTGGACGGGCAAGGGCATCCGCGCCGAAGGCAGCGAGAGCTTTCTTCTGTGTGATGCGGACCTGCAGAAGCTGCGCCGGGTGCGCAGCGCGCCGGGGGCCAATTTTCTGGCGATCATCCGCACCGGCGTCTATGCGCCGGATTACCAGGCGCGCGCGCGGGCGAACAGCCTGCCGGTGCCGGCCACGGCGAAGGACTGGGCCGCGGAAGCCAATCGCCGTGCCACGGCGCAGGCGAAGCCGGTCACACAGCCGGTGCAACTCAACTATCCCATCGTCATCGGCCAGCATGTCGTGCACATCCTGCGCAACGCCGAGGACGCGGACGAGATCAAGATGCGCAACATCGATTCGGCGTTGGCGCTGATCGAGCCGCGCGTCGGGCGCACCGGCGCGCGCCTGGCCGTGTTCCCGGAATTCTTCGTCACCGGTGCACAGGTGCCACGCGGACCGGACGTGTGGGCCAAGGTGGGCGTGCGCTTCCCCGGACCCGAGATGGACAAGCTCGCGGCCTTCGCCCTGAAGCACAAGATCTACATTGCCGGCGGCGCCTTCGAAGTGGATGACGCCTGGCCCGGCCGCTTCTTCAACACGGCCTTCATCTTCGACGACAGCGGCACGCTCATCCACCGCTATCGCAAGATCCACTGCGCCGACCTGATGGGCACGCTGCCCGATACGACGCCGGGCAGCATCTTCACCCAGTATGTCGACCGCTATGGCTACGACCATCTGTTCCCGGTCGCCGACACGCCGATCGGCCGCATCGCCACGGTGGTCTGCTTCGACATCAACTTCCCGGAGACGGCGCGGGCGATGGTGCTGCGCGGGGCCGAGATCATCCTGCACCCGACATCGGAGCCGCACAACGCGGGGCGCGGCGCCTGGGAGTTCGGCCGCCGCACGCGCGCCTTCGAGAACCTCGCTTATGTCGTGTCGGCGGCAATGGGTGGCGAGTTTCTCAACCACGCGGACACGGTGCCGAACCTCTATTCCCGTGGTCATGCAAAGCTGGTCAATTTCGACGGCAGCGTGCAGACGGTGGCGGATGGTCCCGGCCGCGTCGCGCTCGATGGCCGCATCGACCTGATGGCGCTTCGGCGCGCGCGGGCCAATGCGCGGCAGAACCTGCTGCTGTGGGACGAGCCGTCGGTCTATGCCCATGTCTATGCGGCCGGGCGCGGCATGCCGAACGACCTGTGGACGGATCCGTCAACGCCTTTTCCCTATCGCGGCATGCAGCCGACCAAGGACGTCATCGCGCGCTATCAGCAGGACGGCATTTATGTGCCGCCCGCGGCCGTCAAGGCGGCGGAATAGCCGACAAAAAAAGGGGAGGGCGCAAAACCCTCCCCTTTCGTGCCGTCGCGATAGCGCCTCAGCGCGTCATCTCGATCTCGGTGTAGTTGATCTGCCAGTTGATGTTCTCGTAGTTCTTCACCCTTTTCGAGACAGCACTCAGCTCCGAGGATTCCTCAAGCCACAGGGCCGGCGCGTTCTCGTGGTAATAGAGGGCGATCTTGCGCAGCGCCTCGTCGCGCTTCTTCTCGTCGAACTCCGAATTGGCCATCGCGATTGTTGGTTCGATCTCCGGGAAGCAGACCCATTGCCGGGCGAAGCCGCAGGAATGCAGGCTGTTGATCGGCCGCATCATGTCGTTCCCCGGCTGGCCGTTGAAGTTGTAGTAGAACAGCGTGCCGTCAAACTCCTTCTTGCCGTCACGCCGCGCCAGCAGGTCGGGTAGTGTGATGGGGTTCAGCTGCAGCGGAATGCCGATCCGCGTCAGGTCCGCCGCTGCCTTTTCCAGGATGTCCTTGTTGTTGCCGATGGTGACATCGGCCGCCAGCGGGAAGCCGTTGGGCACGCCCGCTTCCGCCAGCAGCGCCTTGGCCTTGGCCGGGTCATAGGCATAGGGCTTGATGTCGGCCTGATGACCGCGCACTGCGCGCGCCGCCGGCTGGCTCGCCGGGACGGCGGTGCCGTTCAGCAGCGTTTCCGTGAAGCTCTTGTCCAGCGCGTAGTTGATTGCCTGGCGCACGCGCTTGTCCTGCGTCGGGCCCGGCTTCTGGGCATGCATGATCAGCGTGTTGACCGCCGCGGTGGGCCCGGCGACCAGCGTGCCGCCGGCGCGCTCCACCTCGCGGCGGGCGTCGGGAATCAGCGACCAGGCCAGATCGACCTGGTCCGACGAGAAGGCCTGCACGCGCGAGGCGACCTCGGGCAGGACCAGCATCTCGATCCCATCGACCTTGCCCTTGCGCAAGGCATTGTCGGCACGCTTGAGCACGACCTTCGAATCGTTCCAGCTCACCTGCTGGAACGGACCGGTGCCGGCAGGGTTGCGGCTGAAGCCGTCGCGCCCCAGCGAAGCCCAGGCCCTCGGCGCGACGATCATCAATGCGCCCATGTCCGCCATCAACGTGGGCGTCGGTGTCGACGTGGTGATCTCGACCGTCATGTCGTCGATTTTCTTGGCGCCGGCCAGCGGGCGCAGGGTGCCATAGACGGGGCCTCCCTTGGTCTTGCCCTCATCCGATATCAGGTTGGTCACGGCATCGACCAACGCCTCGGCGGTCAGCGGCTCGCCGTTGTGGAAGGTGACGCCGGGGCGCATCTTCACGCGCCAAGTCGTCGGTGACAGGTTCTGCCAGGACTCGGCCAGGATGGGCTGGGGTTTGCCGCTTCCGTCCACCTTGGCGACGGCGTTGAACATGGCCTGCCAGACGAAGACGGAGCTGCGCGTCAGCGACGTGGTTGGGTCGCCAGCCGACGGCGGCAGTTCGGCGGCGCCGATGCGCAGCGTCTGCGCCGCGGCGGGTACTGCAGCAAGGCTGGCGGCAAGAAGCGCGCCGGCGGCCACGGACAGCGATGGGCGCGAATTTCTAAACATGTGTTTCCCTCAGACGGATGCGCGGGCTGGCGCGGGTGCAGCGGCCCTGCAATTGATTGCTTGAGTATAGAGAATTGGGAAGAGCCCGGAAGCTCCTCCCCGAAAAGTGTGCGACCGCGGTGGACGCCTAACGCACGACGTCGAACTCGGTGAAGTTGATCACCCAGTTGACGTTCTTGTAGTTGCGGATCTTGTTCGACACGCCGTCGAGTTCGATCTGCTCTTCCATCCAAACGGCTGGCGCATTGTCGTGATAATACTGCGCGATCTTGCGCAGGCCTTCGTCGCGCTTTTTCTCGTCGAATTCTGCGTTGACCGCAGCGATGGTGGGTTCGATCTCGGGGAAGCAGGTCCATTTCCGCGGGAAGCTGCAGGAATGGAAGCTGTTGATCGAGCGCATCATGTCGCCTGACGGCTGGGCGCCGAAATTGTAGTTGAACAGCGCGCCGTCGAACTCCTTGCGGCCGTCACGCCGCGCCAGCAGGTCGGGCAGCGTGATGATGCGCATCTCGACATTCACGCCCACCTTGCTGAAGTCCGACGCGATCTTCTCGAAGATGTCCTTCGAGCCGACGAGGGTGATTTCCGCGAGGCCCGAGAAGCCGTTCGCCACGCCGGCCTCGGCAAGCAGTGCCTTGGCCTTGGCCGGGTCATAGGCGTAGGGCTTGATGTCGGGCTGGAAGCCACGCACCGTCTTGCCCGCCGGCTGGCTGGCCGAGGTGGTGAGGCCGCGCAACAACGTTTCCGTGTAGCTTTTGTCGAGCGCGTAGTTCAGCGCCTGGCGCACCCGCTTGTCGGCGGTCGGGCCTGCCTTCTGGGCGTGGAACAGAAGCGCATTGATCGACGGCGTCGGCACGACAAGAAGCCTGCCGCCCGCGCGTTCGACCTTTTCCTTTGAATCTGGTGCGAGTGACCAGGCAAGGTCGATCTGGCCTGAAGTGAATGCCTGCTCGCGCGAGGCGAGTTCCGGCAGGAACAGGATGTCGATTGAGTCGAGTTTCGCCTTGCGCCAAGAGGTCTCGGCGCGTTTCAGCGCGACCTTGTTGTCGTCCCACACAACCTGCTGGAACGGGCCGGTGCCGGCCGGGTTGCGGCTGAAGCCTTCGCGCCCCAGGGAGGCCCAGGCCTTGGGCGCAGCGATCTTAAGCGCGGCAATCTCGTTCGGCAGGATCGGCGCCGGCGTCGCGGTGGTGACCTCGACCGTCAGGTCGTCGACCTTGCGCGCGCCGGAGATGGCCCGCAGCGTGCCAAAGACAGGTCCGGACTTGGCCTTGCCCTCGTCCGAGATCATCACCTCGATCGCCTGCACGATGGCATCTGCGGTCAGTGCCTCGCCGTTGTGGAAGGCGACGCCGGGCCGCAGCTTGAACTGCCAATGCGTCGGTGACACGTTGCGCCAGCT
>CANJEJ010000186.1 GCA_947473325.1 Alphaproteobacteria bacterium | reverse complement strand
TCTCGTCGCGGGCGATGATCTGCCAGCGCCCGGCACCCGAATCGAAGGAACGCGCGCAGGCCTCGGCGGCGAAGGCGTCTTCCGGCAGGTTTCGCGACAGCGGGCCCCAGTACATGTTGTGGTGCTGGAAGCGCATGCGGCGCGCCGCCTCGCTGTCGCCCTTCCGGCCAAGGCCGCGGCATTCCAGGATCATCGTGTCGGGTGTCAGCGGGATGATGGTGTCGAGCCGGATCACCGTGCCGCGCGCCAGCACCATGGCGTTGGGGAACAGGTGGCCAGAGCGCATGTCGGTCGCATCCATGCCCGCCAGCGCCAGGTCGTTGCTGCGATCCTGCCAGCCCTTGTAGTTGCTGTAATTCGCCTTCAGCCCGCCGCCCGCGGCATGGCCGTTCGGCTGGATGCGGATGCGCCGCGCGCTGTCGACCTGCGTCTTGCGCAGCACCACATGCATGAAGGTGTGATAGGCGTCGAGGTTGGTCTCCATCCACGCCTTCCAGTTGCTCTGCAGCGTGGCGCGATGGAAATGGATGACCTCGAGCTCGCCCGGCGCCATCGGCTCGGCAAAGGCATCGAGCGTGGCTCCGAGGAATCTGTCCAGCGGTGGTGCATCCGCATCCCAGCAGACGAAGACCAGATCGAGCTTCGATTCGCAACGCAGCCGCGTCAGCCCCGCGCCACCGGCCCAGCGCGCGTCGGTCCCGGTGGGGCGCACCTCGGCAACCCGGCCCGGCGCCGCCACATTGGCATAGGCCGCAATGGAACCATCCGCCTCGCGCAGCAGCAGCACCGGCCCCGCCCCCTGCTCCGTCGTGCGGAAGGCGAAGGCTTCGGGAAATTCGCTGGCATGGGCGACCAGCGTCCACAGCCTGCCGAAGATCTGCCGCCGCTCCGCCGCGAAGATCGCGGGATCGGTGTAGACGGAACCGCTGACATAGTTCTGCGGCGCGAGCTGCGGAGGCGTTTCCCAGGCTTGGGCGCTGCGGGCGGTCATGATGCACCCCGTTCGAATGTGGTGGAGTCGCGACCCAGGGCATCGGCCGCCTGGTTGTGGCCGATGACGCGGGCAAAGCCGAAGCCCATCACATCAAGCGCCGCCTGGTGCTGCGCTTCCTTCAGGTCGGCGGTGCATTCGCGCACCACGAAGGTCTTGTAGTCGTGCTGGCAGGCATCGCGCACGGTGGTCTCGACGCAGATCGCCGTGGT
This sequence comes from Alphaproteobacteria bacterium, assembly GCA_947473325.1. Lineage (GTDB taxonomy): Bacteria > Pseudomonadota > Alphaproteobacteria > SHVP01 > SHVP01 > CANJEJ01. The sequence continues at coordinate 5,948 of CANJEJ010000186.1, read as the reverse complement.
GACGCCGCCGACCAGCAGCGTGTCGATGCCGCGCGCGGCCAACAGCGTGTGCAGCGGCGTGCCGAAGAAGGCGGAATAGCGGATCTTGTCGATCACCATGTCCTCCGGCCGGATCGCCGCCTGCACCTCGGGCACGAAATCGACATCCGGCCCATCCGACCGCATGGAGCCGAACGTCTTCAGGTGCGGGCTCAGGTGATGATAGACCACGCCGGCATCGGCATAGTCCGGCCGGTGCGAAATGCGCACCCAGACGATGGGCATGCCCGCCGCCCGCGCCGCTGCCGCCATGTCGACACAGCGCCGCGCCGCCGCCAGGCAGCCCGACACGTCACGGCCGAGCTTGCCGAGCGTGCCATCCGGCAGGCAGAAGCCGCGCTGCAGATCAATGGCGACAAAGGCGGCCTTGGCGGGACGAAATTCCATGGTCAATTCCTCTGGATCGTGTTGCGCGGCACCACGCCGGGCTTGAGTCCGCCCGTTACGTCGTATTCGTCGAGATTGTGGAACGGCAGCACCGGGTCGGTAAACAGGCCCCCCATGCGCCCACGAAAATCGGCGAGTTGCACCCGCCGCGCGTCATCGTCGCTGCGCACCACGTCATAGGCGACGAAAGGCGGCAGCACGTCAAAGCCCTGGAAGCGCAGCGCGTTATGGATCGGCCAGAGCATGACGTCGACCGGCCCGTGCCGGCCGTTGGGCGCGAAGCCCCCCGGCTTGCCGCCGGCGGTGAGTGACAGCATCGCCCGCTTCCCCGCCATGCCGCCCCGGTCGAAGAACTTGCCCTTCGGCGGGTCGTTGACGAAGCCCTCCGAAAACACGCGGTCGAACCAGCCCTTCAGGATCGCGGGCAGGCCGTACATCCACAACGGAAACTGGAACAGCACCGCATCGGCCCAGGCAAGCTTGGCATGCTCGGCGGCAATGTCCGGCGCGGTCGTGCCGGCGGCGTGGGCGGCGGACTGCTCGCGCGGAATGACCAGCCGATCCGGGAAGGCGCGCACCGGGAAGTCCTGCGCCGTCGTCACGGGGTTGAATCCCATGGCGTGCAGGTCGTTCACCCGCACCGCATGCCCCTGCCCCTCCAGCGCGGCCACGGCGGTCTCCTTCAGCGCGGCGTTGAACGAAAGCGGTTCCGGATGCGCGTAGACAATCAGGACCTTCATGCCGTGCGCCCCGCGGCGCTGGCGCCGTCAACGAGGATTTCCGATCCCGACATGTAGCTGCTGGCGTCCGAGGCGAGCAGCAGCAGCGCGCCTTCGAGTTCGTTTTCCCGCCCCACCCGGCCCATCGGGATGCGGGCGCGGTTGCGCTTGCCTTCTTCCGTCTCGGCGAAGCCGGGCGCGAGTTCCGAATCGAACAGGCCCGGCGCGATGGAGTTCACCCGGATGCGCCGCGACGCCAGCTCCCAGGCGAGCGCCCGGGTAAGGTTGGCAAGCCCCGCCTTGGACGAGACATAGCCGGGCGTGAACTGCCGTACGCGCACGGCGGCGACCGAGGTGATGTTGATGATGCTGCCGCCGCCGGGCGGCAAGCTGTCCTGGCGCTTCACCATGCGGCGCGCCACCGCATGCGCCGCCCAATAGGCGGCGGTGAGGTTGAGGTCGACGACGCGGGTGAAATCCTCCAGCGTCTGTTCCAGCACGGGCTTCGCCACGGTGGAGCCTGCGTTGTTGACCAGCACGTCGATGGGCGCGAAGTCGCGCTCGATGCGGTCAATCGCGGCTTCCAGCGCCGCGGCGTCGGTGACGTCGAGCGGCAGCGGAAAGGCCGTGCCACCCGCCGCGCCGATCTCTGCCGCCAGCGCCGCCAGCCGTTCGCCGCGCCGTGCCACCACCGCCACCTTCGCCCCCCGCCCCGCGAAGAATCGCGCCGCGTTGCGGCCGATGCCGCTGGAAGCGCCGGTGACCAGGATGCAGCGGCCCTTGATGTCGAACAGATCCTTCACTTCGTTCCCTGTCTTGGTTTTGAATCATTGAGTTCGATCACGCGCCCCAGCTCCAGGCCGGCAGCCCGCCAGATCTGCCGGTCGACACCGGGACCGAGATCGAGAATGGCCGCGAGTGCTTCTTCCGCGGTGTCGAGGCGGCCCGCCGCCAGTTCCACGCTGGCGACATGGAAGTAGAAGAAGGAAAAGGTGTAGTCCTCGACCGTCGAGGAATTCTGGTCCGTCGCCAGGTCCTGTACCATCACGCGGTCAAGCTGGCCGAGGAACCAGGCGAGCAACGGGCCGGGCCAGCGTTTCAGCTCCGTCCCGTCGCGCCGGATTGTCGCCACCAGCGCCGCCGGATACTGGCCCAGCCGTGCCATCGCCGCGACATGCCAGATGGCGGCTTCGAGATTCGCCGGGTCACGCCGGAACGCCTCGCCCGTTGCCTCGGCGCTGCGCAGGAAGTTCGCGGTCATGAAGTCGGCCTGGCCACGTGCGAGCGCCGCCTTCGCGGCGACGGGATCACGCGCCTGCACGGCCCAGGGCGCTGTGCCCGCGCAGGGGCCCGCTGCCCAGGGACAGCCCTGCGCCCCGGCATTCACCGTCGCAAAAAGGCCGAAAACGACCAGCGTGGCCAGTCCCGGACGCATCAGGCCGATCAGCGGGCGCAGGCCACGGCGCCGTCGATGACGATTTCGGCTCCGGAGAGGTAGCTGCCGGCATCCGACGCCAGCAGCAGCATCGGTCCGTCCATCTCCTCGTCGCGCGCGGCACGGCCCATCGGAATCTTGGCCAGCATCGCCTTGCCGCGTTCGGTGTGGACATAGTCCTGCGACAATTCGGTGATGAAGAGGCCGGGCGCGATGGAGTTCACCCGGATGCGATGGGGCGCCAGTTCCATCGCCAGCATGCGGGTGAGATGCGCAAGACCGGCCTTGGATGCGTTGTAGGCCGGGGTGCGGATCATGGTGCGGATGGCCGCCACCGACGTGATGTTGACGATGCTGCCGCCGCCTGGCGGCAGGCTCGCCTCGCGGGCGGCCATGCGGCGCGCCACGGCATGGGCGACATAGAAGGCGCCGTTCAGGTTGACGTCGATCACCTTGGCAAAATCGGTCGGCGTGTGCTCGAGGATCGGCCGGGACCAGGTCGTGCCCGCGTTGTTGATCAGGATGTCGATAGGGGCAAGTTCGCGCTCCACCGTGTCGATGGCCTTTTCCACCGCCGCGCCATCGGCGACGTCAAGGGCCACGGCCAGGGCCTGCCCGCCGGTCTTGATGATCTCGGCCACCAGGGCATCGAGCCGGTCCGTGCGCCGCGCCGCCACGGCCACCTTGGCGCCCCGGCTCGCGAACATCCGCGCGGCGTGACGGCCGATGCCGGAAGAAGCCCCAGTCACCAGCACGCAGCGGCCGGCGACGTCGAAAATGTCCTTCATGCCCTGTCCTCCCAACCGACCTTTTTGTGCATCTCGCCCGGTGCAGCCGGGGCGCCGGATGTGTACAATTCCAGCCTCCCCGGAGATTAGCCCGGGACGGCAACGATGCCCAACGGCGAATGCCCCGGGCCAAGAGGGACGGACCAGACGATGGCGAAGGACGAGAAGAAGAAGGACAAGAAGAAGAGCGTCAGCATGAGCCGCTACAAGTCGGTGCTGACCGGCCCCGTGGGTACGAAGGAGCCGCGCTTCCTCCACGACCTGCCGCTCGACAACGTGGTCGGCGCGCTGATCGCGCTGGCCGGCGAGGTCTATATCCTGCGCGACCGCGTGCAGACACTGGAAGCGGTGCTGACCGAGGCCAAGACCATCGCCCCCGACGCGGTCGAGAACTTCAAGGAATCGCCGGACAAGGACAAGGCCCGCAACGAGGATGCGAAGAAATTCGTCAACCGCGTGCTGCGCGAACTACACCGCTCCGATGTGCCCGTCAGCAAGATCGGCCGCAAGGCCCGCGAGATGGTGTGAGGGGAGAACCGATGCGTTCCAACCAGCCTCAGGACATCACCAACATCACGGAAGACCGCGAGTTCCGGGCCTTCCACACCTTCCTGCGCACGGCGCGCAACTACCAGGAAAAGGAAATCTACAACGCCACCTATCAGGCCTATGTTCGCATATGCGACGAGCTGGGCGTGAAGCCGGAGATGTCGGACGACGTGCTGGCCGTGATGGACGAGCAGCCGGAATACCAGCTCTACACCTGGTGCTATCGCTACCTGCAGCAGTTCAAATACTGCTCGCCCGACTTCGGCATGCAGCCCAAGGCGCATGCGGAAGCTGATCGCATCGTCAAGGAACTGGATGCCGCCGCAGCCGTGTCGGAAAAGGCCGGCCTGCTCAAGCTCAATCCGAAGATCGACTATCCCGACTATTACAAGCTCGCGGATTTTCACCAGCACCCCGGCGGCGTGTGGGATGACGAGGTCGATGGCCTGGTCTACGAACTCGGCCGCCGCACGACCCGGCCGTGGGAGGAAGACCCCAACGACCTCTACCGCCTGATGTATTCGCACCTGCCCAAGGGCAAGACCTTCAAGCGCGTGCTCGACTGGGGCACGGGCCAGGGCGGCATGATCCTGACCTGGATGGAAGGGCACCCGGAAGCCGAGGCCTATGGCGTCGATATCTCCGGCCCCTGTCTGAAGCTCGTCAACAAGCGGGCGATGGAGCGCGGCTACAAGATTCACCTGTCGCAGCAGGACGTCGAGAAGCTCGACTACCCGGACAATTATTTCGACCTCGTGATGTTCACCTTCATGTGGCACGAGATTCCGCCGGGACCGACCAAGCGCATCCTGAAAGAGGTCGAGCGCATCCTGAAACCCGGAGGCGTCTGCTTCGGCATGGAGTTCCTGCCGCAGAAGGGCAGCATCTGGTCCGAGGCCATGGCGCATACCCTCGCCTATGCCAACAACGAACCCTTCGCCCCCGCCTCGTTCAAATATCCCTATTGCGAGACGGCGAAGGAGGTCGGCTTCTCTGACGCGAAGATCGTCTGGTACGACGAGATCATGACGCCGCTGCCCACCGACAAGTGGACGCCGCCGCAGATGATGTATCCGCTGTATACCTTCACGAAGTAACGGCGAGCTCCTCCCCTTCCTTCTCCTCTCGCCTTGTGGGAGAGGGTTGGGGTGAGGGGTTGCGCGCCCTATGGCGCGCCTTCTACAAAGCTGCTCACGCTGCGTCCCCTCACCCGCTCGCTTCGCTCGCCACCCTCGCCCACAAGGGGAGAGGGATTACGGAGTGTCCATGGCCAACCGATTCGACTTCGCCCTCGCCCGCTCGCTCCTTTTCGTCCCGGGCGACCGGCCAGAGCGATTCGCCAAGGCGCTGGCGGCCCAGCCCGACGGCATCATCATCGACCTCGAGGACGCGGTCGCCCTGCCTGCCAAGGACAGCGCGCGGGCCGAGGCGGCGAAGTTCCTGCGGGGGGCCGAGACGCAAGGCCGGAGCGGCCTTCGCCTCAACCCCATCACCACCCGCGCCGGTCTCGACGATCTTGCGGCGCTTGCCGACGGCAAGCTGAAGCCCGCCTTCCTGGTCGTGCCCAAGGTCGATTCGCCGCGCGATGTCGAAATCCTGCTCGCCCACTGGGCCGATGCGCCGCCACTGGTCGCCACCATCGAATCCGCCGTCGGCCTGCGGGAAGCGCCCGAGACGGCACGCCTGCTGCGCAAGGGCGATGCGCTGGGATTCGGCGGCGCCGACTTTTCCGCCGATATCGGCGCGGCGCTGGCCTGGGAGCCGCTGCTCGTCGCCCGCTCGCTGATGGTGCAGGCGGCCGCCATCGTGCATTGCCCGGTCGTCGACGTGCCCTTCATCGACGTGAAGGACAATGCCGGGCTCGAGGCCGAGGCACAGGCGGCGAAACGCATGGGTTTCACCGGCAAGCTTGCCATCCACCCCGGCCAGGTCGCCGGCATCAACGCCGCCTTCACGCCGACCGCAGCCGAGATCGACCGGGCGAAACGCATCGTCGAGGCGGCGAAGACCGCCAAGGGCGCCTTCACGGTC
>CANJEJ010000185.1 GCA_947473325.1 Alphaproteobacteria bacterium | reverse complement strand
CCAGCTGCGAATCGCGGCGGCGACCGTCTTCGGTTCGCGGAAACCCATCCGCGACAGCGTTTCGATCGTATCGGGATCGTCCTCGGTGCCGGTGAAAACCAGATTGCCACCCTCATCGTCGCCCAGGGCCGGTGCACCTTCGAACAGAGCCGCGTAATGGTCGCGCACGCGGTTGAGCTGGGCGAGATAGTCAGCCGAGAACGCCGGAAGGTCCGGGTAGCCGAGGAAGAGGGCAAGGTGCCTCAACGCATCTTCGTCTGCAGGCAGAAGCTGTGTCTGGGCGTCGTTGATCATCTGCAGGCGGTGCTCGACCCGGCGCAGGAATTCATAGGCGGCCGTCATGTCTGCAGCGACCTCGGGCGAAAGACGTCCCGTCGAGGCCAGTGCAGCAAGAGCGATGCAGGTTGACGAATCGCGAAGTCGAGCATCGCGGCCACCGGCGATTAACTGCTGTGTCTGGACGAAGAACTCGATTTCGCGAATGCCGCCGCGGCCGAGCTTCACATTGTGGCCAGCCACTTGCAGGGCACGGTGGCCGCCGCGCGCCTCGATCTGACGCTTGATCGAGTGGATGTCGGCAATCGCCGCGAAGTCGAGATGTCTGCGCCAGATGAAAGGGCCGATCTGGCGCAGGAACAGGGCGCCAGCCTGCAGGTCGCCCGCGACGGGGCGCGCCTTGATCATCGCCGCGCGTTCCCAGTTCTGGCCGACGCTCTCGTAATAGGTCTCTGCTGCCAATACAGACAACGCCACGGGAGAGGCACCGGGGTCGGGCCGCAGGCGGAGGTCGGTGCGGAAGACGTAACCGTCGCCGGTGCGGTCCTGCAGCAGGGACACGAGCGCCTGTGTCATGCGGATGAAACAATCCTGGACGCCACGGCTGCCGCGGTAGTCCACAACATCCTGATCGAACAGGCAGATGAGGTCGATGTCGCTGGAATAGTTGAGTTCGCGCGCGCCCAGCTTGCCCATGCCAAGGATGAAGAAACCGCATCCGCGTGTCGGCTCGTCGGGGTAGGGCAGGTGAAGGTCGCCTTTTGCAACTGATTCGCGCAGCAGCAGGGTCAGACTCGCATTGGCGGCGCCATCGGCCAGGTCGGACAGCGCCCCCGTGACTTGGGCGAGTGGCCACAGGCCACCGACATCCGCCAGTCCGATCAGCAGCGCCGCGCGGCGCTTGCCAATGCGCAGGCGTGTCATCAAGGCGGCGCGTGCCGCGGCCGGATCGAGGGCGGCAACCTCGGCGGGGGCCCTGCGTATGTCCTCCAGGATACCGGCAAGGGTCGCTTCAGGCATCTGCGTAAGAAGCGGGCGCAAGAAGCCGGGATCGCGTAGAATGCAATGGCTGAGAAAGGGGCTGTTGCCCAGCAGCGCATCGAAGAGGTCGCGGACCGCCGGCACTGCCAGCGCGCCCGTCACCAGATCGGCCAGCGCGGCATCGTCCTGCTCCCGGATCGCTTCGGCCAGCGTCGCTTGGCCGTCTTCCGCCTGCGCCGGAGAATGGGGGCGCGGCAGGGGGCCAAGTTGGGCAACCCATGGAATTACGTGCATGCTCTCTCTTTATGCGCTAAAGCCGGGCGCGACGGCGGTCCATCCGGATAAGGGCCGTTCGTCAGACAGCAAACATTGATCTGGTCCCTAAGTAAACTCGTCCTTCGCCTGTTCGGCGCCGTGCTTGCCGGGCTCGCCCTGATTGTGGCGGCCGGCGCGTGGCGTCTTTCCGCGGGACCCATCTCTCTCGCCTTTCTGACACCCTATCTGCAGGACGCCATGTCGCTCGGCGGCGCCGACGGCCTGCGCATCGAGATTGGCGACACGATCCTGGCATGGCAGGGCTTCGACCGTGGCGTCGGGATCAGCCTGGTCGATGTGCGCTTCCGCGACGCCGCCGGTGCCGAAGCCGCCCATCTGCCACAGATGGCAGTGTCGCTCAGCGGCGCCGGACTTATCGCCGGGCGTTTCGAGCCGACCAGCATCGACCTGCAGGGCCCGGTGATGCGGCTTGCCCGTAATCCCGATGGCTCGTTCGAAGTGCTGCTTGGCCAGGGCGATGACCTGCCGCAGACCAGCAACGAGGCTTTCGTCAAATTCCTCGCCAACCTGACACTGCCGCCCGAGCCGGGCCGGCCGGGGGCGGAGCTGACACGCGTGGCGGTGCGCGATGCCGACATCACCTTTGATGACCGGTTGGTGGGCGCAGTGTGGCGGGCGCCGGCGGCGGACCTGTTTCTGAACCGGGACGAAGGCGGTGTTCGAGCCGACCTGCGCCTCGCCCTGCTGGTCGGCGGAGACCCTGTGCCGATCGCGATCGCCTCGCGTTTCGACCATGGTTCGCGCCGCCTACAGTCCTACATCACTTTCGAGAACCTCGTGCCTGCTGCGCTGGCGAACCAGGGCCCGACTTTCGCCGCATTGAAGGCCCTGGCCCTGCCCGTCGGTGGCTCGGTGACGGTCGGGCTTGCCTCCGACGGAGAACCTGACCGCGTCGACTTCGATCTCTCGGGCGGTGGCGGACAGCTTCTCCTGAGCGACCTATATCCGGAGCCGGCGCCGGTCACGGGTCTGCGCGCGGCTGGTACCTTTGACGCCCGCAGCCGCATAACGACCTTTGACCAGTTGCGCATCGAAGTCGGAGCGGCTCGCGTTGAGCTGAAGGGCCATCTTGCCACCGACAAGGCGACACCCGATGTCGATTTCACCGGCACTTTCGCCAACCTCACCATTCCTGACGTCAAGCGCTATTGGCCGCCCTCTATGGCGACCGGCGCGCGGGCTTGGATCGTCGCCAACCTGCTGCAGGGCACGGTGCGGCGCGGCAACGTGAAGGTAAAATTATCGGCGGCGGAGATCGATAGTGGCGACGTGAAGCCCGATTCAATGGAAATCACCGGCGAATTTGTCGGCGTGCGGGCATCCTATATCGGTCAGATGCCGCCATTGCGGGAGGCCCAGGGCTATCTGCGCATCACGCCGGCGCTGCTCGATCTCACCCTGCAGTCAGGGCAGCTTGGCGAACTCGCCATTCCCGAAGGCACGGTAAAGCTTGAGCCGGGCACAGGCCGCAATGCCCTGTGGAACGGCACCATTGAGATGGTCGCCAGCGGCAGCAATCGCGAGGTGCTGCGCATTCTCGACCTGCCGCCGCTCGGCCTTACGCGCCGGCTCGGCCTTGATCCCGCGATGCTGGGCGGCGTGTCGGCCACGCGAGCGCGCTTCAACTTTCCACTCGCCGACGCGCTCAAGGCCGACGACATACGGTTTGCTGCCGCGTCCAACATCCGCGACGGTAGTTGGAATAAGGCCTTTGGCGCCGTCGACGTGGCTAATGCGAGCCTGAGCATAGAGGTGACGGCAGCTGGACTCGCCACCAAGGGCGACGTCACGCTGAACGGCGTACCGGCCGAGGTCAGCTGGACAGAAAGCTTCGACAGCCGCACCCCTAACGGCCAGGTCACACTGCGCACGCGACTGGATGAGGCGGCGCGCAAGGCGCTTACGCTGGAAACGGGCGATGTACTGAGGGGAACGATCGGCGTTGCGCTGACGGCCCAGACCACGGCGCAGAAGGTTTCGGCGGCGAATGTCGAGCTGGACCTCACGGCGGCAATTGTGGATATCGGCGCCATCAAATGGCGCAAGGAAGCGGGTCAGGCGGCGCAGCTTCGCATGACCATGCGTCCGCGCCCGGCGGGCGGCTTTGTCCTTCAGGGCGTCGATGCGCGGGCCCCCGGGCTGGCCGCCCAGGGTGAGGTGGAACTCGACGGCAACAACAGGCTGTTGAGGCTCAGTCTGACGCGCCTAGCCTTTGCCGGGAACGACATCTCGGCGAGTGTCGTCCCGCGCGAAGGCGGGGGCAACGTGGTCGCGATTGGCGGCCGCCGCCTCGACGTCTCGCCCTATATCGATGCCTATTTCGGCAGCACTGCCGACAGCAAGGATGACGACGACATCCCTCCTCTGCGGCTCTCATTGCAAATTCAGGAACTCGTGCTCAGTGAGACCCGCTCAGTAGTGAATGCCGTGGGCGACGCAAGCTATGGCGAGCGGCTGGAAAGCCTCCGCCTGTCGGGCTCGATCAACGCCGAGGCGCCGGCGACGGTGACAGTCGCGACCGGGCCTGACGGTGTGCGTCGTCTCGCAATTGCGTCGAGCAATGCCGGAGCCCTCGCCCGCACCACGGGACTGTTCGACGACGCGTCGGGTGGTTCGCTCCTGGTCTCGGGCACTGTCGTTACGCCGGCCGACGGAAAACCCTACGTCGAGGGCAGAATGGAGGTGGAGAATGTCCAGATCCGCAATGCGCCGGCACTGGCCCGCGTCCTTACGCTCGCCTCTCTGACGGGCATCCTGGAAATCATGAACGGGCAGGGCATCAACTTCGCCAAGGCCGATGTGCCGTATCGCTTCCGCGGCAATGTCATCGAACTGCGGGATGGGCGGGCCTTCGGGCCTTCGCTTGGCATCACGGTCGACGGCGAGATCGACCGCCGCCGGGACCAGATGTCGCTCAGTGGCACGCTGGTGCCGGCTTACACGATCAATTCGGTACTGGGCTCCATCCCGCTGATCGGCACGCTGCTGATCGGCAGGCAGGGCGAGGGCATCATCGCGCTGACCTACAGCGTGCGGGGACCGATCGAAGAGCCGAACATTTCCGTCAATCCGCTGTCGGCGCTGGCGCCCGGTTTCCTGCGCAACTTTTTCTCGATCTTCACCGGCGCTCGCGGTCTGGGCAGCCGGAACGGCGATGCGCCGGGCCCGTCAACACCACAAGAGCCGAGCCCCGAACAGCCGACGCCCTGAACTAACGAAGGAGCAATCATGCCAGACCGTCTGGGTTACCGGGCCAAATGGGGCCTGGTCACGCCGTCGCGCAACACGGTGATCGAAACCGAACTGCACCGCATTGTGCCAGATGGAATCTCCATCAACACAGCTCGTGCTGTGCGCGAAGGTCCGACGAAATGGGACGACGACGCGGCCCAGAAGAAGATGTCCCAGGGACTGCGTGCGGCCGAGGTGCCTGCCATGCAGGAACTGATGGAATGCGAGCCCGACGCCATCCTGATCGGCGACGGGGCCTATACCTTCACCAGTGGCGAGAATGGCCGCGGCCTGTCGGCGCGTTATCGGGCACTTGTGAATGTACCCGTCATCACTCCGTCGGACGCCTATTGGGCGGCCTTCGAGACGCTGGGTGTAAAGCGGGTGGCGAACCTGGGGCCGCGCCGCATGACAGGAAACCCGAAGGAATTCGGCTACTGGGAATGGCACAAGTCCGGCATCGACCTGCTGCATCTTGCCGGAGCCGATTGCGTCAGCGCCTTCGAAATCGTCAACCTGCCGGAAGACCGCGTCATGGCCCTGCTGCAGGAGTTGAAGGATTCAGGTGCGGAGGCGATCAGTGCCACCGGCACCAACTTCCCGCTGCTGCAACTCGCCGCCGAAGCGGAACGCTGGCTTGGCCTTCCAGTCCTGCACATCAACACGACACTGGCCTGGCACGCGCTGCGGTCCGCCGGCTTCAACGACCGTTTGCCGAATTTCGGCGTGCTCCTGCGGGAGCACTGAGATCTAATCAGGACGCACCAGGGCGTGGCGCTTTTTGCCGGCCGACAGCTTGATGAAGCCCTCGCCGGTCAGGTCCTTCGCGCCAATCAGCTGGGCTTCGCCAGCAATGGCAGCATCGTTGACCCGAGCGCCGCCGCCCTTGATCAGCCGGCGTGCTTCGCCGCCCGACGCAGCGAGGCCGCTGCGGCGGAAAAGCTCAAAAGCGGCAATGCCAGCATCCAGCTCGGCGCGTGGCACGGTGATGCTGGGCAGGGAGTCGCCCGTGGCGCCTTCCTCAAAGGTGCGCCGCGCAGTTTCGGCGGCCTCGCTCGCCGCCTCGGCGCCGTGACAGAGCGTGGTCACCGCTGTCGCGAGTATCTTCTTCGCCTCATTGATGTCGGCGCCGCCGAGTTTTTCCAGCCGTGCGATCTCGTCCATCGGCAGGTCAGTGAAGAGTCGCAGGAAGCGGCCCACGTCGGCATCTTCCGTGTTGCGCCAATACTGCCAATAGTCATAGGGCGCCAGAGATTCGGCGTTGAGCCACACCGCGCCGGCCGCCGTCTTGCCCATCTTGGCGCCCGACGACGTGGTGAGAAGCGGAGAGGTCAGGCCATAGAGCGGCGCGCTGTCGATGCGGCGGCCGAGTTCCACGCCATTGACGATGTTGCCCCACTGGTCCGAACCGCCCATCTGCAACATGCAGCCGTGGCGGCGCCAAAGCTCGAGGAAGTCGTAGGCCTGCAGGATCATGTAGTTGAATTCGAGGAATGTGAGGGGCTGCTCACGTTCGAGCCGCTGCTTCACCGACTCAAAGGTCAGCATACGATTGATCGAGAAATGCCGGCCGACTTCGCGCAGGAACGGGATGTAGGCGAGCTTACCCAGCCAGTCGTCGTTGTTGACCATCACTGCATCTGTCGGCCCGTCGCCGAAGGCGAGGTATTTGGCGAAGACCTTCTTGATCCCTTCCAAGTTCTTCGCGATCGCCGCGTCGTCGAGAAGGGGGCGCGATTCATCGCGGAAGGAAGGGTCGCCGATCTTGGTCGTCCCGCCGCCCATCAGCACGATCGGCTTGTGGCCGGTCTTCTGCAGCCAGCGCAGCAGCATGATTTGCACGAGGCTGCCGGCGTGCAGCGAGGGTGCCGTGCAATCGAACCCGATATAGGCCACGATACGTCCCTTGGCCGCGGCCTCGTCCAGCGCCGCCATGTCGGTGGACTGGTGGATAAATCCCCGTTCGGACAAGGTGCGCAGGAAGGAAGACTGTGGGGCGGTCATGGCTGGTCGAGGGTATGAGGGGCGCGTGATGTACCACGCCGGATTGGGGGCGACAACGAAGCGGGCCGGGGACAGGCGCCATGGCTGAACTCTTCACCGCCCTTGGTCTGATGAGCGGAACGTCGCTCGACGGCATCGACGTCGCAGTCATCCGGACCGACGGAGACGCCGTCGTCGAAATCGGACCCGCCCACACCGTCGCGTATGCCCCAGCCCTGCGTGACGAATTACGGGCCTTGCTCGGCCGGCGCGATGCCGACCCGGCGCTGCGCCAAACCGAACGCCGGTTTACGGACGCCCATGGGGATGCAATTAATTTACTACTT
>CANJEJ010000184.1 GCA_947473325.1 Alphaproteobacteria bacterium | reverse complement strand
GGTCGAAGGCCTGGTGATCGACCGCAACATCCACATGGGCCACCTGAAGGGCTGCCTGCTCGAATTCGTCCGCGCCTTCTTCGAGATCGACGACCTGAAGATCCGCCTGCGGCCGAGCCACTTCCCCTTCACCGAACCGTCGGCGGAAGTCGACATCGGCTGCTCGCGCAAGGGCGGCGAACTGAAGATCGGCGCCGGCGACGACTGGCTCGAGATTCTCGGCTGCGGCATGGTGCATCCAAAGGTGCTGCAGAATTGCGGCCTCGATCCCGCCGAATGGCAGGGCTTTGCATTTGGGATGGGCATCGACCGCATCGCGATGCTGAAATACGGCATCCCCGACCTGCGCGCCTTCTTCGACAGCGACCTGCGCTGGCTGCGCCACTATGGCTTTGCGTCGCTCGACGTTCCCTCGGTCGCGGCGGGGCTTGCGCGATGAAATTCACGCTCGGCTGGCTCAAGGAACATCTCGACACCACGGCCGATGCCGATGCGGTGTCGGACAAGCTGACGGCCGTCGGGCTGGAAGTGGAAGGCGTCGCCGACCGCGCGAAGGACCTCGCGCCCTTCATTGTCGCGCATGTGCGGGAGGCTTCGCGCCACCCCAATGCCGACAAGCTGCAGGTGTGCATGGTCGACACCGGCAGCGAGGTGCTGCAGGTGGTGTGCGGCGCACCCAACGCTCATGCGGGCATGAAGGGCGTCTTCGCGCCGTCCGGCACGACCATTCCGGCGACCGGCCTTGTGCTGAAGAAGACGGCCATTCGCGGTGTCGAATCGAACGGCATGCTGTGTTCGGAGCGCGAGCTTGGCCTTGGCACCGATCACAACGGCATCATCGAACTGCCGGCCGACGCGCCCATCGGCGCGCCCTTCGCCAAGGTCATGGGCCTTGACGATCCCGTCATCGAGATCGCGATCACGCCGAACCGCCAGGATTGCCTGGGCGTGCATGGCGTGGCGCGCGACCTGGCCGCCGCCGGCCTGGGCACGCTGAAACCGCTGAAGAGCGTCACCGTCCCGGGCCGCTTCAAGAGCCCGATCGGCGTCTCGCTCGACCTCCCGTCGGATCCCGCGGCCTGCCCGATGTTCGTCGGCCGTTATGTCCGCGGCGTGAAGAACGGGCCGAGCCCGGCCTGGCTGCAGGACCGGCTGAAGGCCATCGGGCTGCGCCCGATCTCGACGCTCGTCGACATCACCAATTTCTTCACCTTCGACCGCAGCCGTCCGCTGCATGTCTTCGACGCCGACAAGGTGACGGGCACGATCCGCGCGCGCCTGGCCCAGCCCGGCGAAACGCTGCTGGCGCTGAACGGCAACGAATACACGCTGACGGGCGATGAAACCGTCATCGCCGACGACAGCGCCGCGCTCGGCCTGGGCGGCGTCATCGGTGGCGAATCGACCGGTGTCGGCGACGGCACGGTCAATGTCTTCATCGAAGCGGCGCTCTTCGATCCCATCCGCACGGCGCGCACCGGCCGCCGCCATGGCATCGACAGCGACGCACGCTATCGTTTCGAGCGCGGCATCGACCCCGAAGCCGTGCTCTCCGGCATGGAAGCGGCGACGCAGATGGTGCTCGACCTGTGCGGTGGCGAAGCCAGCGAACTGGTTGTCGCCGGCACCGTTCCCGACTGGAAGCGCGACATCGCCTTCCGCCCCGAACGGGTGCAGCAGCTCGCCGGCCTTGCCATGGACGAGGCCGAGGCAACCAGGATTCTCCACGCGCTCGGCTTCCAGGTCGATGCCGCCGACTATCTGAAGCTCGCGGCGCTGAAAGTGTCGGTGCCGTCCTGGCGCCGTGACGTCCACGGCGAGGCCGACCTTGTGGAAGAGGTCGCACGCATCAAGGGCTTCGAAGCCATTCCCGCCGTGCCGCTGACGCGCGACACGGTCGTCGCCCGCCCGGCGGTGACGCCGGAACAGGCACGCCGCGCCCGGGCCAAGCGCCTGCTCGCCGATCGCGGGCTGATGGAATGCGTGACCTGGTCCTTCCTGCCGCGCGCCCAGGCCGAATTGTTCGGCGGCGGGCAGGATTCCCTGCGCCTTGCCAATCCGATCAGCGCCGATCTCGACACGATGCGGCCGTCGATGCTGCCGAACCTGATCGCCGCCGCCGGCCGCAACGTGGATCGCGGCTTCACCACGGTCGCGCTGTTCGAAGTCGGCCCGCAATATGCCGGCGATGCGCCTGAAGACCAGGCCTTGGTCGCCGCCGGCATCCGCCGCGGCCAGACCGGCCCGCGCCACTGGAATGCGCCCCCGCGCGACGCCGACCTCTATGACGTGAAGGGCGACGTGATGGCGCTGCTCGCCGACCTTGGCGTCCCGGCGGACAAGGTGCAGATCGTGGCGGGTGCGGCCGACTGGTATCACCCCGGCCGCTCCGGCACCGTGCAGCTTGGTCCCAAGACCATCCTCGCCCGCTTCGGCGACATCCACCCGCGCGTGCTGACGGCGATGGACGTGAAGGGGCCGCTTGTCGCCTTTGAGGTGTTCCTCGACGCCGTGCCCAGGGCCAAGGCGAAGACCTCGCGCAGCCGTGGTTCCTTGCGCGCCTCCGACCTGCCGGCGGTGGAACGCGATTTTGCCTTTGTCGTCGATGCGACGGTGCCCGCCGCCGATCTCGTGCGCGCCGCGCGCGGGGCCGACAAGGTGCTGATCGAAGATGCCCGCGTGTTCGACGTCTTTGCCGGCGGCTCGCTGGGCGAGGGGCGCAAGTCGCTCGCGCTCAGCATCCGCCTGCAACCGACCGAACGCACCCTGACGGACGACGAGATCGCCGCCGTCGCCCAGAAAGTCATCGCCGCCGTCACCAAGGCGACCGGCGCGACGCTGCGGAGTTAGCACTACGTGATTGACCCTCGCCGCATCCGCAACTTTTCCATCATTGCCCATATCGACCATGGCAAGTCGACGCTGGCCGATCGCCTGATCGAGACCACGGGCGGCCTGCAGTCGCGCGAGATGAAGGAACAGGTGCTCGACTCGATGGACATCGAGCGCGAGCGCGGCATCACCATCAAGGCGCAGACCACCCGGCTCACCTACAAGGCCAAGGATGGCGAGACCTATTACCTCAACCTGATGGACACGCCCGGCCATGTCGACTTCGCCTATGAAGTCAGCCGCAGCCTGGCCGCCTGCGAAGGCTCCATCCTGCTCGTCGACGCGAGCCAGGGCGTGGAAGCGCAGACGCTTGCCAACGTCTACCAGGCGATCGACGCCAACCATGAGATCGTCGTCGCGCTGAACAAGATCGACCTGCCGGCCGCCGACCCCGAGCGCATCCGCCAGCAGATCGAGGATGTCATCGGCATCGACGCCACCGACGCCATTCCCATTTCCGGCAAGACCGGCATGGGCGTGCCCGACGTGCTCGAGGCGATCGTGAAGAAGATTCCGCCGCCGGAGGGCGACCCGAAGGCGCCGCTCGCCGCGCTGCTGGTCGATTCCTGGTACGACCCCTATCTCGGCGTCGTCATTCTGGTGCGCATGCAGGACGGCGTGCTGCGCAAGGGCATGAAGATCCGCATGATGGCGACCGGCGCCACCCATGTGATCGACCGCGTCGGCATCTTCACGCCGAAGACCGAGCCGGTGGACGAACTCGGCCCCGGCGAGATCGGCTTCATCACGGCGGGCATCAAGGAAGTGGCGGAGACCTCGGTCGGCGACACGCTGACCGACGACCGCAACCCGCGCGCCGCGCCGCTCGCCGGCTTCAAGCCGTCGATCCCGGTCGTCTTCTGCGGGCTGTTCCCGTCCGAGGCCGACGACTTCAACAACCTGCGCGAATCGCTGTCCAAGCTGCGGCTCAACGATTCGAGCTTCCATTTCGAGGTGGAAAGCTCGCCCGCGCTCGGCTTCGGCTTCCGCTGCGGCTTCCTCGGCCTGCTGCATCTCGAAATCGTGCAGGAACGGCTGGAGCGCGAATTCGATCTCGACCTCATCACCACGGCGCCGTCGGTCGTCTATCACGTGCATCTGTCTGATGGCACGATGCAGGAAATCCACAACCCCGCCGACTGGCCCGATCCGACCAAGCTGGTGAAGGTGGAAGAGCCGTGGATCAAGGCCACGCTGATGCTGCCGGACGAATATCTCGGCGCCATCCTGAAGCTGTGCGAAGAGCGCCGCGGCGTGCAGCAGAACCTGACCTATATCGGCAACCGCGCCGTCGCCACCTATCGCCTGCCGCTGAATGAAGTGGTGTTCGACTTCTACGACCGGCTGAAGTCGGTCAGCCGCGGCTATGCGAGCTTCGACTACAGCCTCGATGGCTATGAGGAAGGCGACCTCGTCAAGCTGTCGATCCTCGTCAATGCCGAGCCGGTCGATGCGCTGTCGATGATCGTCAACAAGGGGCGGGCGGAAAGCCGTGGCCGTGCCATCTGCGAGCGGCTGAAGGACCTGATCCCGAAGCAGCTGTTCAAGATCGCCATCCAGGCCGCCATCGGCGGGCGTGTCGTGGCGCGCGAAACGCTCAGCGCCATGCGCAAGGACGTGCTCGCCAAGTGCTATGGCGGCGACATCAGCCGCAAGCGGAAATTGCTCGACAAGCAGAAGAAGGGCAAGAAGCGGATGCGCGCCTTCGGCAAGGTGGAGATCCCGCAGGAAGCCTTCATCGCCGCGCTGAAGATCGGCGACGAGTAATGCCCGGTGCGGCCGAGCCCCAAGGGACGACAGCCCTGGGCGCGACCGCCTATCTCGCGGCCGAAGGCTTCGAAGCCGAACTGGCGCTGGAACTCGGCCCTGATGCCAGCAACGAGGGGCGCCTGTTCTTCGCGCCCGGTCCCGCACGGCCTGCCGCCTGGGCCGCCAACATCTGGTTCGATCCCGTCCGCATTCCCATCGCCTCGATCGGTGAAGGCGCGAATGCGTTGCGCGCGATCCAGCGCAGCTGGGCCCTGTTCGCCACCGGGCATCACGGCCGCGCCAAGCTGATCCAGGACCGCCTGCCGCATGTCAGCGCCAAACCACTGGTGTTTCCCAACCGGCCGCCGGCCGCGCCGCTGGGCTCGTGGACGCTGCAGGATGCGAACACGATCATTGCCGCCGCGCGCTGCTCGAGCCCGTTCCCGAATGGCGAGATGCAATTCGTCGAGGATCGGGCGGGGCCGCCCAGCCGCGCCTATCTGAAATTGTGGGAAGCGCTGACGCGGCTCGGACGCTATCCGAAGCCGGGCGAGAGCTGCATCGATCTTGGCGCCAGCCCGGGCGGCTGGACCTGGGTGATCCAATCGCTCGGCGCACAGGTCACCGCGGTCGACAAGGCGCCGCTCGATCCCGCCGTTGCAACTCTGCCCAATGTGGCGACGCTGGCGCAGAGCGCCTTCGCGCTGACGCCGGACGCGGTCGGTCCGGTCGACTGGCTGTTCTCCGACATCATCTGCTATCCGGAACGCCTGCTGCGCCTGGTCACCACCTGGGTCGAGTCAGGCCGGGCACGCAACCTGGTCTGCACCATCAAGTTCCAGGGCGAGACGGATTTCGCGGCCCAGTCCGCATTCGCCGCCATTCCCGGCGCGCAGCTGTTTCACCTGCACCAGAACAAGCACGAGCTGACATTTGCGCGTCTGCTGGAATAGTTTTCGTTGGTCGCGCAATTATCCCGGATCGGTGGTGCAATCCGGCCGTGCGCCTATCGGATAAACCAGCGGTCCTTGCGGCGGCGCTTGCGGAAAATGAGCAGCACCAGGATGCCGAGCAGGGCAAAGACGATCCAGCCCGGCCAGCGCTGCAGCGTCACCAGCACCGGGTCCCACAGGAAGGGGATGTTCTCCTGCAGGAAGCGCTGCGTGCCCGTCTGGCTGTCGCGGTCGAAGGCGAACCACTGTTCGCCGAGCGCATTGATGACGAAACGGTTCGCGTCCAGCGAGGCGACGACGTCCCAGCCCAGCGACATCAATGCCGCGGCCAGAAGCAGCCAGCCGAACAATCGGCCCAGAAACATGCGCGCCCCGCTGCGGGAATGAAGGGAACCGACGCTACGCGGGCGTCACTATAGCGGCGTTTGCTGCGGCGTCTGCCCGGAAAACGGGTGCCCCCGCCGGTTCTAACGGCGTGGAACGCGGCCCAGGAAGTCGATCACCGTGTCGCACAGCGCGGCGGCCACCCCGGTATACATATGGTCGCCATTCGCGATGAAGGCGTGCTGCAGATGCGGATTGTCGCGGCCGATCGCGGGCAGGTAGGCAGTGGCGCCGGCGAAGGGGATGATCGGCGCGGCCGTCGGGTCCACCCCCTCGCGCCCGCCGATGGTGACCAGCAGCGGTACCGGCACTGCCGGGATATGCCGGGTGTAGTCGAAATCGTCGACGCTGGCGTATTTGTCGACATAGGACGCGGCGGAGATGGTGAGCGGGATCGGCTTCATCACCTGCATCAGCTGCGTGCCCTTGCCGGCCGCGATCAGCGCCTGCGCGTCCTTCACATGGGCCTGCAATGCCGCAAATTCCTCCGGCTTGTCGGCATAGGTAATGTGGCCGAAGCGTGGCGGCGAACTCGCCACCACGGCGGCAAGCGCGGGATATTGTTCCTTCGCCGCGAAATAGATGGCCTTTACTGCGCCCAGCGAGTGGCCCCACAGCGCGATGCGGCGGCAGCCGCGCGCGGCGGCGAAGTCGAGCCAGGCGCGATAGTCGTGCCGGCTGTCATCCATCAGCTCATAGGCGGCGCCGAGCAGCAGCGGCGCCGGTCCGGCGCCGTACTGGCGGAACAGCCCGTCATGGCCGCGGTTGTTGGCGCGCAGCACCGCGATGCCACGTGCGGTCAGCGCGGCAAGGGAGTCTTCAAAGAAGCCGGCCGCGTAGAAATTGCCGCCGACGCCGTGATGCATGATGACGGCGTCGATGCCGTCGGCTTCCTTCGCAGCGCCTGTCGCCGGATACCACAGGCCTTCGAGGCGGACCTTGTCTGCTGTAACGACGCGGGCGAGTTCCATTCAGCGATAGCCTCCCGGCTTGGTGTGTTCGGCCCAGATATCGGCCATGGCGCTGGTGTCGATGTCTTCCGCGTTGCGAACGCCCAGCACGCGGCGGGCTTCGGCAAGCGGCAGGTGGAAGATGTCTTCCATGTTGGTGAAGTAGAAGGGGTCCGACGTCTCGCCCACCTTGATGCCGCGCTGGATGCAGGACAGCGCGGTGGGCCAGGTTTCCGGGTAGTGCAGCATGGTGCGCACGGTGTAGCGCAGGGAGCCGAACAGGTGGAAGACGCTGAGCTCGCCGGCAAGCTT
>CANJEJ010000183.1 GCA_947473325.1 Alphaproteobacteria bacterium | reverse complement strand
TCACCGCCTTCGTGGTGGAAAAGGGGTTCAGGGGTTTCAGCACGGCGCAGAAGCTCGACAAGCTTGGCATGCGCGGATCGGACACGGGCGAGCTTGTCTTCCAGGATTGCGAGGTGCCGGCGGAGAACATCCTCGGCCAGATCAACGGCGGCGTGCGCGTGCTGATGAGCGGGCTCGATTTCGAGCGCGCCGTGCTCGCCGCCGGCCCGCTCGGCATCATGCAGGCCTGCATGGATGTGGTGGTGCCCTATGTCCACCAGCGCGAACAGTTCGGCAGGAAGATCGGTGAATTCCAGCTCATGCAGGGCAAGCTCGCCGACATGTACACGACGATGAATGCCTGCCGCGCCTATGTCTATGCGGTGGCCAAGGCGTGCGACCGCGGCCGCGTCACCCGCAAGGACGCCGCCGGCGCCATTCTCTACGCCGCCGAGAAGGCGACCTGGATGGCGCTCGAGGCGATCCAGGCGCTGGGCGGCAACGGCTACATCAACGACTTCCCCACCGGCCGCCTGCTGCGCGACGCCAAGCTCTACGAGATCGGCGCCGGCACCAGCGAGATTCGCCGCATGCTGATCGGGCGGGAGCTGTTCGAGGAAACGGCCTGAACGCCACGCGGTAGGGGTACCGCACCCTCAGCCTGAATCTGTCACAGAACCCGGTGCATTTGTTTTCGGTTGGTCTTCTCGCAAGCCGGCCTCCGCTCTCGCGCGGGCCTGTCCCATTCCATGCGCGACGGAGACCGAGAATGAACAAGCAGATCAAAGAGCTTCTCCAGCAGATGAAGGAAACCGAGGCCGGCGGTATCAAGATCTACCAGACGGCGCTCACCTGCGTGCAGAACGACGACCTGAAGAAGGAATGGCAGGAATACCTCGCGCAGACAAAGCATCATCACGGAGTGGTGCAGGGCCTGTTCGCCACCTTCAAGCTGCAAGACGAGATGACGCCGGGCCGCCAGGTGGTGAAGCACATCGGCGAGTCCCTGATCGCGGCAATGGAGATGGCGAAGAAGGCGGGCGATGCGGCGGGTGCCGAACTCGTCGCCTGCGAATGTGTCACCCTGGCCGAGACCAAGGACCACCAGAACTGGCACCTGCTCGGCATGGTTGCCGAAAAGGCGACGGGCGACGAGAAGAAGGCGCTGAAGCTAGCGCTTGACGAGGTGGAGGACGAGGAAGACGAGCACCTCTATCACTCGAAGGGCTGGTGCCGCGAATTGTGGGTCAAGTCGCTGGGCATGAAGGCCGTGCTGCCGCCGCCGGAAGAAGAGAAGCATGTGAAGACAGCCATCGGCGCCGCCCGCGCCGAACAGGCGCGCAAGACGATGATGTAGCCGGGCACCGCGGCTGCGGGGGCGAACCCCCCGCACCGCGGATAGTTTGTCTTCCGAAGCCCTCACAGGAGCACCGCATGGCCCCGCGCGAAAAGCCCGCCGATTCCGACACGACCCCGGTCGCATCGACCGAGATTCCGCACAACGACGGCAGCCGCATCATGACGGGTGGCGTCGCCACGCCGATCGACAATGACATCGACGTCCTCGACAACCAGGGTGTCGAGGTCGAGGAGATCGACGAGGAAGCTGCCAGGCGCCGCAAGCCCTGAAGGCGCGATCCAGACTCCATGACCGCGAAACCGGTCTATGGCGCAAGGAGCGCTTTTCGCTTGCATAGCTAGCTGCAGGCCTCGTCACAAAACGGCCGGTCCCTTCACGGGACCGGCCGTTTGCGTTTACAGCGCTTCGATCTCGCAATCGATGGCCACCGTGTCGCGGCGCACTTCCTCGTCGCCCGACAGGTAGCGGATGGTGCGGCGTTCCTGCGCGATCAGGCCGCTGGCGCGGTCGTGCAGGCGATAGCCTTCCGCTTCATAGCGCAGGAAGCGGCCGCCCAGGATGGCGCGGCCGCTGTCGGCATGGTTCACCACCACGGCACTGCGCTCGTTCAGGCGCACAACGCCCGCCACCCGGGCGCGCTGGTGCCATTCCACCAGGTTGACACCCGAGGTGAAGGCATGGCGCCGCGCCTCGTCGCGGTCGCGCGACCGGCCGGTGCCGGGGTCGTCGATCTCGACGCCGTAGAGCAATTGCGACGGCGCGCGCATCTGCGCGTCCAGGGCGCCGATGCGCAGCTGCAGCAGCGCGTCGATGCGCCGCGCCGTGGCCGGGTTGGCCGCCAGGTCGAGGTCGCCGATATGGGCGTTGGCGGTCGACGAGCCATCGTCACGATAGAGCGCGTCCAGCGTGAAGAAGGGATTGTCCGCGCCGCGTTCCTCGTTGGTCAGGCCGCTGTCGGCGAGGAAGCGGACGGCGATGGCAAGGCCCGCGTCATTGCGGCGCAGCTCGGTCGTCCAGGCGCCCTGCACGTCGGTCGCCGTGCCGCGCTTGCCGCTTTCCAGGCAGGCGGCGCGAAAGCCCGGCTTCAACCGCGCATCCTGCGCCCCGCTGAAGGATTCGACCGGGCCGTCATAAAGGGCAAGGGCGGGGCCGGCGAATCCCGTCACCACGAGCAGCAGGGCGAGGAAGCGGGGCAGGGTCGCCATGCGGGTCAGGCCGCCGCGGCCTTCGCCGCGGCCCGTTCCCGCCGCAGGCTGTAATAGTTGCCGGCAAAAATGATGAAGGCGCCGACCAGCACGAAGACATCGATCTTCTCGGCATAGACGAGGAAGCCGAGCAGGGCGACCAGCGGCACGCGCAGGAAGTCCATCGGCACCACCACCGTGGCATCGGCCAGGCTCAGCGCGCGGGTCAGACACAGGTGGGCCGACAGCGCCGCCGTGCCCATCACCGCCGCCCAGAACCAGGCCGCCAGGCCCATGCTGCCCCAGGTCAGGATCGCGGGCACGATGCCCATGGGAATCTGCAGCCAGGTCATGAAGAACAGGATGGTGAGCACGGAATCGCTGCGCGTCAGCCCCTTGGCGCTGGCATGGCTGCCGGCGAAGCCCAGCGCGCAGGCGAGCACGATCAGCGAATCGAGGCCGAAGTCGGCGATGCCCGGCCGCACGATGACCAGCACGCCGACAAAGCCCACGGCAAGCGCCACCACGCGGCCCTGGTTCATCTTCTCGCCCAGCAGCAGCATGGCGATCACCGCGACCCACAGCGGCGTGGTGAACTCGATGGCGAAGACGGTGGCCAGCGGCAGCACCGCGATGCCGTAGTACCAGCCCAGGCTGGCGCTGTAATGCAGGATGTTGCGGATCACCTGCAGGCGCAGGTTGCCGGTGCGGGCGATGCGCCCCTTCGAACGGATGACGAAGGGCATCAGGATGACCGCGGCGACCAGCGCGCGCAGGAAGAGGATCTGGAAGGTGCTGAGGTGGAGGAGCGCAAGCTCGCGCGAGGCCAGCGCCGTCAGCGTGAAGCAGGAGAGGGCGCCGCCCATCCACAGGAGCGCACGGATCAGCGGGGTCATTTCGCCACCCCGGCTGCCGCGGGCGCTGCGCGCCGTTCCCGCCGCACGCTGTAGAAGTTGCCAAGGAAGATGACCAGCGTACCGACCAGCAGGAAGGGGTCGACCACCTCGGCATAGGCGAGGAAGCCGACGGCGGCGGTCAGCGGCACGCGCAGGAAGTCCATCGGGATCACCACGGTGGCATCGGCAAGCCGCAGGGCGCGGGTCAGGCAGCTATGCGCGCCAATCACCGTGCTGGCCATGATGCACACCCACATCCAGGACCACGCGCTCACCGGCTCCCAGGTGACGATGGCGGGAATGGCAGTGACGGTGGAGGCGACCGCCACCATGTAGAACAGGATGGTCGGCACGCTGTCGCGCGCGCTCAGATATTTGGCGCAGGCATGGCTGCCGGCATAGCAGGCGGCGGCCCCCAGCACGACGATCGAGGCGAAATCGAGCCCCACCACGCCGGGCCGCACGATGATCAGCACGCCGGCGAAGCCCAAAGCCATGGCGATGGCGCGGCCCGTGTTCATCTTCTCGCCCAGCAGCAGCACGGCGATCAGCGCCAGCCACAAGGGCGTGGTGAATTCCAGCGCCACCACGGTGGCGAGCGGCAGGATGCCGACGCCGTAATACCAGCCCAGGCTGCCGCTCATGTGGAACAGGTTGCGCAGCACCTGCAGCTTCACGTTGCTCGACCGCGCGATGCGTCCGCCACTGCGGATGATCAGCGGCAGCAGCAGCACGCCGGCGAAGATCGAGCGCAGGAAGGTGATCTGGAAGACGCTGAGCCCGGCATGGGCAAGCTCGCGCGCTGCCACGCCGCCCAGCGTGAACATGCACAGCGTGCCGGTCATCCACAGCACCGCCTGGAGCAGGGCGGCGGGGGACGCGGCGACAGGCGCGGCGGTGGGCGCGGACATGGGGCGGGAATCTGGCCGGGAAACGATACGGGCACCGAGTCTAGCGCCGCTGCTTCGCCCCCCGGTCACATATTTTGCCCCGGGCTTGCGGCTGCGTCGGGGCGCGCCAGATCAGACGGTGGTGGACGGAAACGCTGTCCCCCCACCCAACCCTCCGCTGCATATGGGGGGAGGGCTTTCTCTCCAGCCCTGCCTCATCGTCCCACCCCCCCTGCGGGGAGGACAGGTGGGGGGCAGCGGCGCTTCAACCGCTGGGAATCGAATGGTCAGAAAACACTAACCCCTTGATTCCGGCCATGTCCTTGGCTTTTCTTCGGCGCAAATCCACCTCTTGGCGGCGCCGGGCGGGGCCCTATACTGCGGCGCTTCAACCAAGGATGCAGAGCATGAGCAAGCCGGATCCCATCGTCATCGTCGGCATGGCGCGCACGCCTATGGGCAGCTTCCAGGGCGAGCTGTCGCCCGCCAAGGCGCCGGAGCTGGGAGCCGCCGCCATCCGCGCCGCGCTGCAGCGCGCGGGCGTGGCCGGGGCCGATGTCGACGACGTCATCATGGGCTGCGTGCTGCCGGCCGGCATGGGCCAGGCCCCGGCGCGCCAGGCGGCGATCGGCGGCGGGATTCCCGTTTCGGCCGGCGCCACCACCGTCAACAAGATGTGCGGCTCGGGCATGCGCGCGGCGATGTTCGCCATGGACCAGCTTGCCGCCGGCTCCTCCAGCGTGATGGTGGCGGGCGGTCTCGAGAGCATGTCGAACGCGCCCTACCTCCTCGACAAGGCGCGCGGCGGCTATCGCATGGGCAACGCCCAGATGTATGACCACATGTTCCTCGATGGCCTCGCCGACAGCTTCGATTCGCCCGGCAAGCTGATGGGCGAATATGCCGAGGACACGGCCGAGGCCTACCAGTTTACCCGCGCCCAGCAGGACGACTTCGCCATTGCCTCGCTGGCCCGCGCCCGCAAGGCGAACGAGGACGGCAGCTTCGCGGCCGAGATCGTCCCGGTCACGGTGAAGACGCGCAAGGGCGAGCAGACCTTCACGCGCGACGAACAGCCCTTCACCGCCGATCCCGCCAAGATCCCGACGCTCAAGCCCGCCTTCCGCAAGGATGGCACGGTGACGGCGGCGAATTCTTCCTCCATTTCCGACGGCGCCGCAGCGCTGGTGCTGATGCGGCAGAGCGAGGCGGAAAAGCGCGGCCTCACCCCGCGCATGCGCCTCGTCGCCCATGCCACGCACAGCCAGGCGGCCAGCTGGTTCACCACCGCGCCGATCGACGCCATTCGGAAAGTCATGGCGAAAAGCGGCTGGACGCGCGACGACGTCGACCTGTTCGAGGTCAACGAGGCCTTCGCGGTGGTCACCATGGCGGCGATGCGCGACATCGGCATCCCGCATGACCGCATCAACGTGCATGGCGGCGCCTGCGCGCTCGGCCATCCGGTGGGCGCCTCGGGCGCCCGAATCATCGTGACGCTGGCGCATGCGCTGGAGAAATACGGGCTGCAGCGGGGCGTCGCCGCGCTCTGCATCGGCGGCGGCGAGGCGACGGCGGTTTCCATCGAACGGGTTCAATGATCATGACGCGTACACTGATTTCCTCGGGCAGCCGCTTCGAGACCGAGTTCGGCTACAGCCGCGGCGTGATTTCCGACGGCACGATCTACATGTCCGGCTGCTCGGGCTGGAACTACGACACCGACAGCGTCGATCCCGACGCTGAAGTGCAGACGAAGCAGGCGCTGGTCAATGTCGAAGCCGCGCTCGCCAAGGCCAATGCGAAGCTCGAGCATGTCGTCAAGGCGACGATCTATATCGCGAAACGGGCCGATGTTGATGCCGTGCTGCGCGCCTGGGGTGCCCGCATGAAGGACATCCGCCCCGCCATGACGCTGGTGCTCGCCGAACTGCTCGACGAGAAGATGAAGGTCGAGATCGAGGTCACGGCGCGGGTCTAGCGCATGACCGACCCGTCGCGGGCGATCTGGTTCTTTCCCTCCTTCGCCTCGTCCTATTCCTATATCGCGGCGCAGCGGATCGAGGATGTGGCGGCGCGGCACGGGCGCGTCGTGCTGTGGCGGCCGGTACTGATGCGTCGCCTGCTCGCCGAGCAGCATGGCGGCGTGGTGCCCGATCGTTCGGCCGAGCGCATGGCCTACCACCTGCGCGACGTGGTGCGCATCGCCAATGCCCGCGGCTTGCCGCTGGTCGTGCCCAGCCGCATCCCGGCGGACAGCGATGTGAGCTATGCCATGGTCTATGCGCTCGCCGGAGGGGACGAAGCGCGGCTCCGCGCGCTGACGCTTGCCGTGTTGCAGGCGGTGTGGGCGAGCGGCAAGCCGGTGCGCGACGCGGCCGAGATGAGCACGGCGCTTGCCCGCTATCTCCTCGGCCGGGCCGAGGTCGAACTCGCGGCCTGCGACCCCGCCGGCGTCGCGGGCCACGACGCCGCGCTGGCGGAAGCCCGCCGCACCGGCATGTGCGGGGCACCCTGGATGGTCGTCGAGGGCGAGACCTTCTGGGGCCAGGACCGGATTGTCTGGCTGGACCGCTGGCTTGGCGCGCGGCCGCGCCCGCCGGCCGACAAAGCCGTGGCGGACTGATTCCCGTTTCCGTACACTCGGTTGTTGCCGGGTGCTGTGCGGTGCCCGCCACAGTTGAAGGGCGCCCATGGCCGGCCAGCCGATCGACTTCTATTTCGACCTTGCCTCGCCTTACGGCTATCTCGCCCATTTCGGGATCGACGGGATGGCCGCAAAGCATGGGCGCAGCGTCGTCTGGCGTCCCTATCTCATCGGTGCGGTCTTCAAGGTCGAAGGCAGCCAGCCCCTCACCGGTTTCAAGCTGAAGGGCCCCTATGCCGTGCGCGACATGGCACGCTCGGCCCGGCTGCTCGGCGTGCCGCTGCAGTTTCCGCCTGGTTTTCCGCACGGCACCGTGCCCGCCGCGCGCGCC
>CANJEJ010000182.1 GCA_947473325.1 Alphaproteobacteria bacterium | reverse complement strand
TTCCCGTGGCGCCTGGCCTGCCACTGCCGGAAGGCGGCTATCTGATGACCGTGGAGGCACCGGACGGACCGCGCGACGTCGCCTTGTTCGAGTGGGTCGAGGGCACCCTGCTTTTCTCCGCGGCAGACCCCGTACCGGCGGCACGCAAGGTCGGCGAATACCTCGGCAAGATGCACGTCATCGCGCGCGACTTTCGCCATGATCCGCCGCGCTATGGCGATTTCGCCGAAGGCATCCGCGACAAGTTCAAGTTCGTCGCCGAAATCGCGGCGCACAAGCCCGACCACGTCGCCTTCTGGCGCATGTGCGCCGACCGCATCCTGGCGGCACGCGCGAAGCTCGACCGCAACAGCCTGCCCTGGGGCGTGACTCACAGCGACCTGCATCCCCACAACGCCATGGTCCACGCTGACAACTCCGTCACCATCATGGATTTCGACGGTTGCGGCGAGGATTTCCTGGCCCAGGAACTTGCGATCTTTCCCTGGGCCGGACGCAAGAACGGTTTTTCCGAACAGGCAATCCAGGCCTTCATGGATGGCTATGATTCCGTGCGCCCGCGCACGGACGCAGAACGGGCGGCCGAACCGCTATTCATCGCCACCAAGGAGATGCGCCTGCTGTGTGGCTTTGCCGCCAACGTGAACGCCGTCGGCCATGCCGCCTTCCGCCACCCCAACCTGGACTGGTTCCGCGTGTCAGTTGAGAAGAACTGCCGGGCCGCCGGACTGATCTGAGGGAGGCAACAATGCCCGCACCGATCGAGCTGCTCCACCTGCCCACCTCCAATGCCCAGAAGGTCGCCATCGTGCTCGAGGAGACCGGACTGCCCTATGTGGCGCACCGCTGGGTGAAGAAGGCGGGGGAAGCCACGCCGCCCGAGCACCTGAAGCTAAACCCCATCGGCAAATATCCTGTCATCGTCGATCCCGATGGTCCCGGCGGCGAGTCCATCACGATCTTCGAGACCAGCGCCATCGCGCTCTACCTGGCGGAGAAGAGCGGCAGGCTGCTGCCCGCCGACCTGAGCGGCCGCGTCGCAGTCAACCAATGGATCTCGGTGGGCGCCTCGATCATGACGATCATGGCCGCGCAATGGTTCACCACAAAGCGGGCAAGGACCGACCAGTCCGAGACAACCGCATGGATCGTCGCCGACGTGGCGCGCGGCCTGGGCGCGATCGACCAGCAGCTCGCCCAGACCACTTATCTGACCGGCTCCGACTTCACGCTGGCCGATGCGCTGGTCTATCCCGTCATGGCGACGACGGTGCAGCGCAATCCGGGCGGCTATACCGGCCATGACAACATTGCCCGCTGGGTGACCCTGGTCGGCGCAAGACCCGCGGTGAAGCGCGGCATGGCCGTGGCGGAGTAGAACATGACCAGGATTGCCATCCTCGACGATTATCTTGACAGCGCCCGCCGCCTCGCCGACTGGTCGAAGCTGCCGCCGGGCTGTGACATCACCGTCTTCCGCACGCATCTCTACGAACATCAGGAGGATGCACTGGTCGAACGGCTGCGCGATTTCGACATCATCTGCCCGATGCGCGAGCGCACGCCCTTTCCGCGCAGTCTGATGCAGCGCCTGCCGAAGCTGAAGCTTCTCGCCACCACATCGAAGCGCAATCACGCCATCGACCTTGATGCCGCCGGCGAACTTGGCATCACCGTCTGCGGCACCGGCCTGCCCGATACCGGTGACGGCACGGCGGAACTCACCTGGGCGCTGATCCTCGGATTCGCCCGCCAGATTGCCGGCGAGGACCGCGTCATCAAGGAAGGCGGCTGGCAATACGCCGTGGGCCGCACGGTGAAGGGCCTGACACTCGGCGTCGTCGGCCTCGGCCGCCTTGGCAAGCCGGTGGCGCGGATCGGCGCCGCCTTCGGCATGCGCGTGATCGCCTGGAGCCCCAACATGACTCCGGAACGGGCAAAGGACGGCGGCGCCGAATACGCGACGCGTGAGCAGCTATTCGGCGAGGCGGACTTCATCACCATCCACATGACACTGAGTGACCGTTCGCGCGGCCTCATCGGCGCCGGGGATATAGGCCGCATGAAGAGGGATGCGGTGCTTGTGAACACCTCGCGCGGACCGCTCGTTCAGGAGTCGGCACTGATCGCCGCACTGGAACAGGGCCGCATCGGCGGCGCCGCGCTTGATACCTTCGACGTCGAGCCCCTGCCTGCCGATCACCCGTTCCGTCGCCTGCCCAACCTGCTGCTGACCGGGCATGTCGGCTACCAGACGCAGAAGACCTACAAGATCTTCTTCGAGGACACCGTCGACAACATCGTCAAGTTCCTGGCTGGCATGCCCACGGGCTTCCGGCTGAACCCGGCGGCGGCGCGCGACGATTCCAAACCTCTTTTCCTCGACACCTGACAAAAAAGGGCCGCTTCGCAGCGGCCCTTTTTCATCGTGACCGGCTGATCAGCCGTCGATCCGCAGTTCCTCGTACGGGATCCACAGGTTGATGTGGCTGAAGTTCTTGATCTTCGGGTTGAAGCCCATCGTCTCCTTGAACTCGACCAGGAAGATGACCGGGGCCCCATCGGTCAGCGTGGCGAGCGCCTCGTTCAGCATCTTCTCGCGCTTTGCCGGATCGAGCTCGACCGACAGCGCATTGACCAGCGGCATTTCTGCCGGGTTGCAGTAGTAGGCCGCCTTCGGATTCTCGGCCGTGCCACCGCCGCGCTTGCAGGACGTGTAGTTGTCGAAGGCGCGGCCGGCATCGACCGAGCCCGTCAGGTCGTGGCCAAGGCCGAAGCCGTCATGCGGCCACTGGCCGTTGTTCCAGTACTTGAACCATTCGGAGAAGGGTTCCGACACCAGCTTTACCCGCACGCCAACGCGGGTCAGATCCTGTACCGCGGCCTGATAGGCCTGGGCGAAAGCGGAATCGGTCATGATGGCGTGGAACTCAAGGTCCATGCCGTTGGCATAGCCTGCTTCGGTCAGAAGCTGTTTCGCCCGGACCGGATCATAAGGATAGCCCTTGATCGCCGGGTTGTAGCCGTAGACGACCGGTGTCGCGCCCTGGGTCGCCGGGGCGCCGTTGCCGCCGAAGATGTTGTCGACGATCGACTGCTTGTTGACGGCGTAGTTCAGGGCCTGGCGCACACGCTTGTCGGCGAGCGGACCTGTCACCGGCTTGCCGTCGCGCACCGAAACGAGCGACAGGCCGAGCGTGCGGGTCGCCGTCTTGGCGTAGATTTCCATCCCCGCCTGCTTGAGGCGGGCAATGTCATCCGCCGAGGTCGAAACGTCGATGTCGATCTGTTTCGAGCCCAACGCCTGGGCGCGCGCCGCGCCTTCCGGCATCACGGTCCAGCTAATGCGATCGACATTGCCCGTCACCGGACGCCATGCCGACGGATTCCTGGTCGCGGACGCCGACTCCGGCTTGTATTCGACAAGATAGGGCCCGCTGCCAATCGGCTTCAGCGTGAATCCTTCCAGGCCCACATCGGAAAAATGCTTGGGCGGAAGGATAGAAATTTCGCGGATGCGCTTGGTGAAGATCGCGTCCGGTTCCTTCGTCTCGAAGCGCACGGTGCGGTCATCGACCTTGGTGACCTTGGTGATGATGGTGCCGACCTGCTTGCCGTTGGCCGTCGCCTTGCCGGCATCGGTCCACAGGAAGGCATAGCTCGCCACCACGGCGTCGGCCGTCATCGCTTCGCCATTCGAGAACTTCACGCCGGGACGCAGCGTGACATCCCAGGTCGTGGGGCTGACGTTCTTCCAGCTTTCGGCAAGCAGCGGTGCAGATTCGCCCTGCGGCCCGATCCTCGTCAGCTGCTCATAAACCGCGCTCCACACAAAGACCTGCGGTGTGCAGGGACAGCCCGTGTAGGGGTTGCCGGCGCCCGAGCCGAACTCGCGCACGCCCACCTTCAGGTCGGCCGCCGCAACCGGCAGGGCCGCCGCGGCAAGACCCGCCACCAGCACGCTTCGCGCAATCCAATGATTCACCATGTCTCTCACCTGCTGATTCGGGCCTTTGGCTAACCCGCGTTCATGTATCCGCCCGATGCCAATGTTGGTATTCTAAACCCCGCTGTATCCTCGTGTAAGGGCGCAATAGGACCAATCCAGCATACCGATAGGGAGAATGGACATGCCGATCAGAAAGACGGGCCGACAATCCAACAAACTGTGGCTGGGTGCCCTGGCCATCGCAGGCGCGGTTCTGGCCACCAGCCCCGCGCTCGCCCAGAACGATACGTTGCGCATTGCGCTCAATGCCGGCAGCCCCTTTCTCGGCAATCCGTTCCAGACGCGCGGCGCCCAACCCGTCTATTTCATGCACGCAATTTATGATTCACCGACATTGATCGATCCGAAGGGTGCCGTGACTCCGGGCCTGCTCGAATCCTGGCGTACGATCGATGAGAATACCTGGCAGGTGAAGCTGAAGGCGGGCGGCGTGTTCTCGAACGGCAAGCCGAACGACGCGACCAATTTCGCAAAGAATCTCGCCTACCTTCAGACTGACGCCGGCAAGGCGCTGCAGATCGGCCGGTTGTTCCTGGCAGTCGAAAGCACGCGCGTGATTGACGCGACGACGCTCGAGATTCGCACCAAGACGCCGCAGCCGTTGCTGCCCGCGACCTTTTCGGAACTGTTCCTGGTCGAGGCCGATGCCTGGGCGTCGATGGGCTCGACCGATTACGCGAAAAGCCCGGTCTCCTCCGGCCCCTGGAAACCCGTGAGCTGGAGCACCGATGGATTCGCCGGCAGTGCCTATGACAAGGCGCTGCGACCGTCGAAATTCAAGAACATCTCGATCATCGCCCTGCCCGAGGCAGTGACCCGCATCCAGGCGCTGGTGTCCGACCAAGTCGACTTCATCACCAATGTCGCGCCCGACGATGTCGCCAAGCTGCGCGCCGCCGGCCACCAGGCGGAAGTCTCGCCGGCGCCGGTCACGCTTGGCCTCGCCTTCTACGAGCAACGCCAAGGTGTTAATCCGTTCAAGGACAAGCGCGTGCGGCTCGCCGCCAACATGGCGATTGACCGCAACGCCATGGTCAACGGTCTGATGCCCGGCCTTGCCCGCCCGGCTTCGCAGGCAGCGACGCCAGAGACCAAAGGGTATGACCCGACCATCCCGGCCTACCCCTATGATCCCGCAGGCGCGAGGAAGCTGCTGGCTGAAGCCGGCTATCCAAATGGCTTCGACACGGCGATGCAGTTCACCACCGGGTCGCATCCCTTCGCCAACGAGATCTGGACCCTGGTGGGCGACAGCCTGAGCAAGATCGGCATCCGCACCACCGTGCTGCCGGTGGCGCTGAGCGATCTCGTCAACATGCTGCGCAAGACCGGCGGGCGCGAGTTTGAAGGCTTGCTGTTCAGCTACCCGGCCTATGTCGATCCCCATCTCGACGGCACGCGACCCTTCGAGAACCACGGCTGCGCCTATCAGCCGCCCTGGATCTGCATTCCTGCCGTGGAAGAGTTGAAGAACAAGGCCAACGCCGAGTTCGACGAGGCCAAGCGGCTTGTCCTGCTGAAGCAGTTGATCCGGACCAGCCATGACGAGGCCGCCATGCTGCATGTGATGCACGACGCAGACATCTTCGGCGTCAACAAGCGGCTGACCGGCTTCACCAACTGGAACCGCCGCATCATCCTGGAGAATTTCGCGCCGAAGGGATGACTCCCCCACTCGCACCGTCGTGCCGGACCATTGCTCTTTCTGACGGAGTGCGCAGACGCGCCCTCTCGTCAGAACGGGGAAAGGTTGGGCATGACGGATGCGTTGCGCAATATGTGGAAGCCGACTGCGCAGGGCGGGCTCAGGTTCCAGGGCAGTAACCTGGCTCAGGCACGGCGCTTCTCGCTCTATCTCGCGTTGCAACTGAGGGCGCGAGTGGAAGGCATTTCAACGCCGGTCTGCCAGGCGTTGTAACGGTGATGGCCGGCGGGTTCCCCCACCGGCCATACTGTCTCAGCCGTTGATCTCGATCTGGTCGAGCAGCAGGCGGCGGTTCCAGTTCTGGAAGTTCTTTACCCGCTTGTTCAGGCCATAGATATCCACGCCATGCTGGATATGCAGTCCGATCGCCTCATCATGGGCAAGACGGACCAATTGCTTCAGCACCTTCAGCCTTTCTTCTGCATTCATGATGCCGTTCGCCTGGTCGCGCAGCTTTTCGATATTGTCGAGGCAGATCCAGGACGGCTTGTACGTGCAGCCGTAATTCTGAAACGGCCGCTCGGCATCGAGATAGGGATCGACGAAGGCCGAGAAGCCAAAGAGATGGCCTTCGAACTCGCGACCCGAACGCTTCAGCAGCATGTCGGTCAGTTCGCCCAGGGTAACGGGAATCACCTTGGTGCGAATGCCTACCTTGGTAAGCTGCTCGCCGACAAGACCGTAGATCTCCTTGTCGAAAGGCAGCGAGCCGGTCGGCACCTGCATCACGGTCTCGAAGCCATTGGGATAGCCGGCATCGGCCAACAGCTTCTTCGCGCCTTCCGGATCGTACGGGTATGGCGGGATGGTCGGATCATAGCCATTGGTGCGTGGCGTCACCGCCTGGTGCGCCGGCTTGGTCAGGCCACTGAGCAGGCCCTGCACGATATCGTCGCGATTGATCGCCATGTTGGCGGCGGTACGCACGCGGCGGTCCTTGAACGGGTTGAAGCCAGGCTTCTGCTCATAGAAGGCGACCGTCATCGTTTGGGGCGATTCGAAAATCTCCGCCCGATGGCCAGCACTGGTCAACGTCTTGATGTCATCCGGTGTCAGGTTGG
The DNA here is from genome assembly GCA_947473325.1 of Alphaproteobacteria bacterium. Classification (GTDB taxonomy): domain Bacteria; phylum Pseudomonadota; class Alphaproteobacteria; order SHVP01; family SHVP01; genus CANJEJ01. The sequence goes on along the minus strand of CANJEJ010000182.1, from coordinate 617 downwards.
TCGCCACGTCCATCTGGTCCGACACAATGGCCTGGATGCGCGTGGCCGCTTCGGTCATCGCGCGGATTTCCAGGTTCTTCACCTTGGGCTTCTTGATGGCCTTCTCGAATTCGGTGGCGATCAGCAGGTCGTCCGACATTGAGACAACCTTCCACGGGCCGGAGGTCACCGGCTTCGGCGCATAGGCCTGCACGCCCATCTCGGCCCAGGCCTTGCCTTCGACCAGGAAGAGTTCGGACATGATGTGGGCGATCAGCGGCTGCGGCGCCTTGGTCTTGATCTCGACGGTGTTGTTGCCAACATCCTTCACGCTGGCAAAGTCCTTCAGCACACCGGCGACCTGCATCGCCTTGCCTTCGGGCGTGTTCAGAATCCAGTCGATGACGCGTTCGACATTGGCAGCGTCATTCTTCACCCCGTTGGTGAAGACATAACCGTCGATCAGCTTGAAGCGCCAAGTCGTGGTATCGACCAGCTCCCACGACGAGGCCAGTTCTGGCACCAGCTTGCCATCCTGGTTGATGTTGGTGAGCGACTGATACAGCGGCGGCTTGAAGTAGGTGCTGGGCACCGTGCGCTGGACATAAGGATTGCCAAGGAAGGTGTTCACCCCGTTG
>CANJEJ010000181.1 GCA_947473325.1 Alphaproteobacteria bacterium | reverse complement strand
TTACGTGCCGAAGGGCCGATGGCCGCGCGCCATGGCGACCAGCGCGAGGATGCCCGCCAGCGGCAACAGGAACGCGGTGGGTGAATCCATTGCGATCAGGGTCGCGCCACCAATCGCGCACCACAAGAGCGGGATGGGTAAAAGCAGCCAGCGGGCGCGACCGCTGTGCAAGACAAGCAGGCCCAGGGTTGCGATCACCGTCGGGTCGGGGGTCAGCGCAAAGATTTCAGCCTGCCAGAGCGGGCGCCCCGTCAGCCATGGTAGCAGCGGATAGACGAGAAGACCGAAGCCGAGCAGCAGCCAGCCAAGCGCGCGAGTCACCCCGGCGGATTGCGCCGGCGTGCGCAGTCGATACGCGAGAAAGGCAAGCAGCAACGCCTGCAGCAGAAAGCCGCCCGCGAACCAGGTCGCAGCCCAGTTGATGGTGGCATAGCGCAGGCCGTGAAACAGGATGCCGCTCATTGCCCAGCCTGCAGCCAGCAGCAGGAAGGTTCCGCTTCGGGCGTCGCCTGCTCGCAGGCGTCGAGACAACGCGATCGCGGCAATCACGGGGATCACCTGCGCGGGCCACAGGTCGCGGTTGTGCGCTTCGAGCAGCCGGTAATAGGTCGCCGGCGAGAACAGCAGGAAGTCGGTCAGCGAATAGGTCCACCATTCGCTCATGCGAGCAGGGCGACCTCGCGGGCGATGCGGGCGCGCAAGGTCGCGTCGGGCAGCGCGCCGCCGGCCGCCGCGATATTCTCCTGCACATGGGCGACGCGGCTCGTCGCCGGGATGATGACAGTGACGGACGGATGGGCGAGGGTGAATTTCAGCAGCGCCTGGGCCCAGCTCACCGCGCCGATTTCCCTCGCCCAGCCAGGCAGCGGCTGGCCCGCGAGGCGGCGTGTCAGCGCGCCCTGGCGGAACGGGCGGTTGACAATGACGGCAATGCCGCGCTCGGCGGCGAGCGGCAGGATGCGTTCCTCCACCGCGCGATCGACGGGGTTGTAGGTGACCTGGATGAAGTCGAGGGTCTCGTGCCGCATCACGTCTTCGAACTCGCGGTGGCGGCGACCTTCCGACGTGGTGATGCCGACATAGCGCAGCTGGCCGGCCGCCTTCATCGCCTGCAGCGTCTTCAGGTGCTCCGGCCAGGACACCAGGTTGTGCACCTGCAGCAGGTCGAAGCGCGGCACGCTCCAGTGCCGGCGCGATTCCTCGATCTGCTTCGGCCCGGCCGCGCTCGACGAGATCCACACCTTGTCGGCGGCGAACAATCCGGCGGGCTGGCCCAGCTTCTGCAGCGCATCGCCAACCACCGCCTGGGACGAACCATACATCGGCGAGGAATCGACCATTCCGCCGCCGGCGGCGAAGAAGGCGCGCAGGACGGCGGCGCATTCGTCGCGCGCGACGCGGTCGTCGCCCACGTTGAAGGTGATCCAGGTGCCAAGACCGATGGCGGGAATCGCCTCGCCGGTCGAAGGGATCACGCGGCGCAGGGACCCCGCCTGCGCCCGCGCCAGTCGGGGCAGCAGCGGCAGGGCAGTCAGGGCGCCCATTCCCTGCAGCAACAGGCGGCGACTTGGTGTGACGTCCATCACGGCATGCTGCCGCGGGACCTTTTGTTCGTCCATGCACAGTTTCGCAAGGCGGGATGCGGGCGCTTCTGAATCAATTCTGTGACCGGCCGGGCCCGCGGAAGGCCGATTTTGGCCGGGCGTGGCAAAGCTGGTCTGCGGGCAACGGTATCTGGGGCCTCTCGTTGGTGAGGCGTCTGGCAAGGCCAATCGCGGCCCTGCGCAGACAGGAAGGGGGAAGGCCCTTTTCCTGCCGACACAAGAATGGGGCCGACAAGATGACGTCTTCCTTCCATGGGACTTTGCCGCTCGCCGCCACGCCTGCCACTACGCCATTCGGCGGGGGGCATGCCAAAGACGGACTGGGCGCCCAGAATCCGCTGGTCGCGCTGATGCTCGACAACAGCCCCGACTGCCTGCAGCTCCTGGATCTGGACGGGCGCTTCCTGTTCATGAACGGGCCGGGACTCGCGCTGCTGGAAATCGACGATGTCACGGCCCTGCAGAACCGGCCGTGGAGCGACCTGTGGCCGGCCGAGGTTGCCGACACCGTGATCGCGAGCGTGGGCGCCGCGAGCGGCGGCGAGGCGATGCGCTTCTCGGCCTTCGGGCCGACGGTGAAAGGCACGGCGAAGTGGTGGGACGTGGTCGTGTCGCCGGTGCGCGGCGACGACGGGAGCCCGGTGCAGATTCTGTGCGCGCTGCGCGACATCACCGAGCTGAAACGCACGGAAACCGCGCTCAAGGACGCGCTCGATGCCAAGGAAGCGCTGCTCTACGAGGTGAATCACCGCGTCAAGAACAGCCTTGCGCTGGTCACCAGCCTGCTCACGCTGCAGTCGAGCCACGCGAAGGAGCCAAAGCTGAAGCAGACGCTGGACGAGGCCCGCAGCCGCATCGGCGTCGTCGCCCAGGTGCACCAGCGGCTCTACCAGACCAACCGCCACAACGATGTGGAGCTTGGCCCCTTCATCGCCGATATCGGCCAAGACGTCGTCGGCGTGTTCGACCCGCAGGGCCGCGTCACTGTGGAAACCGATTGCGAGGCGGACATCATCCTCGGCCTCGACAAGGCGGTGCCGCTCGCGCTGCTGACCAGCGAGCTCATCACCAACTCGCTGAAATATGCCTTCGGCGAAAAGGGCGGCATCCTGCGCATCGCGTTGCACCGCCGCGACGATCACATCCACCTGCGCGTCTGCGACAACGGCGCCGGCCTGCCGGATGGCTTCAACGTCACCGGCATGGGTGGTCTCGGCATGCGGATCGTCGGTGCGCTGACGCGCCAGATTCGCGCCCAGCTCAGCGCCTCCAACGGGCCGGGCGCCTGTTTCGACATCGTGTTCCCCGCCGAGCCGCCGAAGGGGAAGGGAACCCCCGGCGACGGGGCGGGTTGATCCTTTCAGAAGTGGAGAGCAGCCATGAAAATCCTCATTGTCGAGGATGAAGCGCTGGTGGCGATGGCGATGGAAAGCTACCTCGCGGGCGCGGGCCATACCGTGGTCGGCCAGGCGGACGACTTCGACACCGCGGTGACGCTGGCGGAGGCGACCCGGCCGGACCTCGCGCTGGTCGACATCAATCTGGTCGATGGCGACAGCGGCGTGGATGTGGCCAGTCAACTCAACAAGCAGAGCGTTCCCTGCCTGATCGTGACCAGCAACTGCAACCCGCACCGCCAGCTCGACGGTGCCGTGGGTTGCCTGCAGAAGCCGGTCAACCAGTCGATTCTGGTGCAGGCGGTCGCGGTGGCCCGCCGCAAGGTGCGCGGCCTGCCAGTCGGCGACGTTCCGCGCGGCCTCGCGCTCTACTAGGTCAGGCGTTGGCGGCTGGCTTGAACGTCATCGCGATGCCGTTCATGCAATAGCGCAGATGAGTCGGCGGCGGGCCGTCGTCGAAGACATGGCCGAGATGGCCGCCGCAATTCGCGCAATGCACCTCGACCCGGATCATGAACAGGCTGCGATCCTGCGTCTCGCCGACGGCATTCTCGAGCGGCTGATAGAAGCTGGGCCAGCCCGTGCCGGAATCGAACTTCGTCTCCGACGCGAAGAGCGGCTTCTCGCAGCCGGCGCAGTGAAACACTCCGCGCCGCTTCTCGCGGTCGAGCGGGCTCGAGCCCGGATATTCCGTGCCGTGCTCGCGCAGGACATGAAATTGCGGTCCCGTCAGGCGCTTGCGCCACTCAGCTTCGGTCAGCGCGAAAGGAAAGGTCTCAGCCGGCGTTTCGGCCACCGAACGGCGGCCCGTCAGGGCCGTGGTGCCCAGAAGGCCCAGGGCTGCACCCAGAACGCCCAGGCCCAGCTTGCGTCGCGTCACCATCAAACTCCTCCCCTTAGGTCTGCGTATTCTACGCCCGGTTGCGCGGTTTCGATGCGCCCCATCAGGAATGACGGGGGCTGCTCGCGCGGCTGTGTTCGGCCGCTTGCATCCCGATGGCCACCGCCGCCGGTAGGGTAAGGGATGCTCCCGCATTGGCCGGGGGCCGTTTTCCCATGCGGAGTGTATCCCGATGAAACTTTCCCTTCTGGCGGCTGTCTCGGCTGTTGTCGCCATGACCGGCGCCGCGCAGGCGGCCCAGGTGGCAGCCCTGGTGGCGCCTGACACCATTGCCATGGTCGACACCGACGCCAAGCGCGTGACCGGCACCTGGAAGCTGACCGGCCTGCCAGGCGCGCTGGTCGGCATCGACGTGCGCCCGGCCGACGGCATGCTCTATGGCCTCACCGCCGATGGCTCGGTGGTGACGATCGACAAGGCCGGCAAGGTCGCCGTCAAGTCGAAGCTCGAGATGATGCTGCCCGCCGGCACGGCCGCGACGGTCGACTTCAACCCGGTGGCCGACCGCCTGCGCGTCATCGGCGCCAACGGCATGAACCTGCGCGCCAATGTCGACGACGGTAAGGTGACCAAGGACGGCGACCTGAAATATGCCGACACCGACATGCACAAGGGCGAAAAGCCGAACATTGTCGCCGGCGCCTACACCAACTCCTACAAGGGCGCGACCGAAACCACCCTGCTCAACGTCGATGGCACCATCGGCGGCCTGATCCGCCAGGCGCCGCCCAATGACGGCGTGCTCAACGCGATCGGCAAGCATGGCGCCAAGACCGGCCAGGCCGCCTTCGACATCATGGCCGACGGCAAGGGCGGCAACTGGGGCTGGATGATGATCGGCGACACGCTCTACAGCGTCGATCTCGCCACCGGCAAGGCGACCGAAGCCGCCAAGATCGCCGGCGTCACCGGCACCGTGTGGGATATCGCGATCCTGCCGGCGATGTAGCCGCCGCAGAAAACCTGGACCGCGCGGGGGCCGCGTCCGTAAGGATGCGGCCTTTGCCGTTCAGGGCGTAGGATATCTGTCACGGACCGCATGTTACATGGGTCCGTCCTGCCGGAGATTCGCCATGCGTGGCCTGTTGCCTGTTGCTTTTGCCGTTCTCTCGCTGCTGTCCGCCGCGGCTGCGGCCATCGCCCAGACACCACCCTCGAAGATCACGCTCATCCATTTCAACGACACGGACCAGATGAGTCCGCGCGACGGTGCGGGTGGCGTGGCGCCGGCGATGACGCTGATCCGCAAGCTGCGGGCGGAAAACCCCCACACGCTGCTGACCTTTGGCGGCGACATGTTCTCGCCCTCGCTGATGTCGAGCTTCGATCATGGCGCGCATATGGTGGCGCTCGCCTCCACCATGGGCATCGATGTCGCCGTGGTCGGTAATCACGAATTCGACTTCGGGCCCGAGGAAACCAAGGCGCGGCTGCGCGAATCGAAATTTCCCTGGCTTGGCGCCAACGTGACCGACGGCGGCAAGCCGCTGGCGGGCATCGCGCCGTCCTTCATCCGCGACATCGGCGGCTATCGGCTCGGCTTCTTTGGCGTCATTACCGAACGGTCCGGCGAAACCACCGGCATCGGCTCGCTCGCCTTCAGCAATGCACGGGAGGCGGCGCAGCGCGAAGCGCGTGCGCTGCGCGCCCAGGGCGCCGATATCGTGATTGGCCTGTGCCACCTGCCCTTCGGGTCGGAGATGGCGCTGCTGCGTGCCGTGCCCGAGGTCGACCTCTGCCTGTCGGGCGACGACCATATCGGCACCATCCTCTATGACCGCAAGCAGTTGCTGGTGGAAGCGGGCTCGAACCTGCAGTTCCTGGCCGTCATCGACCTGCATGTGTCGAAGCAGAAGCTGGGGGACCGCGAAGTGGTGAGCTGGCGGCCGGAGGCACGGCTGCTCTCCACGGCCGGCGTGGCGCCGGATGTGGAACTTGCGGGACTCGTCGCCGGGTACAACGCCAAGCTCGACGTGTCGTTGAATGTGCCGTTGGGCACGGCGGTAGGCGCCTTCGACACGCGGCATGATCTGGTGCGGCGACAGGAAGCGGCCTTCGGCAACCTGCTGGCCGACGCGATGCGGGCGGCCACGGGGGCCGATGTGGCGCTCACCAACGGCGGCGGGTTGCGCGCCGACAAGCAGTATCCCGACGGCCACGTCTTCACCCGGCGCGACATCCTGTCGGAGCTGCCCTTCGGCAATGTGCTGGTGGAACTCCGCGTCACCGGCGCGCAACTGCGCGAGGCACTGGAGAATGGCGTCAGCTTTGTCGAAAACGGGGCGGGGCGATTCCCGCATGTATCGGGCATCGCGCTCGACTATGATTCGAGGGCCAAACGCGGCGCGCGCATCGTCAGCCTGACGGTGAACGGCCAGGCGCTCGATCCGGCAGCGACCTATACCTTCGCCACCAACGACTTCGTGGCGCGCGGCGGCGACAACTACCTGATGCTGCGGGATGCGCCGCGGCTGATCGAGGAAAAGGACGGCAAGCTTCTTGCCACCGTCCTGATGGACCACATAGCCGCGCAGAAGACCGTCACGGCCCGAACCGACGGGCGCGTGACGGCCAGATAGCGCCTAGCGGCGGGTCTTCTTCTTCGCCGCCGGCTTGCGGGCGGCGGGCTTCTTCCTCGCGGCCATGCGCTTTGGCGCGGCCTTCTTCGCGGCTTTCCTTGCGGCCGGCTTCTTCTTCGCTGCAGCCCGCACGCCAGGCGGCACCGGCCGGCTCGAGGCCGCGGCGGTGACGCGCAGCGTGGCCGGATCATCCGATCCGCCCAGCACGGCGCCACGGTCGTCGGCGACATAGGAGAGCTTCTCGTCGCGGGTGGACTTGCCCATCGTCTGCGCCAGCTCCGCCTGCTCGTGCAGGATGTGGAAGACGCGGCCGATCAGGTCGTCGCGGGTCTTGAAGCGCTCGGTCTCCACCGTGTCGTCGGGACGAAAGGCCTCGATGGCGCTGCGCTTCAGCACGCCGCCCTTGTCGAGCAGGCGTTCCAGCGTGTCATGGCGTTCGATCGCGACCGACAATTCGCCGGTCAGCGCGACCACCATGGCGAGCAGGTGGTCGAGTGCCGGGTCGCGGAAGAATTGCGGTTTCGGTCCCTTGGACCGGCGCGGCAAAGTAACCGGCGCTGCCATGGATAGTCCTTTCGTCAGGTGAGGTGCGTTGGAAAGAAAGCGGGCCGGACATGCCGGCCCGCAGGGTCGAGGTGAAGCGGTGTCTTACTTCCAGGCGCCGAAGGAGAACCAGGCCTGGCCGTTCTGCACCTCCGGCGGCACGGCTTCGCCGCGCACGCAGGCTTCGAACAGCTTGTCCGGCCAGGTGCCGTGGTTCGGCGCCTTGAACTGGATGTACTTGTCCTTCTTGAAGCCCGCGTCGACGAACAGCTTGGTCAGGTCCTGGTGGCGGAAGGCGTAGTAGAAGGGCTCGTTGTTGTAATAGGCGTCCCAGTCATAGACGAAGTCGTCATAGGGGTTGGGCACGATCGAGGCGGGCGGCAGTTCCTGGTTGATCATCA
>CANJEJ010000180.1 GCA_947473325.1 Alphaproteobacteria bacterium | reverse complement strand
ATACTTCGTCCGCTAACCCCAGGACGAGGAAGACACCCGGCGGCGCGGGAGACATACTCCCGCGCCGCTTTGGTTTCTGCCGACGGAACACACACCATGGTCGATCTCGCCGTAACCTCGCTGGTCAAGGCCTTCGGCCCGACGCGCGCCGTCGATGGCGTGGATTTCTCGATTCCCGATGGCGCGCTTGCCACCTTCCTCGGCCCGTCCGGCTGCGGCAAGACGACGACGCTGCGCATGGTCGCGGGGCTGGAGACGCCGACCGCCGGCCGCATCACGCTGGGCGGCGAGACGGTCTATGACAGCGCCAGCGGCATCGCCATTCCCGCCGAGCGGCGCGAGATCGGCATGGTGTTCCAGTCCTATGCCATCTGGCCGCACATGACGGTGGCGGGCAACGTCGCCTTCCCGCTCGGCATCCGCAAGCTCGGCCGCGAGGAAACGAAGAACCGCGTGATCGAAGCGCTGAAGCTTGTGCGCCTCGACCATCTCGCCGAACGCTATCCGGCTCAGCTTTCCGGCGGCCAGCAGCAGCGCGTCGCGCTCGCCCGCGCCATCGTCTTCCAGCCGCGCATCCTCCTGCTCGACGAGCCCCTTTCCAACCTCGACGCCAAGCTGCGCGAGGACATGCGCGGCGAGATCCGCGACCTGCAGCAGCGCCTGCGCATGACCACGCTCTTCGTCACCCATGACCAGGCCGAGGCGCTTGCGATGAGCGACGTGGTGATGGTGATGAACCAGGGCCGCATCGTCCAGGCGGGAAGCCCGCGCGACATCTACCAGCGCCCGGCCGACCGCTTTGTCGCCGAATTCGTCGGCTGGACCAACTTCCTGCCCGTCACCGTGGCCGGCCGCGACAGCGTCACGCTCGACGGCCGGACCTTGCGCGCCGAGGCTGGCGCGCTGGCGCAAGGCAGCCGCGCCACGCTGACCGTGCGCCCCGAGGACATCATCATCGCCGCCGGCGAGGCGCCGGATGCGCTGCCCGCCCGCGTGCGCACCAGCATGTTCATGGGCACCCACACCATCCTTGAACTCGAGGCCGGGCCGCACATGCTGGTCGCCCATGCGCCTGCCCAGGCCGACCACGCGCGGGGCGACACGGTATCGGTGCGGCTGCCCGCCGACCGCATGCTGGTGCTGCCGGCGTGAGGATCGCCCCGTGACGATGACCGCCCTGCCCCCGGCCGCGCGCCGCAGCCGGCTACCGGTCGGCCCCATCGTCATGGTGGCTGTCGGGCTGCTTGTCGCGTTTCTCGCGCTCTATCCCATCGCCTGGCTGCTGGTGGGGTCGTTTCGTACCGGCACGCCGTTCGAGGTCGGGCATTTCACCTTCGCCAACTACATCGATGCCTATGGCGAGCCCAACATCCTGCGCACGATCAAGAACACGCTGGTATTCGCCGCCGGACAGACGATGGGCGCCATCACACTCGGCACGCTGCTCGCCTGGATCATCACCCGCACCAACACGCCGGGCCGCGCGGTGTTCGAATTCCTGACGCTGGTGCTGTTCCTGTTCCCGCTGATCATGGCGGTGTTCGCCTGGACCATGCTGCTGTCGCCGCGGCGCGGGCTGATCAACATCGTGCTGATGTGGGCGCTCGGCCTTGAGACCCCGCCCTTCGACGTCAACTCGATGGGCGGCATGATCTTCGTGCAGAGCCTCTATGTCGCACCGCTCGCCTTCCTCATCATCGCACCGGCCTTTGCCACCATGGATTCGAGCATGGAGGAAGCCGCCCGCATGACCGGGGCGCGCACGCTCCGCATCCTGCGCCGCATCACGCTTCCCCTTGCCCTGCCCGCCATCGCCTCGGCCAGCGTGCTCCTCTTCGTCATCGGGCTCGAATCCTTCGACATCCCGCAGATGCTGGGGGCGCCCAAGGGCATCTACACCTATCCGTCGCTGATCTATCACGCGATCGGGGTGCGGGTGCCGGCCGACTACGGCCTGGGCACCGCGCTCGCCACCAGCCTGCTCGGCGCCACGCTGCTGCTGGTCTACCTCTACCGCCGGCTGACGCGGCGGACGGAGCGCTACGAGACGGTGAAGGGCAAGGGCCACCGCGCCGCCGTCACCGACCTTGGGCCCTGGCGCTGGGTGAGCGCGGCGGGCTGCTGGGTGTTCTTCTTCTTCACGGTCTTCCTGCCCTTCGGCGTGCTGGTGCTGGGCAGCTTCCTCGGCTTCTTCGGCCGTTTCTCCTGGGCGATGTTCAACCGGCTCACGCTCGACAACTACCCGCGCCTCTTCGCCCATCCGCGCCTGATCGACGCCATGATCAACAGCCTGGGGCTGGCCGCCATCGGCGGCGCGGTCTGCGTGCTGCTCGCTGCCGTCGTCGGCTTCATCGCCATCAAGTCGAAACTGCGGGGACGCGGATTGATCGAGGGCGTGGCGATGCTGCCGATCTCCTTCCCCTCCACCGTGCTCGGCCTCGCCCTGCTGTGGGCCTGGATCGTGGTGCCGCTGCCGATCTATGGCACGGTGCTGATCCTCGCGGTCGCCTACATCACGCGCTACCTGCCGGTGGCACTGCGCACCGTGTCGGGCGGGCTCATCCAGATGAGCAACGAGTTCGAGGAAGCGGCGCGCATGACCGGCGCCGGCTGGCTCACCATCTTCGGCCGCATCATCCTGCCGCTGATGAAGCCGGCGCTCGCCGCCGCCTGGCTGCTGATGTTCATGACCTTCGTGCGCGAGCTCGGCATGTCGATCCTGCTCGTCGGGCGTGGCAACGCGGTGCTCAGCGTCGTGATGTTCGACTATTACACCTCGGGCGAGCAGGGCCTGCTCGCCGCAGCCTCGGTGCTGCTGATGCTGATGATCCTGTCGGTCGTCATCGTCGCCCGCCAGGTCTTCCGCATCCGCTTCAGCCAGTTCGGCTCGGCAGCCTGAGGGGCGCGGCGCCGGGCGGCCATCCCGCCCGGCGTCCGTACGGCTGGCGAACTATTTCGCCGCGGCCTTTTCGCGGGCCTTGATGTCCTTGAGCAGCTTGCCGGCGGCGTCTTCCACCGCCGTGCCCTTGAACAGGTTGGGGTTCATGCCGCCGTGCATCTCGACCGGGTTGGTGAAGACAAGGTCGCGGAAGTTGGCGTTGGTGAGCGAGCCTTCGTCGACGAGGCTCCAGGCGGTCTTGATCACCTTGCGCGCATCGGTCACGTCCATATGGCCGATGTCCGAGCCGAGCAGCACCTTGAACTGGGCGCCGAACTGGTTGAGCTTTTCGTTGAACGCCCAGGCGAGGATGCGGTCGTCGGATTCGCAGCCGAAGTAGAAGTTCTTGACGAAGCGGTCGTAGATGTCGTGCTCGTTCTGGATGCCGACGGCGGCGAAGTCGTCCATCGCCGCCTCGTCGGTCTCGGCCGGCCATTCGTAGAAATAGCCGTCGTCCTTGGCGATCGCCGCGAGATGCTTCTGCATGTGCGGGCCGCCATGCTGCTTCGCCATCTCGACCAGCAGCGCGCGGTCGATGCGCGCCGGGTCGAGGTGGCGCTTCAGCGCCGGCACGTTGCGCTTTTCCCAGTGCTCGATCAGGTCGTTGTAGAGGCTCGCCGCCCAGCCGACGCCGCATTCGAGGAAGCCGAACTTCAGCGTCGGGAAGCGGTGCGTCACGCCGCCCAGCACCAGTGCCTTGCAGAAGGCATGCGCGCCCGCCGCGAAATGGCCGATGTGGTTGTAGGTGACGTTGGAGATCGAGGTGCGGTCGACCCAGCCCATCGTGCTCGTGTGCATGGTCGGCGCGACGCCGAGCTCGGTGAAGCGCTGCCACACCGGGTCATAGTCATAGGGCGAATCGAGCGCCAGCGGATCGATCCAGTAGCTGGCCGTGGCGGAGGCGAGGTCGCGCGAGCCGGCCTTGCCGGTGATCGGGCGCCGCACCACGCCTTCCACCATCGCCGCCTTCATGCCGAGCGTGCCGACGGCAAAGTTGAGCTCGTCAAGCGCCTCCTGCGGCGTGTGCATGGGGATGACGGCGGCGGGCGTCAGGCGGTCCTTGTGCGGGGCGTAGAGCTCGGCGTTCATCGTGTTGATGGCGCGCGTCACCGCCTTGCGCATCTCCTCGTCGTCCATGCCGGCGAACAGGATGGCGAGCGTCGGGTAGATGAAGGAGAAGTCGATGCCGAATTCGTCGAGCCGCGAGCGCATCAGGCCGGGGAACATCGACGTGGCGCGGTCCAGCGTGTTGGCCGCGGGGAAGAACCAGAAGGGCGCCCGCTTGATGCGCGCCGCCACGCGTTCCTCGGGCGTTGCCTTGTACCAGCCCCACAGGCTGCCGCCCGACAGCATGTCGACGTAGCGCTGCACGATCCGGGGCCCGCCCACCACCTTGAGGAAGTCGAGCAGCACGGGCTCGACCTCGAGCATGTGGCCGTCGGCGTCGATGACGGGATAGTCGAGCTTCTCGCGGATCTTCTGCGACTTGCTGCGGCGGGCGGTGGCGGCGAGGTTCATGGGGGCTCCCTGTGTCCGGTTTGCGCCGATGCTCCCGATCCGCGCCCGTCCCGTCAAGAGCAGGGATTCTAAAGGGGCACCCTGCCGAGACTTGGGTCCGGCGGGGAAACCGTGGCATGAACACCCCGTGACCGCGCTTCCCACCCTGCCCGTCTCCGCCGTGCTGCCCGACCTGGTCGCGGCGCTGGCGGACAATGCTTGCGCGGTGCTGGAGGCGCCGCCCGGCGCGGGCAAGACGACGCTGGTGCCGCTCGCCCTGCTCGACGCGCCCTGGCTGGCGGGAAAATCGATCCTGATGCTGGAGCCGCGCCGGCTTGCCACCCGGGCGGCGGCAAGCCGCATGGCATCCTTGCGCGGCGAAGAGGTGGGCGGCACGGTCGGCTATCGCGTCCGGCTGGAGAGCCAGGTGAGCGGCAAGACCCGCATCGAGGTCGTCACCGAGGGCATCCTGACCCGCCGGCTGCAATCGGACCCCGACCTTGCCGGTGTCGGCGTCGTCATCTTCGACGAGTTCCACGAGCGCAGCCTGAACGCCGACCTGGGCCTCGCGCTGGCCCGCGAGGTGCAGGCGGCGCTGCGCTCCGACCTTCGCATCATTGTGATGTCGGCGACGCTGGACGGCGCCGCGGTGTCGAAGCTGCTGGGTAACGCACCCGTCATCCGCGCCGAGGGCCGCGTCTTCCCCGTCGCCACGAAGTTCCTCGACAAGCCGGCGCCCGACGACGTGGCCGAGGCCGTCGCCGTTGCCGTGCGCCGCGCGCTGGTCGACACGCAGGGCGACATCCTCGCCTTCCTGCCCGGCGAGGGCGAGATCCGCCGCGCGGTGGCGAAGCTGGAAGAGCGCATCATCCCGCCCGGCACCAGCCTGCATCCGCTCTTTGGCGCCCTGCCCAAGGCCGAGCAGGAAGCGGCGATCCGCCCCGCGCCCGCCGGCAAGCGCAAGGTGGTGCTCGCCACCTCGATCGCCGAAACGAGCCTGACCATCGAGGGCGTGACGGTGGTGATCGACGGCGGGCTGAGCCGCCTGCCGCGCTTCGACCCCGCGAGCGGCATGGGCAAGCTGGTGACGCTGCGGGTGAGCCGCGCCGCCGCCGACCAGCGCCGCGGCCGCGCCGGGCGGCTGGCGCCGGGCACCTGCTACCGCCTGTGGACGGAGGCCGAAGACCGCGCGCTGCTGCCCTATCACCCGCCCGAGATTGCCGCCGCCGACCTTGCCCCGCTGGCGCTCGACCTCGCCGCCTGGGGCGCCGAGCCCGCCGCGCTCGCCTGGCTCGACCCGCCGCCCGCCGCGACCTTCGCCGAGGCCCGACGCCTGCTCGCCGACCTCGGCGCGCTCGACGACGCGGGCCGCATCACGCCGCATGGCCAGGCAATGGCGCAGATCGGCCTGCACCCACGGCTTGCCCACATGGTGATCGCCGGCGAGGAGCATGGCCACCGCGCGCTCGCCTGCGACCTCGCCGCACTGCTCGCCGAGCGCGACGTGATTCGCGGCGGCCGCCCCGGCTTCGGCCCCGGCAGCCACAGCGATGTCGACCTGCGCACGCGGCTCGACATCCTGCGCCGTGATGGCGACGGCCCCGCGAATGCCGACCGCAACGCAGTGCGCGCCGTGCGCGCCTTTGCCCAGAACCTGCGCCGCCAGCTTGGCGTGAAGGGCAGCGCGGGGACGAGCGAGGCCGCCGGCCTGCTCGCCGCGCTCGCCTATCCCGACCGCATCGGGCAACGGCGCGGCCCGCGCGGGCAGTTCCGGCTGTCCAACGGGCGCGGCGCGCTGGTGCCGGAAACCGACGCGCTGGCGGGCCAGGACTTCATCGCCACCGCGCAGCTCGACGGCGGCACCCAGGATGCACGCGTGTTCCTTGCCGCGCCGGTGGCGCTCGACGACCTCGAGGAGATTTTCGCCGACCGCATGACGATGCGCGCGTTCGTCGAATGGGATGCGCGCGAGGGCGTGGTGAAGGCGCGCCGCCAGCGCCGGCTGGGCGCGCTGGTGCTGGAAGACAAGCCGCTGCCCAACCCCGACAAGGCCGACGTGGCCGCCGCCGTGCTCGGCGCCATACGCGCGGAGGGGCTCGACCGCCTGCCCTGGACCGACGAGCTGCGCCAGTGGCAGGCGCGCGTCGCCCTGCTGCGAAAACTCGCGCCCGAAGACTGGCCCGACGTGAGCGACGCCGCGCTGCTCAGCACACTCGCCGCCTGGCTGCCCGATCACCTGAACGGCGTGACGCGGCGCGACGACTTTGGCCGCATCAACCTGACCGCCGCGCTGGCGGCGCTGATCCCCTGGGACCTGCAGCGGAAACTGGACGAGCTGGCGCCGACGCACTGGACTGTGCCGAGCGGATCGCACCTGCGCATCGACTACACCACCACGCCGCCGAGCCTGCCCGTGAAGCTGCAGGAGATGTTCGGCGAAAGGGAAACGCCCACGGTGGCGCAGGGCAAGGTGCCGCTGACCCTGCACCTGCTGTCGCCCGCCGGCCGCCCGGTGCAGGTGACGCAGGACCTCGCCGGCTTCTGGGCGCGCAGCTATGCCGAGGTGCGGAAGGATTTGCGCGGGCGCTATCCGCGCCACCCGTGGCCGGACGATCCGCTGAGCGCGCCGCCGACGGCGCGGGCGAAACGGCGGGGGACGTGAACGCCGGCAGCGCGGCTGGCCTGTTCGTCCAGGCCCTGTGCGGCGATACTGCCGGCGCCTTCCCCCCGCGACAGCACCGGTCCCGCCCATCATGACCCTGGATATTCTCGTCTTTCTTGGAACGGTCCGCGACAGCGCGCCGCCACGGCCGCCGCGGCTGGGGTTGCGGGTGGCCCGGGCCTGCATGGCCCGGCTTGGCGCCATGGGCCTGCGCGCCACGCTGGTCGATCCGCTTGCGCTGGACCTGCCCCGCCCCTTCAAGCCCCATTTCGCCTATCCGGCGGGCAGCGCGCCCCGCGCGCTGGACGAACTCGCCCGGCAGATCGCCGCCGCCGACGGCT
>CANJEJ010000179.1 GCA_947473325.1 Alphaproteobacteria bacterium | reverse complement strand
GCTCTACGTCCGCCGCCGCCCGCGCGTGCGGCTGGAGCCGCTGTTTTCCGGTGGCGGGCAGGAGCGGGGCCTGCGGTCCGGCACCTTGCCGGCGCCGCTTTGCATCGGCATGGGCGCCGCCTGCGCCATCGCAAAAGAAGAGATGGCCAACGAGGCGACGCGCATCGACTTTCAGGCGAGGCGCCTGTCCTGGGCGCTCGGCGTCTCGCTGCCTGTGCAGCTTAACGGGCACCCCAACCAGCGCATCCCGGGAAACCTGAATTATCGCTTCGATGGAATCGATGCGGGAGACCTGCTGGAAGCTGTCGCCGCCGATGTCGCCGCGTCCACCGGATCGGCCTGCACCTCGGCCGAGGTCGAGCCGTCTTATGTGCTGCGTGCACTAGGCCTGAGCGATGCGCAGGCTGCCAGTTCGATCCGATTCGGCCTCGGCCGCTTTACCACTGAGGCTGAGGTCGACCGTGCCGCCAGCGCGCTGATCACGGCCGCGCGCCGCCTGCAGCGCGACGCGGCGGCTGGGAAGGTCTCCTGAGCGCCATGAGCAAGATGACCTTCATCCTGCCCGGCGGTACCCGCAAGGATGTGGAGACGAAGAGTGGCGAGACCATCCTCGTCGTGGCGCATCGCGCCGGCATTCCTATTGAAGGCGCCTGCGAAGGCGCGATGGCCTGCTCGACCTGCCATGTCATCGTTGATCCAGCAATGTATGGCAGGCTGCCGCCGCCCAGCGCGGACGAGGAAGACATGCTCGACCTTGCCTTCGGTCTGACGCGCACCTCACGGCTTGGCTGCCAGATCGTGCTGAGCGACGCACTTGACGGCCTCACTGTGGCGCTGCCGGAATCCACCCGCAACCTGCTGCGCGAATAGCATGGCCCGCCACGACGCGCTGCGCGCCCATATCCTTGATCTCCTCGAGCCACTCGAGGTGGTGGCGCGTTCGATGTTCGGCGGCGTCGGCTTCTTCAAGGACGGCGCCATGTTCGGCCTGATTGCCGATGAGCGTTTCTTCCTGAAGACCGATGACAGCAACCGGGCCGCCTACGAAGAGGCGGGCAGCGATCCCTTCACCTATGAAGGGAAGGGGCGGCGGATGGTGATGCCTTATCACACCGTGCCGGAAGACCTGTTTGAGGATGCGGATGAGATGCGAAGCTGGGCGCGAAAGTCGATAGCCATTGCGCTGGCGGCTGCGGCAGCAAAACCGAAGAAGCCGCCGGCGCGCCGCACCCCGGTCGTGACGAAGGAACGCACCACCCCGTCGCGTGCCAAGTCCACACGTCGTCGCTAGATCGCGATTGCCCCCAGTTTCGCCGCCCAGAAATCGCGCCGTTTCAGCAGGGTAGCTCGCTGGCTAAAGGCGATGTTCTTCTCTTCGATCTGTTCCAGTTGCTCGAAGTTGAGTGCCGATTCGCCATGATTGTCCCAGGCCGCCTGCAGGCTGGTTGGCTTCGCATTTTTCAGCTTCAGCGTGAACCACAGGCGGTTCTGTACCCGGTCCAAGGTGGGCGAACTGCCTACCCACACCTCGCCCGTGGACATGCAGCGCAGGGCGAAGATGCCGATGACGGCCTTACGTTCCTTCCAGGCGAGTATCGCGGCCCTGCGTTCCATGGATTCCATAGGTTTTCCCGCCTTCCTATTAATACCCGGATGAAATTGACTCGCCAATGCCTATGTGGTCAATAGGGGCGATGCAAGAAACCTTGAAAGCCAGCTTCACCGCCTTCCACGATCAGCAACGCCTCGTCACGGGTCCGCTTGGCGAGGTAGCCCTGGCCGTGAAAGCGAGCATAGCTACGCACCCGATCGCCACCTTCCTGGTTTTCGACGACCAGACCGGTCGCGTGGTCGATCTCGACATTCGCGGCAGCGACGCTGACGTGCTAGCTCGACTGCAGCCGGATGAGCAGCCAAAAGCGCCGGCAGGCCGCGGACGACCCGCGCTTGGCGTCGTGCCGCGCGAGGTCACGTTGCTGCCGCAGCAATGGGACTGGCTGATGCGGTCGTCTCGCAATGTCTCGGCCACCTTGCGCCGGCTGGTGGACGAAGCCCGGCGGCGGGACAAGGCAGAACCCTCACGCCGCCAGCGCCAGGAATCAGCCTATCGCTTCATGACGGCAATCGCCGGCGATTTGCCGCGCTATGAGGACGCCACCCGCGCGCTTTTCGCAGACGACGCAGCAGCCTTCGCCCGGCAGGTCGCGAACTGGCCGCGAGACATCCGCGAGCATGCCGAGCGGTTGGCATTCGCCGATGTCGCTCGCTCGGTGACGGCCCCGGTTCTCATTATCCTCGGCGGGCTGCCGGGTACCGGAAAGACTACGATCGCGCGGGCGCTCGCCCGACAGATCGGCGCCGTCCATCTCCGGGTCGATACGATCGAGCAGACATTGGGCGGTGTGGCTGGTAGCGAGGCGGGCTATGCCGTCGCGCAGCGCGTCGCAAAGGAGAATCTTCGTAACGGGCAAAGTGTGATTGCCGACTCTGTCAATCCGGTGGCGGCTTCGCGCGCAGGTTGGCGCGGATCAGCGACGGAAGCGGGTGTCGTGTTTCTGGAAATCGAAGTGATCTGTTCCGATCGTGCGCAACACCGGCAGCGCGCGGAAACGCGCCCGAGCGACATTTCGGGCCATGTGCATCCGCGTTGGGAGGAGATCGAGACTTTGGCCTATGAGTCCTGGCCAGAGGCCATGACGCTGGACACGTCCACCATGGCGGCCCGCGATGCGGCGGAAGTGATCGCGCGCAAAATCAATCCAGCCCAGGCACCCATTTATCTGGAACCGACGCAGGACAGCGGGCGCGACTTTGTCCGGCGCGGCATCAAGGGCCCCGTGATGATGCTCAACCTGCTGCGCTTCAGGCCGGTCGCCGACTACAGCGCGCACCCACATCTGGCACCGTCCGAACCGATCAGCGGCGCGGCGGCTTTTGAACGTTACGTCGCCCTCACGCTGCCGCATCTTGAGGCAGGCGGGGGAGCGCTGACATTCTTCGGCGAAGGAGGACCGTTCCTCGTCGGTCCAGCGGACGAACGCTGGGACTGTGTGATGCTTGTACGCCAGGCCAGCGTCGAGTCCTTTCTCGCCTTCGCGAAGAACACCGAATATCTCGCCGGCCTTGCACATCGTATCGCAGCCGTCGCCGATGCCCGCCTGATCCCCGTGCAGGAGCGAAGCGTCCAGGGCTGACCGGATAACAATATCGTTGATCGGTTGATCAGAAAAATGTCTAACCTGTCCTCACTATCCAAAGAAACGGAGGACCGATGCTTCCAATCAATTCCGCCGCCCGCCTGGTGGCGACCGCCGGCAGCGTGGTTGCCACTTTGGCAGTCATTTCGCCTGCTGCGGCGCAGGCGCCGAAGGACACGCTGCGCGTCGCCATGTACGCGAACGCCTCGACGCTTGGCAATCCCTTCGCCGCGTCCTACAGCCCAGGCCAGTATTTCTATAGCGCTGTCTTCGACACACTTGTCCGCGTGGATGATAGTGGCAAGGCGGTGCCCTGGGTTGCCGAGTCCTGGAAGGTTATCGATGCCACGACGTGGCAGTTCAAGCTGCGCCCCGACGTCATGTTCAGCAACGGCGCCAGGCTGGACGCGCGCGCGGTGCAGGGCACGTTCGACTGGCTGCTCGGCGACGGCAAGGCGACCACGGTCGCACGCTTCATTCCCGACGTTGTCGGTGCGCGTGCGGTCGATGACCTGACGATTGAAATCAAGACCAAGGTGCCGTCGCCGGTTCTGGCGCGACAACTCGCGACCATTTTCTTTATCGAACCAAAGGCATGGTCCGAGATGGGCGTGGGCGACTACGCCCGGAAGCCGGTGACGACTGGCCCATGGCAGGTGGAAAAGTGGACGGAGGCCGAAGCGGAATTCGTCGCTTTTCCGCAGGCATGGCGCAAACCGAAGGTGAATCGGCTTTCCTTCCGCGTGCTGGGCGAAGAGGTGACGCGGCAGCAGGCCTTGATCTCAGACCAGGTCGATATCGCCGTCGCCCTGTCGCCCGAACAGGTGAAGAATGTCGAGGCGGCGGGTCACAAGGCGGTGGTTTACGCAGCGCCCTTCCTGATGTCATGGGTCCTGTTCACCAACGACTTTCCGAAGAAGTATGGCGACAAGGGCTCCCCCTTCGCGGACAAGCGCGTGCGTATGGCGGCCAACCTTGCGCTCGATCGCCAGGCCATCAGCGATGGCCTGTTGAACGGCCTTGCCAAGCCGGCCAACCAACTCGCGATGCCCGCCACCTTTGGCTACAACCCGAAGGTCAGGGACTTCCCCTACGATCCGGCGCGCGCCAAGGCTTTGCTGTCGGAAGCGGGCTACCCCAACGGCTTTGACATGGTGGCTGAGGTCTATGTCGGGGGCATCGCCAAGGACACCGAGATCTACAACTACGCCGCGGACGCGCTGAGCAAAATCGGCATCCGCGTCGAATTGCGCCAGCTCGCATTTAACGACTATCTGAGCAAGATCAACAATGGCACTTGGCAGGGATTGGCTACCGGCCGTTCCATCCGCCATGAACCGTTGATGGATCTGCAGCGGCCACTCGACACATTCTCCTGCCGCGAGCGCACCAAGGCGGTTTGCGTCGAGGAGCATATGCCGCTTATCACGGCTGCCAGCAGCGAGATGAATGAAAGCAAGCGCGAGGCGCTGCTGCAGGAGATCATGCAGAAGTCGCACGACGATGCGTTGCTGCTCTTTCTCGTAAACGGCCCGGAGATCTATGGCCTCAACAAGCGGGCGAAAAACCTCGCGGTGTGGAATCAGGTGATCCTCTACGAGAAGGTAGAGCTGAACTAGGCTCGTTGGTGATGGAAACGAAAGGGCGCTGCTTCCGGCAGCGCCCTTTTTTTGTCAGGGTGGGCGCAGGTAGGAGCATCCGATGACGGCAGAGCTCGATTTTGAACAGATGATGCGGTTTTGGCGCACGCCGACAGGCGTGACGCGGGACTATGTCGAGGGGCGCTTCGGTCAGGTGCATATCCGCATCGTGCGGCCGCAGAACCCGGGCACGGTGCCGCTGATCTGTTTTCATCTGAGTCCTGACTCGGGACGCGTCTATGCGCTGTGGCTCGCCGAGATGGGCAAGGACCGCGTCGCGATTGCGCCGGACACGCCGGGTTTTGGCGACTCCGATGCGCCGCCGTCGCCGCCCGAGATCGCCGACTATGCCGCCGCGATGGGCGATCTCTGCGACCGTCTTGGCCTCGAGCAGGTCGACATCATGGGCTATCACACGGGCTCGTTGACGGCGGTCGAGTTCGCCCAGCAGCGGCCCGAACTCGTCCGCCGCGTTGTGATGGTGTCGGCGCCGATCTTTACGCCGGAAGAGCTCAAGCCCTTCCTTGAGCGCATGGGCACCGCAACCACCGACATTCCCGAAATCGATGGCAGCCATCTCACACGCCGCTTCGCCAACCACAAGCGCTGGCGCGAGAAGGGCGTGCCTGCCATCTACACGCATCGTCAGGTCGCCGAAATACTCAAGGGCGGCGACACGTCGTGGTGGGGGCACCGCGCCGCCTTCCGCTATCCGCTGATCGATGAGCTACCCAGGGTGAAGCAGCCGCTCCTGGTGCTGAATCCCGAGGACGATCTCTGGTTCCTGACCCAGAAGGCAGCCCCGTTGATCCAGAACGGCCGCATTCATCCATTGCCCGGTTACGCTCACGGCATGCTCGATGTGCACACGCAGGAAGTCGCCGCCGTGGTGCGAGGCTTCCTCGACACCCCGGCGCCTGATGTTGGCAAAACGACAAAGAAGGCCGTGCCGCCGGCACCGGCGAAGCCGAGGCGCGCAATCCGCCGCGCCTTCATGGAGGGGCCCTATGGCCAACTTCATTACCGGATCGTCGAGCCAGCCAATCCCACCAGGGTGCCGCTGGTCTGCTTCCATCTCAGCCCGCATTCGGGCCGCCTCTATGAATCGATCCTGACGCGCGTCGGCCGTGACCGCATCGCCATTGCGCCCGACACGCCGGGCTTTGGCGAATCGGCTTTTCCGCCGGATGCCCTGACGATCGAGGATTTCGCACGCACCATGGCGCATCTGATCGACACCCTCGGCCTCAAGCAGGTTGATGTCATGGGCTATCACACCGGTTCGCTGACGGTGCTCGAGCTCGCGCTTCAGCGGCCCGACCTCGTGCGCCGGATTGTGCAGATTTCATCACCGGTGTGGTCGGCGGAAGAGTTGTCGGTGCTGAAGGCGAAGCGGAGAGTGTGGGAGCTGCGCGATGACGGCACGCATCTGTCGGAGCGCTGGCTTGAGATGCAGCGCTATTCCACCCCCGACGTGCCGATCGAGGTGCGCACCAAGCTGATGTGCGAGAGCATGCGCGGCGGCCCGGCGACGCCCTGGGGGCATCGCGCGGCGCATGGCTATGACGTGATAGGCAGGCTGCCGCAGGTGAAGCAGCCCATTCTGATCGTCAGCCCCGACGACGACCTCGCCCATATGTCGCCGCGCGGCCTGCCGCTGATGCAGGACGGCCGCATGGTCGAGATCACGCATTGGAGCCACGGCTTCATCGACACAATGCCGGACGAATTCGACCGAATCCTGCGCGACTTCCTCGATGCCCCGTCCGTCGCCGCGACGAAAGGGACGGCGGTGCTCAGGTCGCCGAAGCCGCGCTGACCTCGTAGCGTGTCAGGTTGCGGTCACTGAGGCCGATCGCGCTCCACGCCGCACGCCAGGCCTTGATGTGGTCGGTCTGAAAATGGGCGTCGAGATGGGCTTGCGTCTCCCAGACCTCGAAGACATGGACGAGTGTCGGGTCGCTGACATCGACGGCGTAGGAATAGGCGCGGCAGCCCTGTTCCTGCAGCGTCTCGGTGATCATTCGTTCCATGTGCGGACGGGCCCTGTCGATTGCGCCCGCTGCGAGGCGCACCGTGCCGGCGACGACGATCACGGCTACTTGCCCTTGAAGACTGGTGGGCGTTTTTCGAGGAAGGCCTTGATGCCTTCCTGCTTGTCCTCGCTCGGATAGAGCTGGACAGTCGACTTGCGTTCGAACAGCAAACCGGACGACAGCGTCGTCTCGAAGGCCTGGTTGATCGCTTCCTTGGCGGCCCAGGCGGCCAGCGGCGCCATGCCGGCGACCTTGCCGGCGAGCTCGAGCGCGCGGGAAATCGTCTGCGCGGCCGGCACCACTTCGGCGACCAGGCCGGCGGCGAGCGCGGTCGGCGCGTCGATGAATTCGGCGGTCAGGATTAGCTTCATGGCGAGCGGCTTGCCCACAGCGCGCACCAGCCGCTGCGTGCCACCAAGGCCGGGAATGAGGCCAAGCTTGAGTTCAGGCAAGCCGAATTTCGCGCTATCGCCGGCGATGACGAAGTCGGCGAGCATGGCGAGTTCGCAACCGCCGCCGAGCGCATAGCCGTTCACGGCGGCGATCAGCGGCTTGGGGAAATCTTCGACCAGATCCCAGTC